>JBGTCT010000182.1:0-14074 GCA_041748695.1 Aquaticitalea sp. | reverse complement strand
TAAAGGTGTTTTTTTCAATATTAAATTGAATTTTATCCTCTTCAATATAAGGAGTGGATATCGGTTCTAATTTATTTGATTTTTCAATGTTCTTAAATATTGAATCTGCTTTGTGCAATTCCAGTGGCTTAAATTTATGATAAGCCAGACTTGTGTTTTCTTTAGAATACAAATAATAATATCCGTCCATATATCCTAAATTTACTAGTTGTTTATATATTAATGGACTAAAATCATCTATATAATTGGGAGCAATAACATAAAAATCGTTCTTGTCTATTATTCCTTCTTCGATATCTTTTTTTATTTTTTGTTGAAAAATCAAATTCGCATCACCTGAAGCTCTGGCAGCATAGCCGTTCGTTATTGGCAAATTATTTTTCAAAGCTAAATAACACCAATCTTGGTAGTCCATAGCATAGGCCAAGGTATTTTCAAAAGGTGGATACGTGATAATCCTTTCAAAATTTGAAGAAAGCGATTCCCACTTTTTTTCGTCAAGAGGTTTTATTTTATAATCTCCGTAAACATAATCTTTTGCAGTCAAAAACTGTTTTATGTCATAAAATTGAAGGGGAACTATGAAAAACAATAGAAGAACCTTCAGTGTATGCGAAATCTTAAGTTTTATAAAGCATATGAGTGTGACCAACAAAATGGTATAATATAGCACCCAAACAAACCTACCACTTGCCCTAAATATATTGCCAATCTTGAGGATTAAATCGGGTAACCCATACTCAAACAGCAATTGGTCGTTAAGAGTGATTTGATTGGAAATGGCAAAGAGGGAAAGCGCCGTTAACAACAGCACAAACGGAAGGAACCAGAAATAATGTTTAATCGTATTCTTTTTTACTGAAATTAATTTGAAGGGCAAATAAATCATACTAATAAAAATCAATACAAAAACTCCCAATCCAAAATAGGCATAACCTTCATATTGATGCCCAGTATATAACGGTAACGATGGTAAAACAGAAGAATATCCACCTGAATTGTAGAATGAGTTAAGATTAAGACCATATAATCCATAAGCATTTTCTACTTCCATGCTATTATCGCCTGCTCCAAAAGAAATCATCCCTATGATATACCAAGCAAATAAGGTTGCTATAACGGGAACTATAACATAAGCGATGGCTCTTTTTAAGCTTATCAATTTGTCAAAAAAGTAAAGTTTAAATGGTAAGATGATATTAAAACCAATCACCATTAAAAACAGATATGGATTAATCAATGCACTTAACAGAAGTACCACAATTTGACTCTTATTGATTAAATTCACATTATTAACATCGGCATTTTGCGTATAATAGTAGATAGAAGCAAGCAGCACCCAATGGGCACAAAGCGCAGGATGTAGCGCTCTATAAATCAAAACAGGGCAAAAAGACACCAAAAGAATTGAAAGTAACAACAAAAGCAGATTTGATGTATGTCTTTTCAATATTTTATAGGTAAAATAGCCTGCCAATACGTGACAGAACAAAAACCAGATTCCAAAATATTGGAACGTGTCTGGTAATAAAAATTTAAAAAGCTTAAAAAATATCGCTAATAGAGGTATGGAATCTGTAAAACCGATGTTTGTTCCTGACGGATAATTGTAGTTTTCAATGTGCCCCAAAGGAAAATGCCATGGTTCGTGTTGAAAATATGCCCATCCTAAATAGTGCGCACCCCAATCATGGTATGCCGCCATGAGCCAATTTATATTTGAAGGTGCCACAATTGAAATACCATAACAAAGATGGAACATTATCAATATTAGCAACAACGCCAGCAGCTCAAATTTAAACTTATAAATTTTTTCCATTTTCAACACTTTCTATGAAATCCAGATAAATCTTTGTATTCGGTGCGGTGATTTTTTTTCTGGAACTTAATTGTAGCAATAACACAATCAATGTAACTGAAAACAACTGAAGGATAATTCCAAAGATGATTAGTATCAAACTAGATGCCCAGCCCGGTATGGATTGGTCGGTAAAAAACCTTACCGACAAAATAGATATTACCGCCAAAAAGCATAGTAGTACACCAAATAAAGAAAGTTTTAGAATCCTTACGGATAAAGAATCAAAATAAACAGAAATTGAGCTCAAGCCATGAAGAATTAAGCTAGTGAAATTCATTTTAGAGTGGCCAGCATAGCGTTTCCCTCTATCTAGCAAAACTTTGTCATAAGGAGTTTTAGATTGAATAATACTCCCTGAATAATGGTTCCATAAGCTTTCCTGAACAACAATTTTACGCAACAATCTTTTAGGAAGACAACTAAAGTTACCAAAATTGATTTTTTGACCTGTCAATCCAGAAAATAGATGTTTATAAACAAAATAACCTATTTTAAAAAAGAATGACTCTGTACGTTTTTTCCGTTGTGCAAAAATTATTTTTCTATCCCCAAGTGATTCGGCTTTGGTAACAATCGTGATTATATCCTCTGGCTTATCCTCGCCATCACTATCCAAAACGACAACATAGTCAAAATCTGACTTAGTATCAGAAACATATTGTAACCCTATAGCTATGGCTCTCTGATGTCCAACATTGACTTTTAAATTGATTATTTCAATTGGGATATCAACTGGATAGATTTCATTTTCATCGAAGGACCCATCATTTATAGCCACGATTTGAAAGACATATCTTTCATGAGTGGCATAGGTTTTCTTAATTGTATCGACAAGAATTGTAAAACTTTCCCAATCATTATATACGGGAGTCAAACAAATTATTTTCTTTAAGTGTCTGTTCATTTTATTTTTTTTCCCATATGCCAATGACGGTTTTGCCAACGCTATAAAAGGAGATAAAATCTGTAATTTTTGAAATCGGAACGATGAAATTATCCCAAAACTTAATTTGTTTTAGGTCAGGATACGCTTGTTTTAGAAACCATTTATTTGCTAATGAGGCGGATAATCCTAGAGAATCCAAATAACGCAAATCTTTTCTGATGAGGTCTTTTGGAGCAGCTTCTTTCAACATTTTTTTATTGTATCTTCTAAAATGTCCAATAGATTTGTCAAACTCGCTAAACAAAAAATTATGAGCCGGAACCAATACAATCAACTTACCTCCTGGTTTAAGAAAGGAGCTCGCTTTTTTTAATTCCTCGCTGTCATTTTCAATATGTTCAATGACGTCAATGTAAATAATCGCGTCGAACTTTCGGTCAGCATTCAAATTGTCCAATGTTCCCGAAATAATTTCTATAAAAGAAGGTAAATAACCGCTCTCTTTTTTAAAAACCAATTCTTTGATTAACTTTTCATCTGGTTCTACACAAACCCATGAATTTTGCGTGCCATCGCATAATGAACGCGTGGTTTCTCCAATACCAGCACCTACTTCCAACACATCATTTTTTAAATAGAACTTTATAAATTTACCATAATAATCTTTCCAATTATGGGCATGTTTAAATAACTCCAATTCATTTCCAATATAATCTTTCATTCGAGCCTGCTATTTAATAATGACGAATTTAAACTTTAAGTCTGCTAATATAAAAAATATAATTCCCTATTATAAAGTTATAATTGAGAACCCTCTACTTAACAGTACAGAATGGTATGTTTTCATTTTTAAAAATATGCCTCTACAATTGTAAATTTAATTGGCGTTAAAAAATTATTGTTTTTAATCAACCCAAAAATGAATCATTACTGGTTTGGGTCCATGTTCAAAAATTCCTTTGGCATAATATTTATATTCAGGAACATAGCTCAATATCAAGTCAATCATTCCTTGAGCATTATTCTCGTCGTGGTAAGTGGTAATTGCAATCTTGGGTTTGTTGTTCTTAATTATGAATTCCGCTCCTTTTAACATTTCGTACTCATGCCCTTCAATATCTGCTTTTAGGTACGTAATTTTTTGGGGTTCAGGTATTATTGAGTCTATTTTTTTAATGTCTATGGTATTTACCGTACTTTGCTGATGTTCTCCAATTCTTCCCATCAGGCCATCTTCCGAGAAATTGATAGTACCATCAGAGCTACCAACTGCAACATTATGAATCACAACCTTCTCCCTAAAAGGCTCAAATGTTTGTTTGAGACAATCCACGAATAGTCTGCTTGGCTCCACCAGAAATATTTTACTACAGGTATCGGCAACTACTAGTGGAAATAGTCCTTCGGCCGTACCAATGTCCAATAAAATCTCACCTTTTACGATTTGAGTATGTTGTTTTTGGTAATAATGCCAATCGTTTGTATCAAAAGTTTCGGCGGCTATCTGATATATAGCGTCGATATTAAACTCTAAAGGCCAGTACAATGTGTTGGGAACATTCTTGAATTTTACTTCGATGGTAGATTTTTTTTTGATGTGCTCAACGTACCGTTGACCAATTTGTTTAACGGTTGGTTTAAAAATGAATTTTATGATTTCCACTAAACTTACATTGTTTTTGGGGCCAACAATCCAGTAAAATAGTATTATGAGTCTTCTCATTAAGGCTGAATGTTCATATTTTAGTTCATTTATTTACTAAACGGTATGATCGTAAACTTGTTTTAATCCTTCTTTGATCCAGTATAATAAAAATCGGGTGCTTAACCGGTCTAAGATTGCAAATCTATAGTAAATTTATTAATCTCAAACTCTTTTTTAAATAGAATCAATTTCCGCTTTATAATGGCCATGAATGTTGCTGCTACCGCTCCCATGAATGGTCTGACAACCTAGATATACTTCAAACAAATGCAAAATACCTGTTGCCGTCAATAAATTAGGATCTTCCGTTAGGATATGATATGTGAATGCAATTTTAAAATGGTCATATCGGTTTTGCGAACGACATTACAAGATATTTAACTCTTCTAAAAAATCGGTTAATTAATTTTGTTTGTCTCTAAAGACCGAATATAACAAGGTATCTGTGGATGTTGATAAGCTGGAAACTCATGAGACATTTGAAAGTTTTCCTGCTCATATCTTGAGTAATTTACCATTCGCTTAACTTTAGAATGTGTTGAAAGGATATGGTTTGCAGTGACTTACCCAGAGAGCCCGTCGCTCCGGTTATTAATATAGATTTATCTTTAATATCTTGTCATAATTTTTTTAAAAACACGTCGTTAAGATTTTGATTTCCCATTAAAAATGGATCATACTTGTCGATATTCCCTTCCTTGAAGGTTTTCAGCCTAAAACTCATCGAATCTGAATGAGTCTCAACACCATCATTGAATATAAAATAGTCGTGCAATTTTTTTCCATTTATAACATAGGTGCTGTTTCCATATTGCAGGGTGCAACCTTCTATTTTGATCAAATTTTGTTGCGCATTATTTCCCAAATCCATCCGAAAATTAAAAGGATAATATTCAGGAGCCAGGTTAAATTTTACGTCCTGAAATTGATCGCTTCCCTTGACTTCTTGAAGAAGCATTAGATTGGTTGTATAATTCTCAGAGTTGTCCTGAATAAAGTAAATTTCAATCACATCGTCCTTTTCAAATAATGCTCTTACAGTCAGTGAAAAATTGGAGAGTTCGTCTTTCTGGTTAGTATCATTCTTTGCTTGCTGATTGAGCTCAGTGTTATTAATATTTTTAGCTGAATTTTCTTTACATGAGCTAATTGACATTAACACCATTAAAAGCAGTAAACCATTTTTTAATAAATTCATTGGAATAGATTTATGGTAAAACACAATATTATTAAAATGCTATCATAATTAGAGTTAGTAATATGATATATTTTCTAAATTGTTTAATGACCCTTTTTTTTTTTAAGGTTAAACAACCATCCCCGCCGCAACAGTTTCATTCGTAGCATCATTTACTAAAATAATACTTCCTGTTGCCCTATTTTCGCGGTAGGAATCGATCATTAAAGGTTTGGTGGTTCTTATTCTTACTTTGCAAATATCATTCATATGCAACACCTCATCATCACCGTGGCGATCCAAAGATTTGATGTCAATTTTATAGACAATTTCTTTAATCATAGCCGTTTCCTGATTGGACGTATGGTGAATTGTATATTTTTCTCTTGGTTTTGATGGGGTTTTATTTAGCCAGCAAAGCATTACTTCTATGTCTTGTGCTACGTCGGGCTTGTTGTTGGACCTCACAATCATGTTACCTCTACTGACATCAATGTCATCATCGAGCGAAATGGAAACTGACATTGGCGCAAAAGCTTCTTCTAATTGTCCATCAAAGGTGTCGATGCTTTTAATTGAAGATGTAAATCCGGATGGCAACACTGTAATTTCATCACCCACTCTAAATACCCCGCTCGCAATTCTTCCTGCATAGCCACGATAGTCTCTATGGGATTCGCTTTGAGGTCGTAATACCGTTTGCACCGGAAACCTAGCGTCAATTTTATTGACATCACTACTGATATGTATAGTTTCTAAAGTGTGTAATAAAGGAGCTCCTTGGTACCAATCCATATTTGTAGAACGATTGACCACATTATCACCATTAAGCGCGCTGATTGGGATAAAACGAACATCTTTTACTAATAATTTTGATGAGAAATCTTCAAACTGATCGATGACCTTGTTGAATTCAGCTTCTGCAAAATCAACTAAATCCATTTTATTTACACAGACTAAAATATGAGGTATCTGCAATAATGATGCAATAAATGCGTGGCGCTTGGTTTGTTCGATAACACCGTGTCGTGCATCTACCAATATGATTGCCGCATTTGCGGTAGAAGCTCCAGTAACCATATTTCGGGTGTATTCTATGTGCCCCGGTGTATCTGCAATGATGAATTTGCGTTTTGGAGTTGTAAAATATCTATAAGCGACGTCTATGGTAATGCCTTGCTCGCGCTCATCTCTTAAACCATCGGTAAAGAGGGCAAGGTCAACGCCTTCATGGCCTCTTTTTTTACTGGTTTTTGTTATTGCCTCCAGTTGGTCTTCAAAAATGGATTTTGAATCGTACAATAGGCGTCCTATCAGCGTACTTTTACCATCATCAACACTTCCTGCAGTGGTAAACCGTAATAATTGATTATTGTCTATCATGTAATTTCTTTTGAGGTATCTAGTATGAATTTAAAAATAACCTTGGCGCTTTCTGTCTTCCATGGCCGATTCTGAACGCTTATCGTCGCTTCTGTTGCCGCGTTCTGTATGGCGCATGGTTGATACTTCATTGACAATTTTTTCAAGTGTATCCGCGTCAGATTCTATGCCCCCTGTAATCGTAATATCTCCTAATGTCCTAAAACGTATTTTTTTCATATGGACTGTTTCATGAGCTTCCAAAACCAAAAATTCTGAATTGGGAATCCATGAATCATTCCTCCAAACCACTTCCCGTTCATGAGCAAAGTATAAGGACGGAATGGATAAATTTTCTCTTTCAATATAATTCCAAACGTCCATTTCGGTCCAATTGCTGATTGGAAAGGCCCTAAAATGTTCGCCTTCAAAATATTTTCCATTGAATAAATTCCAAAGTTCAGGTCGTTGGTTCTTTGGATCCCACTGGCCAAAATCATCTCGATGTGAAAAAAATCGCTCTTTTGCCCTAGCTTTCTCCTCATCACGTCTTCCTCCTCCAATGGCGCAGTCTACTTTATTGTATTCTATAGCGTCCAACAGCGTTGTTGTTTGCAATGCGTTACGAGTAGCGCTTTTCCCTTTTTCTTCTGCTACACGGCCATTGTCAATTGAATCTTGAACAGATCCTACAATGAGATTTAGTCCTAAATCCTTGATCAAATCGTCCCTAAATTGAATGGTTTCTGGAAAATTATGTCCTGTATCAACGTGCATCAAGGCAAATGGGATTTTAGCGGGATGAAAAGCCTTTCTTGCCAAATGAGTAACAACAATCGAATCCTTTCCTCCTGAAAACAAAATCACAGGGTTTTGAAACTGTGCCCAAACTTCCCGAAGTACATAAATGGCCTCACTTTCTAACTCGTCTAAATAATTGAGATAATATTTACTCATGGTTAAGTACTAATTTTGATTTTATATAATCTAAGATCTTCTGAACTGCATCTTCAACCGATTCTTTTTCTGTCACTATTTCAATATCCGGATTGGTCGGCGGCTCATAAGGCGAAAATAGACCCGTCATGTTTTTTATATCTCCTGTTCTGGCCATTTTATAAAGACCTTTGACATCTCGTCTTTCACATTCTTCGATACTCGTATTCACATAGATTTCGATAAAATTAACATCTTTGACGATAGTTTTTATGTTCTCTCTATCTTTTTTATAAGGAGACACAAAAGCGGCTAAAACAACAAGTCCTGCATCGATCATCAAATTTGCAGTTTCTGCAATTCTTCTGATGTTTTCTGCTCTGTCTTCTGATTTAAAGGTTAAATCGTTATTAAGTCCCTGTCTAATATTATCGCCATCAAGAGTGTATGTCTTAATTCCCTGTTTAAATAGACGCTCCTCCAGTTTATTGGCGATTGTAGATTTCCCAGAACCTGACAAACCTGTAAACCACAACAAAAAGGAATTATGCTTGTTTGCCTTTCTTCGGTCATTGACAGAAATTTGATAGGGTTGCTTAAAAATATGTTGGATCATTCTGGTATTTTTTTTCGTGTTTCAAGTCCAAAGTTGGATCTGTACCATACTTTTTCATGCAGAAAATACAATAACATTTTGGTAAGAACCTCTGCGAGTCCTATTTTAAGTCCTGTATATGGGTTTCCTGTAATAAACCAGGCCAACACCATGGTATCTAAAGTGCCTAATATACGCCATGTTATGGTTTTTAGCAAATGCCTTTGGTTGCTGTTAACAATGTGAACTCTAAACCAAATTCTTTCATGAAGATAATACAAAAGCATTTTTGTAATCACTTCAGCAAATCCGATTTTGAGCCCTATCATTGGGTTGCCAGAAATAATCCAGGATAGCAGGATGGTATCTATAGTTCCTACAACTCTCCATGTAATGGCTTTGGCCATATGTCTTTTTCTAGAATGGTCTTTCATTTTTTAGACACCAAGAACCAAGGGTTCAGTAGGTTTTCTTTATTATAAAGTAATGGATCATTAGTTTGTTGCGAAATCACATCAATCCCAACAGCATTGCAAATGGCTTGCCCTGCCGCTGTGTCCCATTCCATGGTAGGCGCAAATCGCGGATAGACGTCTGCCTGTCCTTCTGCCAATAAACAAAATTTCAGTGAGCTGCCTTTTGAAACAATTTCTACAGTTTTGCCTTTGGATTTTAAGGTCTCGATGTAATCTACCGTTGCTGCACTCATGTGAGAACGGCTGCCTACGACTCGAACCAGATTGCCGTCTATCGAGGTAGAATGCAATGGTTGCAAAAGTTCTAATATTTCATTGATGCAAGCTCTGTGCGATTCTAGGACTGCCTTAAATGCAATTCTTTTGGTTGTATCTGCGATATATAATACTTTGGTAGCTGGCACATAGATAACTCCTAAAATAGGCTTCTGATTGGTTACAAGCGCTATGTTCACAGTGAATTCGCCATTGCGTTTTACAAATTCCTTTGTGCCGTCGACAGGATCAACGACCCAACAGCTTGTCCAATTTTTTCTGATCTGGAAATCTGTTTGCGTGCTTTCCTCACTAATTATTGGAATATTGGTTACTAGAAGATATGAACTTATAATTTTATTTGCCTCTTTATCTGCTTCGGTAATTGGTGAATTATCTTCCTTTAATTCGACATCAAATGGTGTGTCATACACTTTCATGATGGCTTCTCCGGCTTCCAAAGATGCTTTTATGGCAATTTTTAAATGATCATTTATCATTTTGGTACCAACTATAAATTGTTTTTAATCCTTCGTCCAACTCAATAGAATGTTTCCATCCCAATGCATTCAGTTTAGAAACATCAGTTAGTTTTTTCATGGTACCGTCAGGTTTCTCAGAATTAAAAACAAGTTCTCCCTTGAAACCGATTAGTTCTTTAATCTTTGTTGCCAATTCTTTAATGGATACGTCTTTTCCTGTACCGATATTGATATGTGTATTACGAATTTCTTCTTGATTGGCAGAAAATGTATCTTTAAAATCCCGATTCTCCATAATGAATACGCATGCGTCTGCCATGTCTTCTGACCATAAGAATTCGCGTTTGGGGTTACCTGTACCCCAAATTTCGACACTAGTTTCGGACACGCCAAACTTTGATAGATAGGTTTTGGCTTCATCGATGGTATCAAACTTTGTGTCTTTCAAAACAGCATCAAAATTTGATTCATTAAGCAATTTTGCCAGATGAATTTTTCGTATCAACGCAGGAAGTACATGGGATTTTTCAAGATCAAAATTATCATTTGGTCCATATAAATTTGTTGGCATTACTGATATGAAGTTGGTGCCATACTGCAAATTGTAACTTTCGCACATTTTAATGCCTGCTATTTTTGCTATGGCATAGGGCTCATTGGTGTACTCTAAAGTATCGGTGAGCAAATACGATTCCTCCATGGGTTGAGGTGCGTTTTTAGGGTAAATGCAAGTACTTCCCAAAAACAATAACTTTTTAACGCCGTTTAAATAACTGTGATGAATGACATTATTTTGAATCATTAAATTCTCATAGATAAAGTCCGCACGATACACATTATTAGCGACAATACCTCCTACTTTTGCAGCGGCCAAAAAGACGTAATCTGGTTTTTCCGACTCAAAAAATCTTGAAACCTCCAACGCATTTGTAAGATCGAGTTCCTTATGAGTCTTTGTGACAATATTGGAATATCCTTTTTTTGAAAGATTATCCACCAACGCGCTTCCAACTAGGCCTCGGTGACCTGCAACATATATTTTGGAATTTTTGTCCATACTACTCGTAATAGTTCTTGATGATGTAGCCGTTATCCTTGAGAAATTGTTGTTTTTTCATAAGTTCAATGTCGCTAGTCATCATATCTTCCACCAAATCATCTAAATTATATTCTGGAACCCAACCTAATTTCTCTTTGGCTTTTGTTGCATCTCCAATCAATAAATCCACCTCTGTGGGTCTGTAATAGGCTTTATCAACTGCAACGACCTCTTTGCCTATTTCCAATTGAAATTCTTGATTGTTACAAGCTTTTACATATCCTTTTTCGTTTGCGTCTTCTCCTTTAAATTCGAGTGTAATGCCGATATGACTAAAACACATTTTTACAAAATCGCGAACTGTCGTCGTTTTTCCAGTAGCAATGACCCAATCTTCCGCCTCATCGGCTTGTAGAATCATCCACATCATTCGAACATAGTCTTTTGCATGTCCCCAATCACGCTGTGCATCAAGATTACCCAAATAGATTTTATCTTGAAGGCCCATTGCAATTTTAGAAGTTGCCCGAGTAATTTTTCGGGTTACAAATGTTTCTCCCCTAATCGGTGATTCATGATTAAATAAAATTCCATTGGATGCAAACAAACCGTAGGCTTCGCGATAATTCACAGTAATCCAAAACGCATACATTTTGGCTACGGCATACGGACTTCTTGGATAAAAGGGTGTGGTTTCAGTTTGAGGAACTTCTTGAACTTTTCCATACAATTCAGAAGTGGATGCTTGATAAATCCTAGTTTTTTTCTCGAGGCCTAAAATCCGGATGGCCTCAAGAAGTCTCAAGGTCCCTATGCCATCAACATTTGCCGTATATTCCGGTATCTCAAAAGAAACATGAACGTGACTCATAGCGGCCAGATTATAAATTTCGTCTGGTTGTGTTTCCTGAATGATTCTAATGAGATTGGTGCTATCAGTTAAATCTCCATAATGAAGAACGAAATTACGGTCCTCAACATGTGGGTCCTGGTATAAATGATCAATCCTATCTGTATTAAATAAGGAAGATCTTCGCTTGATACCATGAACTATATATCCCTTTTTTAAAAGGAATTCACTCAAATAGGCTCCATCTTGTCCTGTGACTCCGGTAATTAAGGCTACTTTTTTTTGCATTGCTTTGATTCTGATTAAATTAAAAATACCTAAAAGAATAATTTTTTAAGATTATTTTTTAGGCTGCAAAGGTAGTTGATTTGTCGTAATTTCTAACCTTTGTGTGTATCGTTATTGTTAAGAATGCCTTTCAAAACATTCTCTGCATCAACAGTCCAGTGGTTTTGATAATGATACTTATTTTGAACTTTTGAATTGTCCATAACACTATAATTAGGACGAGTGGCCTTGGATTTAAAAAGGTCTGTAGATGTGATTTTTTTCTGTTGATACTCTGGAAAAGATTCTGCAATTTTTAAGGCAAACTCAAACCAAGTGGCTTCTCCTTTGGCGCTAAAATGATAGATACCATAATATTGGCTATTTTCGAGAATCAACCAATAGATAAATTTTGAAAGCTCAATACAACTCGTTGGAGTTCCTCGTTGTGACGTTGTAATCGTTAAGTCTGCATCCTCTTGAATTTTTGACATTATAGTGGTAACGAAATTCTTTGGATGCCTTGAGTATAGCCAAGATGTTCTGATGATGAAAAAATGATTTAATGTCTCCTGAATGTTCTTTTCCCCAGCCAATTTTGATTCTCCATATTGATTGATTGGGTTGGTCGTATCTGTTTCAAGATACGGCGTTTTCTTTGTGCCATCGAACACATAATCGGTTGAAATGTGAATTAAGGTCGTGTTGTGTTCTTTACAGCATTCTGCCAGATACTTTACCGCAACCGCATTGATTTTAAAGGCTTCCTGTACAGATTCTTCTGCTTGATCCACATTCGTATAGGCCGCACAATTGATACAGTAATCAAAAGTATAATGCTCAAAATATGAAACCAAGGCTTGATTATCAGACACATCCAATTCTGATTTTGTGACAAATGTCATTTCAATAGAGTCGCCATGTGTTTGAAACAAGTCTTTTAATGTTTTTCCCAATTGGCCATTGGCTCCTGTGACCACCACCTTAATGCTCATAGCTTTGCGTTTTGAAAGGTTGGAAGCAAGAGATCTTTTTCTGAGATTATGAACCTGTCTTCATGCAATTGCCAATCAAGCTTTAAAGTTGCGTCGTTATAAATTATGCCACCTTCGGAAGCTTTGTTATAATAATTATCGCATTTGTAAGAGAAAATAGCCGTCTCGCTCAATACAACAAAACCATGTGCAAAGCCTCGAGGAATATAGAGCTGTTGTTTATTGTCCTCCGACAATTCAATTGAAAAATGTTGACCAAATGTTTTGGAGCCTTTTCTAATATCAACCACGATATCCAGCACTTTCCCTTTGATGACCCTTACCAATTTCGCTTGAGCGTATTCGCCTGTTTGATAGTGCAATCCCCTTAAAACCCCTTTAGTTGAGGCCGATTCATTGTCTTGAACAAAATTGACATCAATTCCAACAGCCTTTTGGAATGATTGCCGATTGAAAGTTTCAAAAAAATAGCCTCTTTCATCATTAAAAACCTTTGGTTCTATTATAAAACAGCCTTTTAAGTGTGTTTCCTTTACAATCATTATTTTTTGTTAAGTAAGCCTAAAAGATTTTTACCATAACCACTTTTCATTAGTGGCTCTGCCAAATCCCTAAACTGTTTTTCATTAATGTAGCCCATTTCAAACGCTGCGCCTTCAATAGCTCCTATTTTTAAACCTTGACGCTCTTCTATAACCTCCACAAATTGCGAAGCCTGCATCAACGACTGAAAAGTTCCTGTATCCAGCCAAGCCGTGCCTCTATCTAGAATACTGACATTCAGTTTACCCTGTTTTAGATATTCTTTATTCACGTCGGTTATCTCCAACTCCCCGCGATGGCTAGGTTGGATGTTTTTTGCAATATTAACGACAGTATTGTCATAAAAATAAATTCCCGGTACAGCAAAGTTAGACTTTGGCTTTTCGGGTTTTTCTTCTATCGAAACGGCTTGTCCTTGCGAATTGAATTCAACAACCCCATAACGTTCTGGATCATGAACTCTGTAAGCGTAGATAATGCCTCCTTCGGGATCGTTATTCTCTTGCAACAATTTTGATAAACCCGATCCGTAAAAAATATTGTCCCCTAAAATAAGAGCGACTTTATCGTTCCCAATGAATTCTTCTCCAATTATAAATGCTTCTGCAAGTCCATTTGGCGACTCCTGTACGGCATATTGAAAAT
>JBGTCT010000181.1:0-7472 GCA_041748695.1 Aquaticitalea sp. | reverse complement strand
TCTTTATAATCCGAATTTATCAGGATTGTTCATGATAAAATTAATGAGCTTTCCTATTTCTTCGCTTTTTTTCTGTAAATCTTGTCTTTTTGTTTCGTCGATATACTCACATGCTAAAGCAAAATCTAACCATAATTGAGTTTCGGAATTTTCGCTATCCGCGTCTGACAATTTGCTTGTAAAATGTCGAACATATTGACGTTTTCTGTAAGCTTCAGCAATTGATGAACAAACAGATCGACTTGAACGTATTATTTGAGATGATAAAACAAACTGCTCTGAAATCGGAAAGGTCTTTGTTAAATGGAAAATATCCATGGCTAAACTAAATCCTTTTTGATACGCTAATAATGTTTTAAAACTCATTTTTAAATATTCATTTCCCAGTCTTCAACCCGCAATATTTTAATTTTAGTCTAGCAAAGACTGCCTACTGAAGACTGCCAACTGCATACTAGATTTTCAAATCCGCAATCTGAATGGGCGCTTTCGCCAATGAATTCATGATTTCAGGTGTCTTGCTATACAATAACTGAATGATGCGATGTGGTGCAAAAATATAGTTCTGCTGAAAGGTTGTGCTCCATTTTTGAAGGGTTTGTTTTGAAAAATAACCACCTTCGGTAAATTCGCTGCCAGAGAATACTTCATCGATACGAAGCGAAATGGCATACGATTCCAATGGTATCTCCTTGAGGGCAATACTGTTTAAAAGTGCGTGTGTTATTTGATTTTCATCCTTTGCAAACACGTTGTGAAATGGCCCCAAATCAATTCGTTTGATGTGTTTTGGACTCACATTGGGTAATTTTCTATCGATGGAATACGCCATGGTATCCAAAGACATTTGTCTGTCGGCGACGGTATTTAAGACATCATAAAGTGTTTCTTTTTCGTTCATTATATCGCGTCCGTTGTAATCAAAATACATATAACAAATGAACGGTCTATTGAGTGCAACGTCATAAAAACTCCAGCTTGTCATGTATTTTGATGAGCTTCCTTGCGGCGCATCAATTATTTTTCCTTGCACAAACCGATGGTATATATATTTTTGCTCAACCGATGTATAATAGACAATGGAGGCAGCCTGAAAAAGTTTCTCCCGCGTGATGGGTTCCTTTTTACGAAGCAGCTGATCTAAAAATTCCTCCTGCAATTCTCGAACATCTTTTAATTTATTGATATAATTTTCGCGCAGTGACAGATCATTGAACAAATACCGGAACTCTAAATAATTTGGAAACCCAGATTCTGTTAAATCGACGTTCATATGATCTTCATCGTCATACATATATTTTACACGCATGGCTTCGATGGAATAAAGGAGTAAATCGGAATATTGTTTGAAAAAAAACACTTCCTGCTGTGTGCACAACGCATTTTGTTGAATTTTTACGATCAGTTCCTTTAAAACAAAATCTACCATATTGTGATAAAACACATACTGCTCTTTTGAGTCGAGGTGCGCAGAATCTAATGGTGTTGCGATTTGATTGATGGACATTTTTATAGCATTCAGTTTTCAGTGTTCAGTCTTCAGTATTCAGTGTTAAGTATTCAGTATTCAGTATCAGTATTCAGTCGCAGTGGACCGTTTTTGGAATTATAAAAATTATTCAATAATTACAAATTTCTCTTGATTGATAAAGCGTTAAAGATGGAGGCTCTATTGGAAGCTCCTTTTTAGAGCGACTGCCGAAAGCCTCACCAAAAAACTTTATGGCTTTTTTGCTATAAAGTTTTTGGGTAATGCCATAATTGTTTTAAGACAACAAATCGTCTGTACCAGCTTTCGGTTTGGATCCTCCAGTAGGTTTTCCTGCTGCATCATTCCCCTCTGGTGCGTTGGCATCGGCTTTGTAATAATCCTCAAAAATCTCTTTCATATCTATACCGTAACGTTCGGCAAAATTCTTTTGAATGTCAGCATCTTTGACACGAATCTCTTGCAAGGCTTCGGCATAACTGCTGTAAACTCCTTGCATCACTTTTTCATGGACTGGGATATTGTCCATCATTTCTTGACGTGCTTTGGCGCTTGCGGTATGCATTGAGGCAAGTGTTGCGCCAATATGCTCATCGGTTTTGACACCTAAATGTTCTAAAATGGCAGCAAATTCTTGATCTGTTCTGGCTTTTAAAGCGACAACATAACCGTCGTAATATTTGAGACGCTCTTCGGTATCAGACTTTAATTTGGCACGATGGGTTTGCAAATTACTTCGCAAAGAGGTCAACACTTTAATGGTTAAATTGTGCTTATGCACGAAACTATCCTTGGAAGCTGCCAATGTGGTGTAGGCATTTTTAAGGCCTTCCAGCTCTTCCACTTTTTGCTCCAAAGTGGTCACTTTACCAATGGCCTGTGCGTATTCTGCAGTTTGTTTGTCAACAATCTCTTCCAATTCTTGACGTGCTTGTTTGAGCAGCGCGTAGTTTTCTTCAAGTTTGCCTTCGACTTCTTTTTTCTTTTCTAAGGCTTTGGTATGATTTTTTGTGGCCTCAACAATGGCGTCCTGGAGCTTATCCTCGACTTCTTTAATTTCTACCTCACGATTTTTAAGACGTGTAACCGCAGCCTGGCTCTTGAATGACAATTCGCTTAACAAGGTTTGTACATCTGCTGTTTCAATTCGCTCTTGAAACATGGCCTTCGCTTTATTATCTGCAGATGCCCGAACTTTGTCGGCCTCGACTAAATCTTGCTCTGCTTTCTTAATTTTGCTTTTGCGTCCCCAAAGGTTATGCCACCAGGTATCTGGTTTTTTTTGGGCGTCTTCCAATTCAATTTTGGCACGTTCCAAAGCTTTTTGAGCATCATCTATTACTTTTTGCTCATTGGCATTAAGGGACGAAAATTTCTCGAAAAGAATTCCAACTTCATCCTGATAATCGGTAAGGTCTTTAATCGCATCAAGCAGTGATGATCGGTCTTTTTCGGCCATGTGAACGACATCATCCAATGTGGCATTCAGAATTTTTTGGCGTACCTGTGGATCATCCTCTTGAGATAGTTTGGACTTCATGGTATCAATGGCTTTTCCCCAATTGACATCCACTTTTTCGTTTTTCTGGTTAGAATTCGTTTCTAATAAATCAAAATCATCAGACATATTGCATGTATTTGTAAAGCGTTGGACAAATTTTTAATGTGTAGCAATTTCGTTAAAAAATATCAGTTTCAAAATTATTACCATCTAAATTATTGGTAGCGTATGTTATATAATTGTTACAATTTTTCAAAAACTCGAGCAAAGTCATTATCTTTAGGGGACTAAAAAAAATGTATGAAAAATTTAAAATTTGTAGTGCTTGCCATATTAATGATAGGTGTAAGCTGTAAGAACAACAATGAGAAACAAGCAGTAATAGCCTTAGAAACAACGGATGCTTCAGAAATTCCGGAAACATCTGATTCCTTAAATATTATTCCCATCAGTCATGCCACCATGGTTTTAGAATATGGAAACCTTGTGTTTTATATAGATCCTGTTGGTGGAGTAGATGTATTTAAGGATCAACAAAAGCCAGATTATGTTTTAATAACCGACATTCACGGCGATCATATGGATCCTGAAACATTAAAAGGAATGGATTTGTCCAATACTACATTAGTCGTTCCAAAAGCAGTAGCAGATCAACTACCAGAGCTTAAAACAAAAGAAATAATCGTACTTGCGAATGGCGAAACCAAAAGATTTGATGAATTTAAAGTGGAAGCAGTTCCTATGTATAACTTGAGAGCAGAGGCTTTGAAATTTCACGAAAAGGGCCGAGGCAATGGATATGTACTTCAATTAGGTCAAGAAAAAATCTATATATCTGGTGACACGGAAGACATTACTGAAATGCGGAATTTACAAAATATCGACATTGCATTTGTTTGCATGAACCTGCCTTATACTATGACCGTAGATAATGCTGCGAGTGCCGTATTGGAATTCAAACCAAAAAAAGTATATCCCTACCACTATAGAGGAACAGACGGTTTGAGTGATGTCGATAAGTTTAAAACGACGATAAATAATGAAAATCCAAACATTGAAGTTGTGCAGTTAAATTGGTACAAATGACCGTTTATCGAATAAAATAATCGACGAATTGCACATTTCTTGATAACTTTTTTATAATGAATTAGTTAACGGATTAATAAATTATGTATATTTGAATTCCAAATCCAAAAAAAATTAAGTAATGCTTAATAACACTAACCCAAGTCTCGTAATAAGTACCATGCAATTAACTATTGTACTTATTGTAACTGCCGCCATTTTTCTTATTTTCATTGTAATAGCTATAATAAAGATGTACAAATTAAAAGCAGAAAATAAACGTCTTTTAGAATCAGATGCCTTCAAAACCGATGTCGACGAAAGTTATAAGGATTTTACCGAGAGCCATTTATACGACAACCGTTAAAAATATCCGTTAAGACAATAGAAAAAGCCTGCCTCAATAGATGAAGCAGGCTTTAATTTTTTAGATTAAGCAAGAAACTATCTCACTAACTTTTTATATTTGATTCGTTTTGGTGCCACATCTCCCAAACGTTTCTTTCTGTTTTCTTCATATTCACTAAAACTTCCTTCAAAGAAATACACTTCTGAATTGCCTTCGAAGGCTAAAATATGAGTACATATTCGATCCAAAAACCATCTGTCGTGACTAATGACTACAGCACATCCTGCAAAATTTTCAAGACCTTCTTCAAGGGCACGAAGCGTATTGACATCAAGATCGTTGGTAGGCTCATCCAAAAGTAACACATTACCTTCTTCTTTAAGTGTCATTGCAAGATGCAAACGGTTACGCTCTCCACCAGAAAGCATCTTCACTTTTTTGTTCTGTTCGCTTCCAGAGAAATTAAAACGACTTAAATAAGCACGAGAGTTGACCTGTCGGCCACCCATCATCACCAATTCCTGTTCATCACTGAAGTTTTGCCAAATTGATTTTTCAGGATCAATATTGGAATGTTTTTGATCTACATAGGCCAGTTTTGCGGTATCACCTACTTTAAATTCCCCTTTGTCGGATGTTACTTCGCCCATGATCATTCTAAAAATGGTGGTTTTACCAGCACCATTCGGACCAATAACGCCCACAATTCCAGCTTGAGGCAAATTAAAGTTTAAATCTTCATAAAGCAATTTGTCCTCATAGCCTTTACTCACGCCAACTGCTTCGATGACATTGGTTCCCAATCGCGGTCCATTTGGAATATAGATTTCCAGTTTTTCGTCTAGTTGTTTTTGATCTTGACTCAATAATTTGTCATAATTATTTAATCGTGCTTTTTGTTTGGTTTGACGGCCTTTTGCTCCTTGTCGTACCCATTCAAGCTCACGTTCCAAAGTTTTTTGACGTTTGGAAGCGACTTTACTCTCTTGAGCCATCCGTCTCGATTTTTGATCTAACCACGACGAATAATTCCCCTTCCAAGGAATGCCTTCTCCTCTATCGAGTTCTAAAATCCATCCAGCAACATTATCCAAAAAGTACCTATCATGTGTTACGGCGATGACGGTTCCTTTATATTGCGCCAAATGTTGCTCCAACCAATGTACCGATTCAGCATCCAAGTGATTGGTAGGCTCATCCAACAATAACACGTCTGGTTCTTGTAAAAGTAAACGGCACAAAGCCACACGACGGCGTTCGCCACCAGAAAGCACTGAAATTTTTTTATCTCCGTCTGGCGTACGCAGGGCATCCATAGCGATTTCGAGTTTGGTATCCAATTCCCATGCGTTTGAAGCATCGATTTTATCTTGAAGCTCCGATTGGCGGTTCATCAGCTTGTCCATTTTTTCTGGATTGCTATAAACTTCTTCCAAACCAAACATATCGTTGATCTTGTTGTATTCATCAAGAATGGCAACGGTTTCTACTGCACCTTCCCTCACGATTTCCATAACAGTTTTACTATCGTCCAATTTTGGTTCTTGTTCCAATAATCCCACAGAATAATCTTGAAGAAAGGTCACATCGCCTTGATAATTTTTATCAACGCCTGCAATGATTTTTAATAAAGTAGATTTCCCGGAACCGTTAAGACCTAGAATTCCAATTTTAGCTCCATAGAAAAAGCTTAAATAAATATTTTTTAAAACAGGTGTGTCTGCACCTTTAAATGTCTTGGTCAAGCCAGACATTGAGAAAATCACTTTTTTATCGTCACTCATACTACACTCTTCCTTTTAACGCGTTAAACACCCATGCTATGGCAAAAAAACCAATGCCGACTGAAGCAAAACCATATCCTGCAACATCTTTATATCTAAACGCACCGAGACCAATCAATCCGATACCAACAATTATCATAATGGTAGTAGCCCAAGCTAAAACCGTGTTTTTGTTCATTGCCATAATTTCATTTTTAAGGGAAGAACAAATATCGTATTTTTTTAAATAAAAAAAGCATCCTTCGCGGGATGCTTTTCAATGTGATCTAAATTTTATTTACTGCATAGGAACTTCAATAAACAAGAAGCTGGAATCTTCATTCGCTAATACTGTAAAGTCTTCTGTTTCAGTAATTCCGATGGCATCACGTGTTTCAATGATTTCAGTATTAACTAAACCACTTCCATAGACGGTCATGATATAAACACCATGATTTTTGCTTTTCAATGAATAATCAAAAGCTTTTCCCTTTTCCAAATCAATTCGGGAAATTACTGCATCTTGATAAATTTTAAGACTTTCATCATGAGTGTCATCCATTGAAGTGACCAAAGTCTGAAGTGTGTTTTTTCGATCTTCTGGTTTGAATGTTTTTTGACCATATCGAGGTGCTACATTATGTTTATTTGGCGTAATCCATAATTGGAAAAGACCCAAATGCTCCGTATCCGATCCATTAATTTCAGAGTGTTGTAATCCTGTTCCTGCCGACATAATCTGTACTTCCCCGGGGAAAACTGATTGCCATTCGTTGTGCATGGAATCTCTGTGTTTCAATTCTCCAGTGAGTGGAATGGTAATGATTTCCATATTGTCATGTGGATGGGTTCCAAATCCCATTTTCGGGCCAATAACGTCATCGTTTAGGACACGTAAGGCGCCAAAACTCATTTTTTGAGGATGGTAATAATTGGCAAAACTGAATGAATGGTTGGCTTGCAACCATCCATGATTGGCAAAACCTCTGTCTGCCGCTCTGTGAACAATTGTTTTCATACTATTTCCGCTAAAGCGGCTTATTTTTAATTAAACATAATTATTGGTTCTCATGGCGCACAATTGTTATCATGAGATTTCTGCCTTCGCAGCAATTGATTTAGCGCATTTTATCTAAAAGATCACTTACCAGTTGCGCTTCTTCAGGTGTGATATTTTTGACCAATTCGTCATTAAAATTATCAGAAATGTTACCTAATAATTGTTTACCCTTTTCTGTAATCGTGATATGAACCACTCGCCTATCTTCTGGACAAGGTATACGTTCAATTAAATGTTTATCGCAT
>JBGTCT010000180.1:0-12346 GCA_041748695.1 Aquaticitalea sp. | reverse complement strand
ATGCAAACGATTATGACCACAGATTACATCCTGACAAATTACTAAAAATCATTGAGCTCTCCGAAAAAGTTTTGGGCATTGAAGATTTAGAGATTGAAGTTGAATATCAAGCCGAAACCATTGGGAAATTTGGATTGGATTATGACGGAACACATTTTTTGTTCACTTCAAAACAAACGGATTGTTTGGCAAAAGATAATTGTGGCATTCCTGCCGAAAAACCAAAAATGAAGCTTTCAGAAATGCAAACTGCATCAGCAAGTTGCACTCCTGGCGGTGGGTGCTGCTAATTATTTATAAAAAACACATCTTTAAATTATGGCTTTATTTAAAACTATTGAAACCGAAATTGAAGCATTTAACGTTGAAACTGTTTCCGTTGAGCGAAGAGAATCCTTGCAGCCTCTCATAGACTACATAAAAAACAAGTTGGACAGCAAATCAGATATCAGAATTAATTTTATCTGTACCCATAATTCCAGAAGGAGCCATCTATCACAAGTTTGGGCACAAGCATTGGCACATCATTTTAATGTTGAGAATGTTCATTGCTATTCTGGCGGCACCGAAGCAACGGCACTATTTCCTATGGCTGCTGAAACTTTAAAGAATTTTGGTTTTGATGTGCACGCGATTTCCACTGGCGATAATCCGGTTTACAGCATTAAATATGCCTATAACGAACCGCCTGTGATTGGTTTTTCAAAAAAGTTTGATGATGTTTTCAATCCGAAATCTGAATTTGCCGCTGTTATGACGTGTTCGCAGGCCGATAGTGGTTGCCCGTTCATTCCTGGCGCAGAACAACGAATTCCGATCACTTATGAAGATCCAAAGTTATTTGACAACACTCCGCAACAAGCTGAAAAATACCAAGAACGAAGTCTGCAAATCGCTACCGAATTATTTTATGTGTTCTCACAATTCAAATCCTAAAAATGGCCCCTCCAAAAAAATTAAGTTTTCTGGATAGCTATCTCACACTCTGGATTTTTATCGCAATGGGCATTGGTGTTGCGCTTGGATATTTTGTGCCTTCATTCCCAGATATCATCAACTCCTTTAACAGTGGAACTACAAACATTCCTATTGCCATTGGTTTGATATTAATGATGTATCCACCATTGGCCAAAGTAAATTATGCATTGTTACCAAAAGTGTTTCGAAACACGAAAATCCTTTCAATATCACTTGTACTAAATTGGATTATTGGCCCAGTATTGATGTTTGTGTTGGCAATCACTTTTTTAAGGGAGTATCCAGAATATATGGTGGGACTGATTTTAATGGGATTGGCACGATGTATCGCCATGGTACTGGTTTGGAATGACCTTGCGGAAGGAAGCAGCGAATATGGTGCAGGTCTCGTGGCACTCAACAGTATTTTTCAGGTATTTGCTTATAGTTTTTATGCTTGGATATTTATTACCGTCCTTCCGCCCTATTTTGGTTTTGAAGGTGCCATCGTGGATATCTCCATAGCCACGATTGCCGAAAGTGTCGCTATCTATCTTGGGATTCCATTTTTCTTGGGAATCATGAGTCGTTTGATTTTGGTGAAGTTAAAAGGAGAGGAATGGTATACCAAAAAGTTCATTCCGATGATTTCTCCGATGACCTTAATAGCCTTATTGTTCACTATTGTGGTCATGTTTTCTTTGAAAGGCGAAATGATTGTTGAAATTCCTATGGATGTGTTAATCATCGCTGTCCCGTTATTGGTGTATTTTAGTTTGATGTTCATAATTGGCTTTTTCTTTACAAAAGCCATGGGTGCAGATTATGATAAAACCACTGCGGTCGCATTTACGGCTGCTGGTAATAATTTTGAACTCGCCATTGCAGTTGCAATAGCTGTATTTGGACTCAACTCGGGACAAGCATTTGCTGGCGTCATTGGTCCTCTGGTGGAAGTGCCTGCACTAATTTTATTGGTAAGAGTGTCGTTTTGGTTGAGAAAAAAATATTTTAAAACAGCTGTCTAGCGTTTAGAATCACCGACAGCCTTTACAATTTACGCTTTACTGAACCCGTAATATCTTCGAATTCTTCTTTTAGCTTAGAGATTTCGCCAGTGATGTCCTTGGTGACATTGGTGTCGATTCCATTTTTATCAACGCTCTTGGTGATCTCGCCTTTGATATCATTGGAAGCATCTCGTAAAGTACGCATACCTTTTCCCATACCTCTTGCGATATCAGGAATTTTATCCGCGCCAAAAACCATCACCAGTATAAATAGGATGAAAATGATTTCGGTGGTTCCGATAAATAAAAATGTTATTTGTAGTATCACGATACAAATATAGTGACTTGTATTGAATCAAATAAAAAAGCCGACTGTTAAATTAGTCGGCTTTTTAGTTAAATATTTATAATATCAGTCCTTTGCTTCATTTTTAAACCTATCAAACTGGCTTTGCTCCAATTTCTTTGGCCATGAATTGTTTGAGGTGTCGATATCTGCCGTTTCTTTGTTTGGATCTAACACAATGGAGATAATTTTTTTATCGGAAGCGATTGCTTTGCTAACTTCCTTGTCGTTAAATCTCCAAATTTCAGCTGGATAGGTTTCTGTTTTTGAAGTCCCATCGCTGTAATTGTATTGAACGATTATAGGCATTACCAAGCCACCTGGTTTTTCAAAAGTCACATTATAGAAATATTTTGGTTCATTGATATTTCTTCGCTCTTCTTCTGTAAAATTATCCATTACATATTCTTTAAGTGTTGGAATATTTTCCATCAAGGTGCCTTTTTTCATACTCTCTTTGTATTCCGAACTGCCTTCTTCCACCATATAAACCATGGGAGGCAATTGATCGAGACTCATTCCTCTTTGCTTGACGATGTCTTTGACATACTCATTAGGTTCCGAAGACACAACATATGTACTAACTTCCTTCACCCCCATATCAACCCAATCGGTGGTGTAAAACCAACCTCTCCAATACCAATCTAAATCGAATGCCGATGCATCTTCCATGGTTCTGAAAAAATCTTCGGGTGTTGGGTGCTTAAACATCCAACGACGCGAATATTCTTTAAAAGCATAGTCAAAAAGTTCTCTTCCCATAACGGTTTCCCTCAAAATATTGAGCGCAGTTGCAGGTTTTCCGTAGGCGTTATTTCCAAATTGGTAGGTATTCAAACCTTTACTCATAATTGGCGCTATAAAATCTTGATCACCTCCCATATAAGGAACTATATTAGGTGCGGGACCACGACGTGAAGGGTATTTTTTGTCTTCTGTAGTTATCGCTTTTGGATACCATTCGGCAAAGTCCTGCTCTGCAACAAACTGTAAAAATGTGTTTAAACCTTCGTCCATCCAAGTCCATTGACGTTCGTCGCTATTGACGATCATTGGAAAATAGTTATGTCCAACTTCGTGAATGATTACACTGATCATTCCGTACTTAACACGATCGCTGTATTTACCATCTTCATCAGGTCGACCATAATTCCAACAAATCATTGGGTATTCCATTCCTTGTTGATCTGCATGAACAGAGATTGCTTTATGGTAGGGATATTCAAAAGTCATTCGTGAATACGATTTTAATGTACTTGCCACTGCTTTAGTGGACCATTCTTCCCATAAAGGATTTCCTTCCTTTGGATACATCGATACCGCCATCACATCCTTATTTCCAACTTTAACGGCCATCATATCCCAAATAAACTTACGAGAGGTTGCAAAACCAAAATCGCGTACATTCTCGGCATATAATTTCCATGTTTTAGTAGTGGTAGCCTTGCTTTTTTCTGCTGCTTCAGCTTCAGCTTGGGTAACGATTAAAACTGGTTCATCGTATGATTTTTTAGCTCTTTCAAAACGATCCATCATCTCTTTTGAGAAGATTTCTTTTTGGTTTATTAATCGACCCGTTCCATCCAAAATATGATCGGAAGGCACAGTGATGTTTACTTCAAAATTGCCAAATGGGAGCGCAAATTCATCGCGTCCCCAAAATTGTGAATTCTGCCATCCTTCGACATCATTATAGACTGCCATACGAGGATAGAATTGTGCAATTACGTAAGCACGATTATCATCCTTTGGGAAATATTCATATCCAGAACGTCCACCATCTTTTACATGGTCATTGATATTGTACCACCATTTAATTCCAAAGGAAAATTTTTCTCCTGTTTTTAATGGTTTTGGTAACTCTATACGCATCATCGTTTGATGGATTGTATGAGCCAAGGCACCTCCATTGGCATCTTTTACTTCCATAATATTAAAGCCTCCATCAAAAGTTTCTTTAAGGTAGGATGATGCAAACTGTGAAGCGGAATTTGCTTTAGCAACACCTCCACCTTCTATTAAAGGAGATTTTGAATCTTTAGCTCTTTGATTTTGATCTAATTGCACCCACAGATATGTTAACTCATCAGGAGAATTGTTGGTATAGGTAATGACTTCGTCGCCAGAAATTTTGGCATTGACGTCGTCCAATACAATGTTCATTTTATAATCGGCTTGTTGCTGATAGTATGCAGGACCTGGAGCTCCAGACGCTGACCTAAACATGTTAGGCGTCGAAAACTCGTTGTACATTTGTCTAAATTTGTTGGTGTTAGTGTGGCCCGGCTTACGCTCTGGCTTCTTTTCTTCTTGTGAAAAACTGTTTATGCTAACACATGCAAAAACAAGGAATAGATACTGAAATGTTCTCATTATTAGGTAGAATTTAAAAATACAAGCTTGAAAAATAATTAATTTGAAGATTAAAAGTGGCCCTTCTTAAAAATTTAACAAACCTTTATCATTTTGGGAAATGAGGATGATGCTTTTATTTTGGCCATTAATTTTAAGCTTCACAATGTTTTGCTGCTCGTCATAAGTATCGAACAACACTTGATTGGTAATTTCGAAGGATTTAATAGTCTCAACACCAGTAATTTCTAGGTAGCAAAACACAATATCATTGTCATATTCCTTTCCGATAAACTTAAAATTCGCAGGTTTTCCGTTGATTTTTATTTCGATTTTATCCTTTAAATAGCGTTCTATGTAGAGCTGAACTTCTCTTGATTCTTTGGTGGCAGCCAATGTAATCTGTACATCATAACGCTCACGAAATGCTTTTTCGAGATCGTCGACGAAAACTCTAGAAATTATTTGAACCGATTTTTTTTCTTTGACATATTCAATTTCTGTGACGCTCACATAAAATTTATGCAGTGTTGCAGAAAGCAATAATGGAACAACAACTATTATGAATAGAATTTTAATGACTTTCATATGTGGATATTTATTGTTTTTTAAAGGTCATATGGTATCTCATGAGGAAAATATTCATTGGTATTTATCTCACTCTCTTTTATTTTTATAGGAGTTCGATGATTATCAATTGCGATTTTTAAATCATGGGATTTCATGAATTTAATTTTGAACTTTTCAAGCAAATTTTTCAGAGAGGGTCAATGCCCAAACTAGCATTCCTTTTCAAATACAAAATGAGTTGCAAAAGTAATTGTTTTTTCTGTGCTTCAAAAAGCAGTCCAAACTGATTTGTTATTCTTTTTGAAGGCTTCGGTTATGATTGTACTCTTTCAATTTTTCCTTGAGAAATTCAAGTGTTCCAAAATCATTTCGAATTCCGCAAATATTTGAAAAATCTGAATCTTCCGAGCAATAATAGAAAAAATCTGTTCTTAAGGATTCATCCAAATTATTGTTTTCGAAAAAAAATGATGACATTTCCGATTTAATTCTATACAAGCATTCATCCAGTCGTTCTAATTTAATTTGATTTTTGAGCATTTTTGTCCGTCCGGAAATCGCATTGAGAATCGGATTTAACGGCAGAAACCCACCTCCTGTAGTGGCTTCATTTAAGCGTCTTTCACTTTGGGTAAATGGTCTGCCTGTGTATCCTGGAATGCCGATATCAAAAAAATTAATATCGCGTTTGGCTCTCGAATTTTGAACATCCGACAATAAATCTCCTGATAACAACTTTCCAACAATCACTTGATCCAATTGATTCACCAACTCGGTAAGATACACATTCAATGTTTTGGACTTGATGATTTCCGATTGGATCACCATCTCTTTGGGTTTGTATTTCAAAGCCGAAAAAACAATGGTATCACCTAATTTAGCAGGGATGGTAAACTCGCCGTTATAGTTAGTGATTGTAAACTTACTGGACGTTTTGTTAATCACATGAATACCCTCTATTTCCTCATCAGCGACAATCACTTTTCCTTTGATAACAACAATTTGTGCACTAGAAACACCTGCATATAATAGGAAAACAATGATCCAATTCCATTTAATTCTTCCCACCTGAAGCATTTAAGAATTTCGTACTCTTTTGGTTCAAAAATTCCAAAAACTCCAATTCCTTTCCTTTTTTTAACAATTCATAATCCAGACCATGAGATTCAACATAAACGACAAAATCATCCACTTTATTTTCAGGGATTTTAAAATTGTCCATTATATAGTGTGCACTATAATAATCTCTTAAACCGGATGTAGGGATTTTAGCTACATCCTCAATTTCGTTCTCCTTTTTATCTTTGTTGGATTTAAAAAGTGGTTTTAATAACATTCCAATTAGGGCAACACCATCCATCTGATATTGTATGTGATTTTCTGGGCCACGAGCAGCAATATTATCCACTTCTGACTTATAGTCATCAGGAAATACATAAGCACTAATATCTCCAATTCCGAAATAAATGGCATCTAAATTAGGATTGAAAGTTTGTACACTTTCCATATCAGTAATCAAATTACCTGTTAAATCGTAGGGCAAAATCACGACCTCATTGAGCTTATTTACCCGTTCAACCAAAAAGATGGTAGCCTTTTTGGAGACAATAATATTCTCATCTATAATGACCGAAAATTCCTGAAATTGTAAGGCCCTAACCTCGAGTTTATCAAATAAAGCGACCTCTATTTTGAACTTCCCATTTTCATCTGTTAAGGTTCCTCTATTGGAGGAAGTGTTGTAAATAGTAACATTTTCGAGGTCTTCGCTATTCACAACTATTTTTCCGGAGATTTCAATCCGTTTTACATCTTGAGCAAAGGTCAAAACGGGAAGAAAAAAACATAAAATCAAGAATAAATTTAGCTTCATAATCAGTAGAATTGTTAATAACCTAAAATAATACAAACTTTTCAAAAGAAAACTCAAACAGTTTATAAACTTTTGTTAAAGCGAGTTATTACTTAAATTTACAAAAAAAAATAGAATAAATTTTTACGATAGCAATAAATGTTATGAGAGATCTCATTATCGCAAGCACCTCAACAGTGCATGGAAGTGGTTATTTGGACTATATTCTAATGGATTTGAAGGTGCTATTTAAAAATGCTTCAGAGATTTTATTTATTCCCTATTCTAGGCCCAGTGGGATAAGCCATGAAGATTATACAAGCAAGGCAAGCGAAGCTTTTAATAAAATCGGGAAAAATGTGAAAGGCATCCATGAGTTTTACAACCCTATTGAAGCCATAAAAGAAGCTCAAGGAATTTTTACGGGAGGTGGTAACACCTTTGTGTTGGTAAATCAATTATACAAATACAATCTGCTTGAAACTTTAAGAACTTGCATAAATGAGGGCACGCCATATCTTGGCACCAGTGCTGGCAGCAATATTTGTGGCCTTACCATCAATACGACCAATGACATGCCCATAATATACCCACCAAGTTTCAAAACTCTGGGGCTGGTTCCTTTTAATATCAATCCGCATTATCTCGATCCGGATCTCAACAGCACTCATAAAGGCGAAACTCGCGAAACCCGACTCAAGGAATTTCATCAGTTTAATACACAACCTGTAATTGGATTGCGTGAAGGAAGTTGGTTGGAGGTTAAGGACTCGTCCATCATTCTGAAGGGGAATTTGCCTTCTCGCATATTTGAACATGGTAAAGAGCCATATGAAGTTGTTTCTGGAAGTGAACTAAATTCCTTAAAATAAAAAAACGTCCTAAAAATTAAGACGTTTTTTGAATGCTGGATGTGCAATTTAAACTCGGTTTTTTTAAGATTCCAAGCTTTCTAGATAAGCCAAAGCATCTTTTGCGTTGGATAATTCGGCAAACTTTTTAACACTAAATCCTAGATCTGATTTTAAATTCAGTTTAGCTCCATTTTCAACCAAAAGCTTTAAAATGTCAACCCGATTATATTTCGCAGCGTACATAGCTGGAGTCAATCCGTTTGATTTTTGATTGACGTCAGTTCCCAATTCAATAAGTTTTTTGACGGTTTCAAAATCTCCTTTTGCAATGGATGCGCAAAAAGGGCTCACAGATGGGGATGGTTTGACCAACTCTGCAAGCATAGAATCTTCGACATAAGTTCTGGCATTCAAAGTTGTGATTGACAACCCTAATGCAATTGCGGTAATAATGACTGTTTTTTTCATGATTGATGAATTTTGAATTAATGATTTGTTTTTTGATTATAACAAAGAGACGACATTAAATTACATCTGTTACACCCTCAAATGTTTTATAACGATTTTTTAACTTTTTGAAAACAAATATGTTAAGAGACATTTATTTTTTCGAAATCTATTAACCTTCACTTTAGAAACAATTATATGCATTTAATTAAATCCGTTTTAGCTTCCAAATTTTATGTTATAACCTTTATCTTTGGATTTATAAATAGAACTTCTAATGAACAAAAAAGTCATCCTAATGATTCTTGATGGATGGGGTTTATCTCCAGACCCAAAGGTTTCAGCCATCGATAATGCCAATACGCCTTTTATTGACTCCTTATACAATAAGTATCCACATGCAACTTTAAGAACCGATGGTTTAAATGTCGGTTTGCCCGAAGGTCAAATGGGAAACAGTGAGGTTGGCCATATGAATCTCGGTGCTGGACGCATTGTCTATCAAGATTTGGCGAAAATCAATTTGGCGGTTAATGACCAAACACTTGGGAAAGAAAAAGTCCTTTTAGAAGCTTTCTCATATGCCAAAAAACATGACAAGCCAGTTCACTTTCTTGGTTTGTTGAGTGATGGGGGTGTGCACTCGCATATTACTCATTTAAATGGATTGTTAGATGCTGCTGAAACATTCGGATTGCGCAAGGTTTTTGTTCATGCCTTTACAGATGGGCGCGATGTCGATCCAAAATCTGGATTTGGTTTTGTGAGTGCTTTGGAAGAACACATAAAAAACACCCATGCCAAGTTAGCCTCCATTACAGGGCGATACTATGCAATGGACAGGGACAGACGTTGGGAACGTATTAAAATGGCTTATGATGCATTGGTAAATGGCGTTGGCGAATTGTCTTCAAACGCGACACAATCAATCGAAAACAGTTACAAAAATGATATTACCGACGAATTCATACAACCAATTGTAATGGTTGATGATTGTGGGCAACCCATTGCGTCCATTAAAAATGGAGATGTGGTGGTCTTTTTCAACTTCAGGACTGACAGAGGACGACAGCTGACAGAAGCTTTATCACAAATGGATTTTCATGAGCAAAACATGCACAAACTCGATTTATACTATGTTACCATGACTAATTATGATGAGATGTTCTCTAATATCCATATTATTTTTGAAAAGGATAATTTGACGGAAACACTTGGTGAAGTTTTAGAAAAGCATCACAAAAAGCAAATCAGAATAGCGGAAACCGAAAAATATCCTCATGTCACCTTCTTTTTTTCAGGAGGTAGGGAACAGCCCTTTGAAGGAGAGACCCGCATTTTGAGAAATTCGCCGAAGGTTGCAACATATGACCTCATGCCCGAAATGAGCGCTTATGAATTACGCGATGCCCTTATTCCGGAATTACAAAAACAGGAAGTTGATTTTGTGTGCTTAAATTTTGCCAATGGCGACATGGTTGGCCATACAGGAGTGATGGAAGCCGCAATTGAAGCCTGTGAAGTGGTTGATAGTTGCGTAAGGGATGTTGTAACTGCCGCAGTAGAAAATAATTACACGATTTTACTCATTGCCGATCATGGTAATTGCGAAACGATGATCAATCCTGATGGGTCACCAAATACGGCACATACTACCAATCCGGTTCCTATCATCTTAATGGATAAAGATATAAAGCACATAAAAGATGGCGTATTGAGTGATTTGGCTCCGACCATTCTCAAATTAATCGGAATAGAACAGCCTAAAATCATGACGCGATATGCCCTTGTAGACTGATTTAGTAAAAATTAATTTATTGTACTTTTGCAACTCTAAAAAAATGTATTGATGAATTTTAGCGATAAGTTAATTATAGCCGTTGATTTTGATGGCACCATTGTCGAAGACGCATTTCCAAAAATTGGAAAAGCTAGGATTTTTGCATTCGAAACTTTAAAACGACTACAGGAAGATGGACATCGCTTGATTTTATGGACCTATAGAAACGGCTCAAAGTTAGATGAGGCTGTTAAATTTTGTGAAGATAATGGCATTACTTTTTATGCTGTGAACAAAAGCTTTCCTGAAGAACAATTTGATTATAGCAAAAGTCGAAAAATTCATGCAGATCTTTTTATTGATGATAGAAATATTGGTGGTGTTCTTGGTTGGGGAGAAATATATCAAATGATAACTAAAGAAACTCCCGATCCTGCCGCATTTAAGATTAAAAAAGGTTTGTTTTCATTTTTAAAAAAATAAAATGATCATACAAAAAACACGAGAAGAAATTGAATTGATGCGCGAAAGTGCCTTGGTGGTTTCAAAAACTTTAGGAATGCTTGCCAAGGAAGTAAAACCTGGTGTCACCACTTCCAAATTGGATAAAATGGCGGAAGATTATATCCGCGAACAAGGTGCCATCCCTGGCTTTTTGGGATTATACGATTGCCCTTCAACTTTGCTTTGTAGTACCAATGAAGCCGTTGTGCACGGCCTTCCAACAAACGTTCCATTAAAGGAAGGGGATATTGTTTCTATAGATTGTGGTGCCATCAAAAACCATTATTACGGCGATCATGCCTATACATTCGAAATTGGTGATGTAACTCATGAAACCAAAAAACTGCTTCAAGTCACCAAAGAATCATTGTACCTTGGAATAAAAGAACTTAAACTTGGCAATCGTGTTGGCGATGTTGGTTTTGCCATTCAGAACTATTGTGAGTCGCATGGTTATGGTGTGGTAAGGGAATTGGTAGGACACGGTCTTGGTAAAAAAATGCACGAAGATCCAGAAATGCCAAATTATGGAAAACGTGGGCGTGGTAAAAAATTTGTTGAAGGTATGGTGGTTGCGATAGAACCCATGATCAATCTTGGAACCCATAAAGTGAAGCAACTTAAGGATGGTTGGACGATTGTCACCCAAGACGGAAAACCAAGTGCTCATTTTGAGCATGATGTTGCCATTCTTGACGGAAAACCAGAAATCCTTTCGACGTTCGCATATGTGTACGAAGCCTTGGGAATTGTTTCTACTGAAGAGGATGAGTTTCGTCAAAAGGCGTTTGTAATTTAGACACGAATTTCACGAATTTTCACTAACCTATTCTATAAAAATTACTTTAAAAAAATGCTGGAGAATCTAATTTACAAAGAGGAATCTTATAAGATTATTGGCATTTGTATAGAAGTCCATAGGGAATTGGGCAAGGGTTTTAACGAAATTGTTTATGGCGACGCTTTGGAGATTGAATTTATGGACAATAACATCATCTATTCAAGAGAGAGAAAATATGCCATAAGTTACAAAGACAAAATTTTACCTCATCAATACAAAGCAGATTGTATAATTGACGATAAAATTGTATTAGAAATTAAAGCTATTGAATGTTTGACATCTTCTCACATAAAACAAAAATTAAACTATTTGGCAGTCTCCAAGCTAAAACTCGGTCTTCTCATTAATTTTGGTGAAGATAGTTTGAAATATAAAAGAATCCTTCTATAATGATTAGTGCAAATTCGTGAAATTCGTGTCAAAAAAACTCTTCAAAATAATCCTCAACACCATCCCAAGACCACTCTTAAGTCGGTTGAGCTATGTGGCACGTCCCATATTGGCGTTTTTTCTTAAAGGTGACACATATACCGATCCGATTGATGGCAGGAGTTTTAAATCATTTTTACCCTACGGCTATGGGAAGCAGCGCAACAACGTGCTTTCGCCTTCTACCCTTTCATTGGAACGTCATCGCTTGTTGTGGTTATATTTAAAAAATGAAACCGATTTCTTTTCCGCAGAAAAAAAAGTACTGCATTTTGCTCCGGAACAAGCTTTTTACAAACGCTTCCGACAAATGTCGAACCTAGACTATACCACCACCGATTTGAATTCGCCATTGGCAGATGTAAAAGCAGATATTTGTAACCTTCCTTTTGCAGACAATGCTT
>JBGTCT010000179.1:0-1854 GCA_041748695.1 Aquaticitalea sp. | reverse complement strand
GACAAATTAAGGCTCATCATTACCTTGATAGGGTATGAAACCTATAAAAAGGACATCGACATCAATAAATCAGAGATTAATTTGGGTAATATTCGGATGCCAAATGCCAATGCATTGGATGAGATAGTCATTAATTCACGCGCTCCAATAACTGTCAAAAAAGATACACTAGAATTTAATGTGGCCTCCTTTAAGACAAAAAAAGACGCCAACGTAGAGGACTTATTAAGGGAATTGCCAGGAGTTGAAGTAGATGATGAAGGAAAAATTACAATCAACGGTAAGGAAGTCAATAAAATATTGGTCAACGGAAAACCATTTTTTGGCGATGACCCAACCATCACAACTCGAAATCTGACCAAGGAAATCATTGAAAAAGTCCAAGTAATGGATACCAAAACCAAAGCTGAAGGTTTTACGGGCGAAACAGGCGATACAGAAAGCAAAACCATAAATCTTACCATTAAGGAAGAGAATAATAAAGGCGTCTTTGGACGTGTAGCAGGTGGAGTTGGAACCGATAAGCGTTATGAATTTGCAGGAATGGTCAACTTATTTGATAACGAACGGCGCATTAGCGTTTTGGCGGGAGGAAATAATATCAATTCCGCCGGATTTAGTTTTGGTGAAATCAGGAAAATGTTTGGTGGTGCCAATAGTGTGTCATTTAATGGGAGCAACGGTTCATTTACCATCGACGGAAGAACATTTGGAGGTGGTCAAGGCATTACGCGCTCCAACAATGCAGGCGTCAACTATGCCGATGAACTTAAAAAAGGTGTGGATATTTCTGCCGATTATTTTTATTCTGGAAGCAATTCGGTCAATGAAACTTTGACCCAACGCGAAAATATATTGCCAGATAGACGATTTTTTACCAATTCAGGATCTGATTCTGAAAGTGATACTGAAGGACATACCATTAATTTGGGTTTTGATGTTGAGGTTGATTCCACGTTTTTAATCAATATAACTCCGACCTTTAGATATTCCAATTCCTCAACAACTTTCAATCGTGATGAAGCATCTAGGGATGCATCCCAAACCTTGACAAATCAATCCACAACTTCATCATTTGTCGAGAATATAGGGAAAAGTTTCAACAACGAAATTGAAGTTACCAAACGTTTTGGAGCCAATGGCGCTTTCGTACGATTTGGATTGAGAAATGAAGTTAATGGAATTGAAGCAGATGATTTTTTAAATTCGGAAACCAATATATTTGGTGCGGATCCAGAAGATATTATCAGAAATCAGTTTACGGATAGTGAACGCAACTTCACTAAATTATCAACAGATGTTACTTATCGATTGCCTTTGGTTTCCAAAAAAATATTTTTGGATTTTAAATATAATTTTGAAACGGATAAGCAAAAAAATCGAGAGAGCACCTTCGAGTTTGATGAAGAATTGCAAACATTTTCAACATTTGTTTTACCGTTAAGTACCGACTTTATCAACAAAAATATAGTGGGAACTCCTGGACTTCAACTGGCATATAACACAGAAAAAATTAACATGAGCTTTGAATCTGGATATAGTTTTAGAACCCTTGAAAATAGTGATGAATTAAGACCAGAGTTAAGCCTAAAACGCGATTTTGAATTTTTGCAGTTTGGTGGAAATTTCAACTATCGATTCAGTCCAAAAATGTCATTGTATATTGATTATGATTATGATAATTTGGCACCAAATATTTCGCAATTGCAACCATTTCAGAATGTTTCCGATCCGTTGAATACCATTACGGGAAATCCAAATTTAAGGCCAACACAAGAACATCGTGGGTATCTTGGGTTCAATAGTTACGATTTTCAAAAAGGAACCGGATTCTATATCTACGCAAACGGAAGC
>JBGTCT010000178.1:0-2999 GCA_041748695.1 Aquaticitalea sp. | reverse complement strand
TTATCCTGAATTTAATTTTGTACCAATCTATTGGATGGCTTCTGAAGATCATGATTTTGAGGAAATCAATTATTTTAATTTTAAGGGAAAAAAAGTTCGATGGAACCGCGATTCTTCAGGCGCTGTAGGAGAATTGGATTTAAAAGGGTTGGATCAGGTGTTTGAAGTTTTTGCAACCCAACTCGACAAAACCAACAATGCGGAAGAATTAAAGGAATTGTTTAAATCCGCTTATTTAGAGCATGAAAATCTAACGGATGCCACGCGGTTTTTGGTAAATGAATTGTTTAAAATCTACGGTTTGGTGATTGTTGATGGCAATGACAAATATTTAAAACAAATGTTCATTCCATATATTGAAAATGAGTTGGTCAACCAAGTGTCATACAAACATGTTGAAGAAACGAGTCAACGCATTAGCCAGATAGAAAATCAGAATTATAAAATACAAGTGCATCCGAGGGAAATCAATTTGTTTTATGTCAAAGAGGATTTGCGCGAACGTATTGTTGAAACCGACGGTATTTTTGGGGTTTTGGAAACGGATATCCGATGGAATAAAGAAGAATTACTTCAAGAAGTCAATGAATTTCCAGAGCGTTTTAGTCCCAATGTTATTTTAAGACCTTTATATCAAGAAGTTGTTTTGCCAAATCTCTGTTATATTGGAGGTGGTGGCGAAATTGCTTATTGGTTGCAACTGAAATCCAGTTTTGAACCCCAAAATGTTACCTTTCCAATGCTACTATTAAGGAATTCGGTATTGATCATTACTAAAAAGCAACAAGAAAAACTTGAAAAACTGAATGTATCTATTAAGGATTTATTTTTGAATCAGAACGATTTAATGACCAAAATAACTAAAGAGATTTCCGAGATAAATATCGATTTTACACCTCAAAAAGAGCATCTCAAAAAGCAATTTGAGGATTTATACACACTTGCCGAACAAACTGACAAATCCTTTAAAGGTGCTGTGGCTGCGCAAGAAACCAAACAGATCAAAGGGATTGAAAACCTCGAGCAGCGCTTGCTCAAAGCTCAAAAACGAAAATTGGAAGATGTGTTGGAGCGCGTTAGACTGCTTCAAGATGAATTGTTTCCAAGACAAAGTCTTCAGGAACGCAATATGAATTTTTCTGAATTTTATTTGGAATATGGCGAGGAGTTTATTTCCAAGTTGGTACAGGAATTGGAGCCGTTGAAAGGGGAGTTTTTGTTTTTGGAAATTTGAATTTATTAACAGTGTCAGTTCGTTGAATATTGGATATTTTATGTGAATTTTAGACTTTCACAATTCATAATTCGAATATCAATTCCTATTTTTGCACATGCAACACAACAAAGTCCTTATTTTAGATTTCGGGTCGCAATACACACAGCTTATTGCCCGAAGAGTCCGAGAGCTCAACATCTACTGCGAAATTCAGCCTTTTAATAAAATACCACACGATACCGACAGTTTTAAAGCAGTCATTTTATCTGGAAGCCCTTTTTCGGTAAGAGCTGACAATGCACCGCATCCCGATTTGTCATTAATCCGTGGGAAAAAGCCGCTTTTGGCCGTATGTTATGGTGCTCAATATTTGGCGCACTTTTCGGGCGGAAAAGTTGAAGCATCCAATACGCGGGAATATGGAAGGGCTAATTTGTCTTTTGTAAAGGTAGAAGAACCTCTTTTTAATCATATCGATGCTGGTAGCCAAGTCTGGATGAGTCATAGTGATACAATAAAAGAATTGCCAATCCACGGTGAACTCATTGCAAGCACAAAAGATGTGGAAAATGCGGCTTATAGAATTGAAGGCGAATTGACCTACGGATTGCAGTTTCACCCCGAAGTTTATCATACGATCGATGGCAAACAATTACTAGAAAACTTTCTCGTACATATCGCGGATGTCAATCAAGATTGGACACCACAATCCTTTGTTGAAGAAACGGTTGAAGCACTTCAGGAAAAAATTGGTAATGATAAAGTAGTTCTTGGTTTGTCGGGAGGTGTTGATTCATCTGTTGCCGCCATTTTGCTGCACAAGGCTATCGGTAAAAATCTATATTGCATTTTTGTCAATAACGGACTGTTACGTAAGAACGAATTCGAGAGCGTCTTGAAACAATATGAAGGCATGGGACTCAATGTTAAAGGTGTCGATGCTTCGGCACGCTTTTTGGAAGCACTTGCGGGATTGAGCGATCCAGAGCTAAAACGAAAAGCCATAGGTCGCGTGTTCATTGAGGTATTTGATGATGAAGCACATCGTATTGCAGATGTCAAATGGTTGGCTCAAGGTACTATTTATCCTGATGTCATTGAAAGTGTTTCTGCAACAGGAGGCCCAAGTGCGACCATTAAAAGTCACCATAACGTTGGAGGATTACCCGATTTTATGAAACTGAAAATCGTCGAACCGTTAAAGGCTTTGTTTAAGGATGAAGTGCGAAGAGTGGGTGCGACCATGGAAATGGATCCCAACATTCTAAGCCGACATCCCTTTCCGGGTCCTGGTTTGGCAATTCGGATTTTGGGGGACATAACAGCCGAAAAAGTTCGTATATTACAGGAAGTGGATGCGGTTTTTATCGACAATTTGCGTGAATGGAATCTGTATGACAAAGTTTGGCAAGCGGGGGCCATCTTGTTGCCAGTGAACAGTGTGGGTGTGATGGGGGACGAACGAACATATGAAAAATGTGTTGCTCTTAGAGCTGTTGAGAGCACCGACGGAATGACGGCAGATTGGGTAAATTTACCGTACGAGTTTTTGCAAAAAACCTCAAATGAAATAATAAATAAAGTAAAAGGCGTTAATAGAGTAGTGTATGACATTAGCTCAAAACCACCCGCCACAATTGAGTGGGAATGAAAAAAAGTAAGCAATTGACAGCCACAGTTGGCAGCTATGTTACAACAAATAATTTATGAAAAAACTTCTTCTAATTATCATCATAATTCTGTCTTGTCAAAGTTTTGCCATTTCACAGAATTACAGGACACA
>JBGTCT010000177.1:0-15724 GCA_041748695.1 Aquaticitalea sp. | reverse complement strand
TAGGGCATTGGGGGTTTGGCATTTTTTTACAGGATCAGGCTTTTCCCAAAATATAGATCAAACTTGATGTATTGGGTTTGACGTTGGTGGAAGAGCGTCCGTTCCAATTCGATCGGGTAGCTTCCCACAAACTCTGGGGTACATTCGTTTTTCCCTGTGCGTAGCGACTGCTTAACAACGACACATAATAAGAGTCAAACCACATCGGCATCACCTGCTCAACTTCAAAGTTGTGTGCTTCGGCTAATTGTGTCATTGACTTTTTGGTAAAATGGTACAGGTGGCGTGGTACGTCATACGCTGCCCAATGTTCTTTGAATTTACCGGCATCTCCTGATTCTGGGTTTGGAACAGCTATGATTAGTTTACCCTTCGGATTCAGGTGCTCATGCAACCAGTCGAATGTTTCGTTGAGAAGATGTACGTGCTCCAGTACGTGCCACATGGTAATAGCGTCATAGGTGTTAGCAGTCAAAACAGGTTCCCATATACTTTCATGTACCGCCTCCCCTACCCTACTTTTGGAAGCAGTTCGGGCTTCGGCATTGGGCTCGGTACCTGTTACTTTCCAGCCAGCGGCTTTGGCTTGCGATAGAAAATAGCCGGTACCGCTGCCTATGTCCAAAAGTGATCCCGTATGCCCGTTTAATTTTTCAAGGAGCCTTATCTTCTGTTGGGTAGTGTATTGACGAACCCAGCTGTATGCCCTACTCATTAAATCCTTGCCCTCGTCGTGATGGGAAATGTAATCCGTTGACTCATAATATTTCCCAATTGCTAATACCGACGGCCGGGGATTCGTAAACAGAAAGGCGCAACTTTTGCAGCGAACTACCTTAAATGTCTCACTCGAAACCGTATTGTCCCTGGCTTGTAAGGCCAAATCAAATTGTTCTCCCCCGCAAACTGGGCATCTGTCCAAAGTTTCCAATCCTGCACTCATCTTCCCAGGTGAATCATAAGGATTGAAATATCGGACGGACTTACTCCGCTAATCCGTGAGGCTTGTCCGATCGTTTGAGGCTTTGATTTTTTGAGTTTTTCCCTTCCCTCGAAGGACAGGGCAGGTACCTTATCATAGTTGATGGAAGCTATGATTGTCAGGTCTTCCATGCGGTTCATTTTTTCTACCATCAGCCGCTCCTTCTCAATATAGCTATCGTACTTTACATGTACTTCCGTCTGCTCGATAGCATCCTCGGTCAATCCCTTCATCCGATCGGAAAGCTCTGGACTCATTCCTCTTATCTCTCGGATACTTAGTTGGGGTCTTTTCAATAGTTGCCATAGTGACGTCTTATCCCTAATCAACGAAGTATGGTGAGTTTCCAATTGACCGTTTACCTCCTCGGGAGATACCTTAATTTGCATTAAATATTGTATCAACGAGTAGGTCTGGGCAATTTTCTGTTTCACATTTTGCAGGCGTTGGTCATCTGCCAATCCGATGGCGTGGCTCTTTTCGGTAAGACGGATATCGGCGTTGTCTTGTCGGAGCAGGGTACGGTACTCCGCCCTTGAGGTAAACATTCGATAGGGTTCCTCTGTACCTTTATTGACCAGGTCGTCTATTAATACGCCGATATATGCCTCTGATCTTTTCAAGACAAAGGCCGTTTCTTCTTTTATTTTCCGATGTGCATTGATGCCGGCCATTAATCCCTGACAGGCTGCTTCCTCATATCCTGTAGTACCGTTAATTTGCCCAGCGAAATATAAGTTCTCTACCAGGTGCGTCTCCAGCGTCAACTTCAATTGCGTTGGGGGAAAATAATCATATTCAATCGCGTAGCCTGGTCGGAACATCCGGACGTCTTCAAAGCCTGGAATTTCTTTCAGTGCCTTGTACTGAATGTCCTCTGGTAACGAGGTGGAAAATCCATTCACATAAACCTCCACAGTATTCCATCCTTCTGGTTCCACAAAAATCTGATGACGATCTTTATCTGCAAACCTGTTGATTTTATCCTCCACCGACGGGCAGTATCGTGGACCTAATCCCTTGATACGGCCTGAGAACATGGGCGACTTATCAAAGCCAGTCTTAAGCACTTCGTGTACCTTGTCGTTGGTGTAGGTTATCCAGCAACTCCTCTGCTTCGCCAGCCTGGGGGTATCGGTGTAGGAGAATTTGCCGGGTTCCTCATCCCCTGCTTGCTCTTCCATTTGCGAATAGCGAAGAGTACGGCCATCTACCCGAGGGGGGGTACCTGTTTTCATCCGGCCCGATTCAAAACCTAGCGTGATAAGTTGTTCAGTGATCCCGGTTGCTGCTTTTTCCCCACTTCTTCCTCCGCCAAAGTTTTTCTCACCTATATGAATTAGGCCATTGAGGAAGGTTCCATTGGTCAGCACAACTGCCTTTGAATTTATTTCCAATCCGAGACCTGTCTTCACACCTCCCACCCTACCTTGTTTTACAATAATTTCAGTTACGGTATCTTGCCAAAAATCAACATTCGGAGTCGACTCCAAAATCTGCCTCCATTCCAGAGCAAAGAGCGTGCGGTCACTCTGACATCTTGGACTCCACATGGCTGGTCCTTTTGATCGATTCAGCATTCTAAACTGGATCATCGTTCGATCGCTTACGATTCCCGACTGCCCTCCCAATGCGTCGACCTCTCGGACAATCTGTCCCTTTGCTACGCCTCCCATGGCAGGATTACAAGACATTTGGGCAATGTTTTGAAGGCTCATGGTGATGAGCAGGGTTTTGCTTCCCATATTTGCAGCAGCCGCAGCGGCCTCACTTCCTGCGTGACCTGCACCTACAACTATTACATCGTATACGTCGTTAAACATCTTTGTCGTTGTTCCACGTGGAACATTTGTTGTTATCTAAATTTTGAATTTGCAAATATACGTTGATTTCCCGAATATTAGACGAATTGCGCTATGTGGTAATTTTCTTTCGATCGCATCTTCTTTTCATCGGCTTCGGTCTTATCCTTATAGCCACAATAATGGAGGATACCGTGAATCATGACGCGATTGAGTTCTGACAAGAAATCAACATTGAAATCAGTTGCATTATCTTTAACCCTTTCTATAGAGATATAAATATCACCATTGATCAACTTTCCAAGAGTATAATCGAAGCTAATGATGTCCGTCAACGTATCGTGCTGTAAAAACTCAAGATTCAGCTTGTGGAGGTAGTCATCATAACAGAAGATATAATTGATCTCACCTTCCTTAAATCCTTCAGAAGTAATCACCGAAGAAATCCATTCTAACAATTGCAATTCATTTTGAAGTTGAAAATCGGTTTCGTAATTAAAGCTGATCATTTTCCTTTTTAAAATACTCCTGTACTTTCTTTTTATAAACTTCCTGCAAAGGTAATGCTTGCCTGTTTAATATTTCTGTCGTGTTAAAATATTCCTTTGCGGTGGGTATTTGATCATTACTATCGTTATTGAATTTCTTGGCGTTGCTTTCCGCTTTGCGTTTGTTGTCCTCGTCCTGCAAAAAGCTGGCATTCTCCAATTTTAAAAGTCGATGCTGCAAATCCATCATTTTCTGAAGCGTTTGATTCGTAAACCCTTTATTGATTAAGTCCATTTCAATTTCTTCCATTTTATCCAATAGCATCTTTCCTTCTCCTTGTTTACCGGCTTCACCAAGCTTATTCTCCAATGCTTGACGCAATTGTTGTTGTTGTTGATATATTCGGTACAACTCGCCATTTAATTCCTCATTGGAGCCTTCGCCATCGCCGTCCTGCTTGCCGTCTTTTCCATCTTTGCCTTGACCTTTCGCTTTTCCGTTTTCTCCTTCCTTGCCGTCACCACCTTCGCCTTTACTTTGGCCTTGGCCTTCTTTTGGTTTGCCGCTTTCGCCCTTTTTCATTCCCTCCTCCATCTGTTTGTTTAATTCCTCCTGACTCATAATAATGTCAGGAAGTTGCGTGTCTCCGCCTTGACCTTGACCCATTCCTTTTCCTTTGCCTTGTCCCTGACCCATTCCTTGGTTCATTTGAGATTCCATATTATCCAATACATCACTTAAAAAGTTAGCCAAATCATTGGTTGCGGTAATGGTATATTGTTGCGCGGAAACGCCTTGATACAACTGGTTTTCGGATAACTGACCCAAAGATTTGTCTATATTAAAAAACACGTCAGTAATTTTAGAATTGACCTGTTCCGAAATCATGGGCTGTCGAAGCGATAAGGCAAAAAGGCTATCGTCGATATGCTCAAAATGTTCTCGAAGACTGCTCTGTTTACGGAGAAACTTTCCATATTCGTTGTTGTTGATCTGAATACTCCTAAACTGATTCATCAAATTTTCCTGATCAAAAGAAAACAGCACCAAGTTATCCAAAATTTGACGCAACATCGCTGCATCTTCCTGTAATTGTTCGCCACCGCCAGACATCATGGATTGTTTCATTTCGCCGCTCATCTCCTTCATTTTTTTGGCAGCTTGTTTTTGCTTTTTCTGTGCATTTTCTTGCTTTTGTTGTGCGCCTTCCTTATCGTTTTTCTCTTCGCTTTCTTCTTTCTTTTCTAATTCATCCGTGGCCTCTTGTTGATCTTTTTCAATTTCCTTTTCAGTCTCTTTGTCTTGAGGAATGTCCATCGGTTTTTTTAAATCCTTGTTTTCCTTTTGGAGATCGTCCATTTGCTTTTGAATATCCTCAAACTTTTTATTGAGCTCTTCTTGTGATTCTTTAGTGTTATTTTCTTTTTTTTCCTCTGAAAGTTTTTCTTGCTCGTCTGCTAATTTGTTTAAATCTTGTTGAATTTTTTCGGCTTTCTTTGCGACATAATAGCGTTTTGTTAGCTCCAATAACTGTTCGAGGCTCTTCTGCTTATTTTTATTTTGTTTGGCAAGTTCTTCTAGCTTTTCACTCAACTCTTCCTTTTGGATTTTATCTTGAAGCTTTTCTAACTCTTCCAGAAGCTTTTCGTCCTTTTTGAGCTGTTCTTCATTGTCCTTTAATCGATCTTTTAAATCTTCCTTAAATTCGTCTTTCTGTTGATTTTCTGGTTGAAAGTTTTCAAGGTTTTCTTTTAACTTCTTATTGAAGTTTTGCATCATCTCTTCCTGTTGCTTCTGGCGCTGCAGGAAATTTTCAAACTTCTTTTTATCATTAAAATTGAGTTCGTTCTTTTCCTTTTGAGTTTTGGATAATTCCTTAAGTTGCTTTTCTTGTTCTTTAAGCTTGTCAAACGATTTGCCCATGTCTTTGATGGTTTCATTTTGTTCCATCAATTGCTTGTCTTCTTCCTCACTTTGAGTTAATTTCCTATAAGTAAACATATTACTCTTTGTGCTTTTATAATTGTGAATGGCATCGTTATCAAATACTTGAAAATACAACTCGTAATTGACGCCCTCTTCCAATTCCAAATTATTGGGAAATGCTGTAACGAATTCATCAAAATTACCTGCTGCGATTGGCATTTTTTGAATTGACTTTTGCTCTTCGTTATTGGATGGATAATATACTAATTGCAACTTGCTCAAACCATAATCATCGCTCGCCTGGCCATAAAAATAGAGTGTTTGGTTATCGAGTGAGTCTTTTTCCATTTTTATGTTCAATTCTGGATACCCATCCCTGATGGCGTTGATAGAAAAAGCCAAGTTTTCGTAATCCTTCAGTTTCTCATTACTTGTGGCGATATTGTAGTCGAAATTTTGATACAACCGTTTTGAAGCTTCAAAATTGCCATCGGACTTATCCTCAAATTGAATGGAATCTTGTGCATACATCGACACCTGATTGGTGGAACGTGTCTTTATTTTCCAAATAACGTTAGTGCCTTCAGGAACCGTGGTGCTTCCAGTGCTCTTTAAAACTTCATCCTGCTTATTGGTATACGCCGGATAATCTAAAAACATCTCAAAATTCACTAATGTTGGAACGTTTACTACATCTAGCGTATAACTTTTTGAGTTTACCGAATTTGCCGAAAGCCTAAATTCTACAGGCTTTTTGGGTTGCGTGAACACATATTCAAATTGACCAGGAGATGATTGTTGCAAGAAATAGGTTTCTCCATTATATTGAATTTGTGCATTTTCTGGAATAACACTTCCTGCGGTTTTGACCAACAAGGTATAATCTTTGTTTTCGATGGCCTGAAGGTTTTCATTCACGACAAAAAACTGAAAGGGCGCTGGTGGTTCATAAGCTGTTTTATAATTGACCACACGCTCGTAACTGTCGCTAAATAAATTGAAATGACCAGTGAAGTAAGACAACAGCAACACCAACAAAGGAATGGCCGCGTATTTTAGATATTTAACGTTCTTATTGAAATTGACGGCCAACTTAAACGGCACAGGCTGCAGCTCGGCAGATTTCTGTTCGATACTTGCCAAAAGAAGTTCCGATTGCTCTGAATTGTTCTTAAGCTGCAAGACATTTAATAATTTATCATTGACCTCTGGAAAATGTTTCCCAATAATCTTGGAAGCATCTTCATAATCAATTCCTTTTTGAAGTTTAAACAATCTTGCCAATGGTATGGCAATAAACTTTACAAACAGTGCCATTTCAACCAACACGAACACCCAAAACAAAAGCGTTCTTGCAGTTGGATTGAGCCAAAGAACATACTCCACAAAAAGTGTAAAGAGAAAATACAAAAGTCCAATGGCGAAAAACAAAATGGTGCCTTTAAGCAGTTCATTCGTATAATAACGCTTGATGAATTGCTCTAGTTTGATTTGTATGATTTGGAAGTTGTTCAACATTATTTAATTTAACTTACTAAACTACAATTTTATTTTAATGTATAATTGTCTAAATTTGATAAGGTTGTGTTAATTTCGAAGAATTGATGCTGTTCCTCATCAAAACAAGAAATTTTTCCCTTTTAGGCTCAATCAAAAAAATAAATTTTTCGATGAAAGATTTAAAATATTTAACAGCATTCTCTATTCCCTTGATGGCCTTTATAGGGCTAAATTTTCAAGGTGTTTATGTGTTTTTGACGCCTGTTTATGCTTTTGTGTTCATTCCTATATTGGAATTGATTTTTCCGATAGATTCCAAAAATGTTTCAGAAGAAGACGCGCAAAATCGTTTAAAGAACAAACTTTTTGATTGGCTGCTCTATTTAAATTTGCCCATAGTGTATGCTTTGGTCTTGTGGTCGCTCATTACAGTTTCATTCACTCCGTTGGAGACTTACGAATTAATTGGATTGATAGTCTCTGTCGGGATTGTATTGGGTGTCAACGGTATTAATGTTGCTCATGAATTGGGCCACAGACAAACCACCAACGAGCGTTTTATTGGAAAAGCCTTGCTGCTTCCTGCCCTTTACATGCATTTTTATATCGAGCATAATTTTGGGCATCATTTGCACGCAGCAACAAAAGAAGACCCTGCAACCGCGCGTTACAACCAATCCGTTTATGACTTCTGGATAACTTCTGTTTTTCGTCAATATGTAAATGCTTGGAAGATTCAAAATCGACTTTTAAAAAATGGCCAGCATTCGTTACTTTCTATTAAAAATGATATGCTTTGGTTTACGGTTATTCAACTTGCCTATCTGATCCTAGTTTTTATATTCTTTGGTGCAACTGGTTTTCTTTTTGCGCTTTTTACTGGTATCATAGGGTTTATCCTGCTCGAAACGGTTAATTATATTGAACATTATGGATTGTTGCGAACAACATTGCCTTCAGGACGCTATGAACGTGTCAAAGAAGCGCATTCTTGGAACTCCAACCACGTCATTGGAAGGATTGTCTTATACGAATTGACACGCCACAGCGATCATCACTATAAAACTTCAAAAAAGTATCAAATTTTGGATTGTCATGACGAAAGTCCGCAAATGCCTTATGGCTATCCAACCTCGATGGTATTGGCAATGCTTCCGCCATTATGGTTTGCCGTGATGAACAAACGAATTCCTCGGGACATGATTTCTTCCCAATGAGCTAGCTCGGGACAAACCCAAATCCCAAACCTGAAATTCCAAATTCCAAATTCCAAATTAAAGTAAGTACAGAGTATGTACAAAACGGCCTATCTTATTTAGGACTCTACAGAATTCCAAGTATAAAGTGAGAAGTAGAAATAATTTAACTATTTCAAATTCATTTTCAATTTCAAGTTAAAACTCAAGTTCAATACTAGATCTTTAACTGCTAATTAAATCAAGTCTTGGCTCTTGGCTCTAGCAGTTACGCCTTGAGCGGAACCATCTTGAGTCTTTTCCTTAAAAGCTTTATTGTTTGGGCTATCTATTCTATCTTTGTGCTTATAAAATCATCAAAAAAATGATCAAACCCGTTCGTGTGCGTTTTGCGCCAAGCCCAACAGGACCTCTTCATATTGGAGGTGTTCGTACGGCTCTTTTCAATTATTTGTTTGCCAAAAAACACAATGGTACTTTTATTCTTCGCATTGAAGACACCGATCAAAACCGTTATGTTGAAGGTGCAGAAAACTATATTGTTGAGTCCTTGAACTGGTGCGGAATTCCTTTTGATGAAGGCCCTGGAAAGAATGAAAAATTTGGACCGTACAGACAGAGTGAACGAAAAAATATATACAAAACTTACGCCGACCAATTGATTGCTTCCGGAAATGCTTATTATGCGTTTGACACAGCCGAAAGTCTCGACTATTATCGAAAAGACCATGAATCTAAAGGAAAAACGTTTATATATAATTGGCACAACCGACATTTCTTATCGAATTCCTTAAAGTTAACCGCGGAAGAAACACAAGAAAAATTAGATGCTGGACATGATTATGTGATCCGTTTTAAGTCGCCGCCGGACGAGACCTTACACTTAAAAGACATCATTAGAGGCGATATCAGTGTGGAAACCAATGTACTTGATGACAAGGTGTTGTTTAAAAGTGATGGAATGCCAACCTATCATTTAGCGAACATTGTCGATGATCATTTAATGGAAATAACCCATGTGATTCGTGGCGAAGAATGGCTTCCGTCGTTAGCGTTGCATTATCAATTATATGACGCTTTTGGTTGGGATAAGCCAGAGTTTGCACACTTACCTCTTATTTTAAAACCGACAGGAAAAGGAAAATTAAGCAAGCGTGATGGCGACAAAATGGGATTTCCCGTATTTCCGTTAGAATGGAAAGATGCAGAAATGGGCGATGTGTCGAGAGGTTATAGAGAGGATGGATATTTTCCTGATGCCATGGTTAACTTTTTGGCATTTTTGGGATGGAACCCAGGAACCGAACAGGAAATTTTTAATTTAGAAGACTTGACGCAATCGTTCGAATTGGAACGAGTACATAAATCCGGAGCGCGTTTTGATCCCGATAAAATTAAATGGTTCAATCATCAGTATATGCAATTTCAAAATGACGATGCCATTTCAGAGCAGTTTAAAGCGCTTCAGCCCCAACTTGTAGACATTGATATCAACTATATTTCTTTAGTAGTTGGAATGTTAAAGGAACGAGCAACCTTTGTCAGTGATTTATGGGAATTGAGCTCCTTCTTTTTTGAGCCACCAAAATCTTATGATGAGAAAAGCTTTTCAAAAATCATGAACAGCGAAACACGCGAATTAATGAGTGAATTAACCCAAGTTATCAGTCATGTTTCATCATTTACGACAGAAAATCTACAGACCGATATTAAAGCTTGGATTGGTGCGAAAGGAGTTGGTTTTGGTAAGGTCATGCAACCTTTGCGATTGGCTTTGGTTGGTGCTATGCAGGGTCCTGATGTGTTCGAAATTATCTTTATGATTGGAAAAGCGGAATCAGTTCAAAGGATTGACAATTTGATTCAGACGCTTTAACTTTTAAGGTTTTTTACAACTAAACACAATATTGAGCCTACAAATAAATAAAAGCCATAAACGCCACCATCGATTGGTTGCCTTTGAATGGTTTATCGGAAGGTGTGGCGTCTAGATTTTGATCATTTAGTTTGTTAAATATATTGGTGAGTCCGTAGATGTATTGCACCCTTAATTTAAAGTGATTGAACCCTACAGTTGCACCTATGGAGGCATTCACATTGAATTTGGAAATATCCGAAACATCCTGTGCCATTAAAACACTATAACCATCAACCAAATAATTCTCCTGATTGCTGTCCTTCAAATCCAATTTTCCATTGTATTGAAGCATGGGCCCACCATCAATCATAAGATAATCTTTAGCAAGTTTGGCGTGAAACAAAAATTGCGCCTGCACAGCCATTAATTTATATTCCAGAGGTTCTGGTGCTGCAACAAGGGATGATCTACCCATGATGTCCATGTTGTTTTCCGATACCTGCATTCCGTAGCTGACAGTGTACCATCGGTGCGGTAAATCTAGCGTTGCGGCCATTCCCACAATCCAACCGTTACCGGCTTTAGTTTCGAAATTGTCAGTTTTAATGTCAAACTGTGTTAATCCGCCGCCAATTCCGATGCCGTTGGAAATATTGACCAAACCCCTGCGCTGCGAAAAAGAATTTGTAGCAAAACCAATACTGATTGCTAACAATAAAATTAATTGTCTGATTTGCATGATACTTTACTGAAATTTCAACAAATATAACTTAAATTAGACGTGTATATTTTCTAACCTTTTAAATATTTTGCTATGAACCTTTATTTGATTCCAGTTATACTTTTTGTGTTGCTGATTTTATTTTCCTCATTCTTTACTGTAAAACAGCAATCTGCAGCCATAATTGAACGTTTCGGAAAGTTTTTGAGCATCCGTCATTCGGGCTTACAAATGAAAATACCTCTGATTGATAGAGTTGCAGGTCGCATGAGCCTAAAAATTCAGCAATTGGATGTGATTGTTGAAACAAAAACAAGAGATGACGTATTCGTTCGTTTAAAAATTTCCGTACAGTTTATGGTCATTTCGCAAAAGGTATATGATGCCTTTTACAAATTGGATTATGCTCACGATCAAATTACGAGCTATGTATTTGATGTGGTACGTGCGGAAGTTCCTAAAATGAAATTGGATGACGTTTTTGTCAAGAAAGATGACATTGCCATTGCCGTTAAAACCGAATTGAACGACGCAATGTCCGATTATGGATATGATATCATCAAAACACTTGTTACTGATATCGATCCTGATGCGCAAGTCAAAGCGGCAATGAACCGAATTAATGCGTCCGAACGCGAAAAAGTTGCAGCACAATATGAGGGTGATGCAGCCCGAATCTTAATCGTTGAGCGTGCTAAAGCGGAAGCAGAAAGCAAACGATTGCAAGGACAAGGTATCGCAGACCAGCGTCGCGAAATTGCACGAGGTCTTGAAGAATCTGTAGAGGTGTTGAATAAAGTAGGTATCAATTCACAAGAAGCTTCTGCATTGATCGTTGTTACGCAACATTATGATACGTTGCAATCTATTGGTGAGCATGTGAACAGCAACTTGATTTTGTTGCCAAATTCGCCGCAAGCAGGAAGCGATATGCTGAACAATATGGTAGCAAGTTTTACGGCTAGTAATCAAATTGGTGAAGCCATGAAAGAAGCTAAAAACAAAAAGAAGAATAACGAATAGATCTCATCTACTCACTAAAAAAGCCCTCGAAACTCATGCTTCGAAGGCTTTTTTTTAATGCTCTTCTTTATATTTTTTTACAATTTCCTTAAGGCTTTCCAAATAATCCTTTAAAGCTTCGTTATCCATATCTGCGCTTTTGTTGGTTGCATCAGGAAGTGTCATTGGTGTTTCATCCAAATACTTTTGTAATTCGGGATAATTTTCCTCAATGTCTCGTGTGATTTGTGATATTTCGGTCAGTATTTTTTGTGATATTTCCATTTGATCAAATATTTTGAAAAAAAAAGTTACTGAAATAAAAGTGTTCTACAAAACAATTAACTCAATTTTAAACGGAAAAATCCCTATTTAAAAGGATGTCGTTCTTCCCAATCTTGAGCAGGGCTCATTAATTTAAAAATTGGCTGAAGCAGAAAATTAACGATGACATTGGTGTGTTTTATGTACATGGACATTGCTTTGGGTCTAGCACCAACAGAGCTTTTTATTTCCATGGCGGTACGAGCATAAACTATTTGTTTAAACCCGTTTTCAATACCAAAATCAATCATGTCATAAAGCATGTTTAAGTACAACTGATTGTCGTATTGATGTGCCTGATCATATCCCAAAAAATAGGTTTCAAGAGACTTGTTATTCAAAATTAATGTGTAAAATCCAATCAACTCATCTTTTAAATAATATCCAAAGACCCTAAAATTGTCTTTTAAAAGTAATTTTAAACTTAAAAAATGATTTTCTGGCAATACAAATGTGTTGAAGGCAGCATTGTTACATACATTTTGATAGAGGCGATACAATTTCGTTGATTGCTGCTCGATATCTTCAAGCAAGAGCTCTCTTTGTTCAATGGTGTTCAATTTCTTTCTCGCGCGTCTGAAGCGTGTTTTGTATTTGGGTTTTAAATCTCCAACATAATCGGTCATAGAATTCCAAGCAGACTTAACTTCAAGAATCATGTTAGGCTGAACACTTGCGTGATACAATTGTCGATTTTTGAATTGTTGTGCTTCAAGATGTATTGAATCTTCCTTAAAATAATCTTTAAACAACACAGCCCTAATTTTCTTATTTTTTTGAGTTTTGATGAAATCATTCAATGTGTGAATTCCCTCAAACAATGTCTTAAAAAATTGGTGTTGCGAAATACGTTCTTGTTCACAATAAATCCCATGCTGACCTGTGTGCATCAGGTTTCCAACCACCATTATGTTTCCTTTAAGAATCCTTGACAAAGAATCCCTCAAAAAGGCTTTCAATTTAGAATTAGGCTCGCTTCGGAAGATGTCCTTGGCATATAATTCAACTCGCTGAATAATGGCAATTCCGACTAAAAAATCCTTTTTAAAAACACCAATAAAATAAAGTGAAAGGGTTTTTGGGGACGCATTTTCGAGCGCTTGAAGGTAAGTTGTTTGAAGAAAAATATCGTGTGTGACCAATGCATCCCAATCATTTGGAAGCTCATCAACTGTTTTATATATTTTGAAATGCGTCACCTAAAACTAAAAAAAGACTGAATACAATGATTCAGTCTTTTGTGTAAAAGTAAGGAATATTTTATACCCAACCGCAAACAATAGCGCCCATGAGCGTTAAGGAAATAACCCAATAACCCGCATTGACGAAAATGTATTTTGCGCTTTTATGTTCAAATAATCCATTGATGGCCACAAGTGGCAAGGCAAAAAACAATCCGCCGAAAAAGCCATGGAATGCACCATGCTTAAAGGTTCTATAAACCATTCCATAATCATCCATAAATACATGAAATGACGGCAAAGTGTTTTCATCTACTCGTCCACCAATTAAACTATAGACGCTCATTTGATGTATCGAAAAAACTTGCATCACTACTGCAATCATCAAGGAAAGAATAAAGGTCAATCCAAAGATTTTGAGCATATTCCCTTTTTTTAATTCTTCCTCTTCGAGTCCGGTGGAGTGCATCCAAACAGTTCCAAACACTTTTGGGTGATACCAAATAAAGCCAACAACCAGTGTTGACAATGCGGCCACTGCTATGGCCAAAAAGTTCATTTCCATATGATTAATTGTGTTAGTTAGTTGATTAAATGTACAAAAAAACCTCAATATGCTGACATTGAGGTTTTAAAAAATTTTATGGAAATACTTTAAATGGCCTTCGCTTCAGTTTGCAAGAGCGTATCAGAGTCATCAATGCCACTTTGAACAAATTCATCAATTTCAGAATTTCTTTGCAGGCCTTTACCTAACAAAACAGCGAGCGTGATCATTGTTGCAATTCGGGTTCCTACTTTTTTTGCGGCTGTGTTGAACCAAGGTTGAAGTTCTTCATAAGACACATTTTTAGCCAGTTCCTGAATCTCTGATTTTGTTTTTAGTTGTTTTTCTTCCGGCAGGTTGGTGTATTTTTTTCCCAATTGCTGAATGATATCAATCGCCTTTCGTTGCGGCTGATTATTTTGTGGTTTGGGTTGATTTTGATTGTACTTTACTACAGGCTTTTGCTTTTCCCAAGAATCGCGCAACCCAACTGTTTTGTTGAAGACCAAATGGTTTGATGTTGAATCTTCATCAATATTAAAATAGCCGATGCGTTGAAATTGGAACCGCTCTCCTGCTTTTGCGTCCTTTAAGCTGGGCTCAACATAAGTGGTCACTATTTTCAAAGATTCAGGATTCAAAAATTCCATGAAATCCTTTTCAGGATGCGCATCTGGAGCTTCTTCCATAAACAGCCTATCGTACTCCCTAACTTCAGCCTTTATGGCATGTTTGATGGAAACCCAGTGCAAAGTGCCTTTCACTTCTTTGGAAGTGTCTTCAGAATAGGTACAATGAATTTCAACAATAGTGCCTTCGGTATCTTTAATAACGCTTTCGCCTTTGATGATGTAAGCATTTTTTAAACGGACTTCTTTTCCTAAAGTCAATCTAAAATAATTGTTGCTTGCCTCTTCCTTAAAATCATCCCTTTCGATATATATTTCGTTTGAAAAAGGTACTTTTCTATAGCCGGCGCTATCGTCTTCCGGATTGTTTTCCGCTTCCAACCATTCCTCTTTGTCTTCTGGATAATTGGTAATTACCAATTTTACAGGATCCAAAACAGCCATAACCCTTGGTGCGGTTTTGTTTAAATCTTCACGGATACAGAATTCCAACAAAGCAACATCAATAACATTGTCGCGCTTGGCAACACCCACCGTCTCCACAAATTTCTTGATTGCGTTTGGTGTATATCCACGGCGGCGCAATCCGGAGATTGTTGGCATTCTAGGATCATCCCAACCTGCAACAATGTTCTCTTCGACCAATTTGAGCAATTTGCGTTTGCTCATAATGGTGTAACTTAAGTTGAGTCGCGCAAATTCGCGTTGTTTTGGGCGTATTTTGCCTACTTCGACCACTTGGTCAAGAAACCAATCATAAAGCTCTCTGTGGGGCTTAAATTCGAGGGAGCATAAACTGTGAGATATTCCTTCGATATAATCGCTTTCGCCATGAGTCCAATCATACATAGGGTAAATGCACCAATCATTTCCGGTTCTATGATGATGTTTCTTTAAAACGCGGTACATAATTGGGTCGCGCATGAGCATGTTGGTGTGCTGCATATCAATTTTCGCGCGCAATACGTGAGAACCTTCTTCACATTTGCCTTTTTTCATTTTGGCAAACAATTCAAGGTTCTCTTCAATACTTCTATTTCTATATGGTCCATCAATTCCAGGATGGGTTGGTGTTCCTTTTTGTTCCGCCATGGATTCCGACGATTGCGAATCGACATAGGCCTTTCCGTCTTTTATAAACTGAACTGCCCAATCATACAATTGCTGAAAATAATCGGACGAGTATAATTCGTTGGCCCATTGATAACCAAGCCAGGTAATATCCTCTTTAATTGCATCTACGTACTCCTGCTCTTCTTTGGCTGGATTGGTGTCGTCAAAACGAAGGTTAACAGGTGCATTGTACTTTTCGCCCAGGCCAAAACCAATACCAATGGCCTTGGTGTGACCAATGTGCAAATAACCGTTTGGCTCCGGTGGAAACCGGAAACGCAGGTCTTTTTTGGACATGCCGTTGGCGAGATCCTCTTCTATGATGTGCTCAATAAAATTGAGTGGTTTTGTTTCTTGTGACATTTTTTAGAATGAAAAAGCAAAGTTATTAAAATATAGTGTACTATTTTTGTTGAAATTGAATTGTTTTGGGAATCATAAAAGTTGAAAATAT
>JBGTCT010000176.1:0-2929 GCA_041748695.1 Aquaticitalea sp. | reverse complement strand
AAGCAAAAGCAGGAGGAAGCCCTGAAGGAGAAAATCACGGCCGATTTAGTTCAGCGCAATAAAGACCACGAGCACTTTGATAACATTATTTCTCATGACTTGAGAGCACCTGTTGCAAATATTATCAGCATAACCGAATTGATAAATGATGAAGACTTGGATGCACGCGAACGGGAATTGATGATGGATGCGCTGACTGTTTCGGCTGAAAGACTGGATGAGGTGATTACTGATTTGAATCATATATTGAGTATCGGGAAACTATTAGACGAAAAAAAACAGCAGGTCAATTTTTTAAAACTCGTGAAGGATATTCAAGAAAGTATTGCGAATATTCTGGAAAAAGAGCAGGTGCATTTTAAAATAGATTTTAGTCGCGTTAATGAGATGTTCACGATTAAAAGTTACATGTACAGTATTTTTTATAATCTTATTTCAAACAGCATAAAATACAAAAGGCCTGATGTGCCTTTAAATATCACCATTGAAAGTAAATTGATTGATAAAAAAATCAGTCTCACCTTTAAAGATAATGGCCTGGGAATTGACCTGAAAAAATATGGAGGTGATTTATTTGGGCTTTACCAACGATTTCATACCGATAATGCTGAAGGAAAAGGTATGGGACTGTACATGGTAAAAGTGCAAGTAGAAAAATTGGGTGGAACCATAAGCGTGAAGAGTGTGGTGAACCAAGGGACGGAATTTACGATAGATATTACATAATTAGGCATCGTTGGTTTGAAACGAACGCCTATTGATTTTTGAAGCTATGAAAACAATAGAAATAAACGCAAACAGTACAGAAGACGTCGTTAGACAGATGCAACATTATTTAGGTGGGGGCATCACCGAACGTTATGGGGAATATGAACTAAAATTTGATAATGAAATCGGTAAAGGAAGTATTAAATGTCTCACGTTTGATTGGGGATTGAGTGTTATGGAGTTTGATGCCTTTTTTTTCGATGACCTCTTGTTTGTCACTGACAATGAGGACTTTAATCCCATTCATTTCTCATATTGTTCTCAAGGGCAATTCAGTCATCGATTTGGCGACGAGGAAGACTATCATGTCGTGGAACAATACCATTCATCGATCATCGTTGGCGAAAAAGGATTGAAGCAATATTGTATCTTCCCGAAAGATATGGATATCCATATCAATAAGATATGTGTGTTACGTGGCGAGTTATTGAAAAAAAGTCTGAATAATATAGAACATCTCAACGAAATCCTTTTTAAGGTGTTTATGGACGTTAAAGGCAAAGAGTCGTTTGCCTATTATGCGATGCATTTAAGGATGGCAGATCATATAAAAGCAATAAGGAGGACTGAAATTGAAGGCATGGGCCGTATTCTTGAAATTGAGGGAGAAGTCTGTAAATTGCTTTCAATGCATATTTCCAGACACGATTTTTATGGAAAATCCAACCTCATACCCACCTGTCTCCTAAACAATGATTTGAAAATAGTGAAACAATTGAGCAAGATGATAGTCGACGGGCCTTCAGAGGATTATTCTTTAGACCGATTGTCGAGTAAATCGGGTCTGTCGCAGATAAAGCTTCAGGAAGGTTTTAAATTTTTATACGCTCGCACGGTTACTGAATATATAAGACATATTCGTCTAGAGGCGGCACGTGAATTGATGACAGATTCAGATTTGAATATCTCGCAGATTGTCTATTCCATTGGATTTACAAGCCGCAGCTATTTTTCCAAAATTTTCAAGGAAAAATATGTTTTGTCACCCAATGAATATAAAAGACAAATTCCGAATATGATGGTGAATGCGATGTAAAATGTCCCTTTGAGGTTTTTTTTTTTAAATAAGTATTATAAATCGGCCTATTTAATAAATCAATATTTAAAAATGCGTATGTGAAGTCGCCCTAAACTTTCCTACGTCATTGACCAAATTAAGAATGATGTTAGTAATACTGCAACGTGATTTTTCATGAGTTCAGCCTATCCATAAAGTTATTGAAGACAATATGTTTATAATGACCAAAGTAAAAAAAAATGACTTTAATACTATTTCCCAATTAGAATTCGGTATAAAATCAAGATAATGGATAACGCAACTACAATTTCCAGTTTTCATACGTTTTGATTGGGGTAAAACTTTAAGGCATAAATAACAACACGGAATTGGGTTCATGCTAACTTTATAGAATAATAAATAGAATAATAAATAATTTAAATCAAATACAATGAAAAACACAATAACAATAGTAGCAATTTGTTGCCTATTGGGAATTAGTTCCATGAATTCCCAAGTGACAGAGAAAGAAGATGACATGTCAAAAGACATGAAAGACATGAAACATGACAAAACCAAAATGCATCATGATCAAAAACAAGACATGATGCACATGGATATTAAGGATTGGCCAGTGGCATCACAGAAGGCTGTTGAAGCAACGAAAAAATCTTATGGCGAACCATCTGCCTCATCTGAAAATGAAATCGTTTGGCGCAATGCAGGAATTTGGGAAATGATACGTATATCTAAAAAAGAATCGCCTCATAAATTCCCAGTAGCTCATACAGATATGATGGAAATGACTATTTACCATATAGTTCCGGTAGAAAAAATGTCAGAGTTGGGAGCATTTGATGGCAGTGTTACTTTCGACCGTACACAAGGGTTTTTAAGCGCAAGATGTGATGTGGAAGCCAACAATTTTTTAGCATTGAATCTTGCCCACGATATCATTACCGGAAAGAAGAATGTAGAGGAGGCCCGTACTGCCTTTGCTGATATCATCAAAGAAAAGATGGCGGGAAAAAATCCTGATTATATGCAAAAGTTGCAATTTAATGTGGAAACCGAAAAAGCTGCAGATCCAGACATCAACACCACTGGATTAACCAAAGAAGATGTAATGGCAGCGATAAAGAAAAATTCGAAAATGTAATTCAC
>JBGTCT010000175.1:0-2615 GCA_041748695.1 Aquaticitalea sp. | reverse complement strand
AAAGTAACAATTATTGATAATAAAGTAACAAGATTTTTAGCTGAATAAGCTGATGTTTTTTAAAGTTTAATTATATTTAATAAGTTTAGCATTCAACCATGAAAAAAGTTTACTATCTGCTTGTTTTTCTTTTGTTTCACACTTTTAATGGAACAGCCCAAAAGCCGGTTCTGTGTTCTATTCAATATGAATATGTCAAAATAGAAAATCCGGCCAATATTCCATCAGTAACAAATAATGAAGATGGCACTGTAACACTGACCCACCAAGACCAGATTATTACTGATATATTTGCAAATTATACTATTTATGATTTTTATTAATCGTTTCCTTCATCCACAGGTGATTTATTTGATTATTATACAATTGCTCATGGAAACAAAGATGTTATTTTTGTAGAAATTTTTACTCTTTCGGGTCAAAAAATACTAAATCACACAAAATTTGAAGCTAATGCCATAAATATCTCAAATTTAACCACTGGAGTATATTTTATAAAACTCTCTAATGTTGAGAACCAACAAAAGGTTTTCAAATTTTTGAAGAAAGATTAAAATGTATCGATAAAATTCAAACTTTTTATAAAATTTATTATGCACGCATAGTAAATATGTCGTCTAAAATAATTAACTTCGTATTCTCAAAAAAGTTGGCAGTCTTTAGTCTGCAGTTTGCACTCTGATTATTATTTTATTCCAACTTAATTTTCAAAGAATAATAACCTATAAACTCTACAGAATGAAAATATTAGTATGTATTAGCCACGTTCCTGATACGACTTCAAAAATCAATTTTACAGATGACAATACTAAATTCGATACGAATGGTGTTCAGTTTGTGATCAATCCAAATGATGAATTTGGGCTGACTCGTGCCATGTGGTTTAAAGAAAAACAAGGAGCAACAGTCGATGTAGTAAATGTAGGAGGTCCCGAAACCGAACCAACCTTGCGCAAAGCTTTGGCGATAGGTGCTGATGGTGCAATTCGCGTGGATACACTTGCGACTGATGGGTATGCTGTTGCCAAACAGTTGGCCAATGTCGTAAAAGATGGAGGTTATGATTTAGTGATTGCAGGCCGTGAATCTATTGATTATAATGGCGGAATGGTTCCGGGAATGTTGGCCGAACTTATAGGTGCCAATTTTGTAACCAACTGTATAAGTCTCGAAGTGGATGGTACTAATGCCATAGCTATAAGGGAAATTGATGGCGGAAAAGAAACCGTATCAACAAAACTTCCTTTAGTTATTGGTGGTCAAAAGGGTTTGGTGGAAGAAAGCGATTTGCGTATCCCAAATATGAGAGGTATTATGATGGCTCGCCAAAAGCCATTGAAGGTCATGGAGGCTGTAAATGCAACCAAAGAAACCTCTTCTGTAAAGTTTGAAAAACCTGAACCTAAAGGTGCTGTCACATTAGTAGCACCAGATAATTTGGATGAATTGGTACGATTGCTTCATAATGAAGCCAAGGTAATATAGGCCCCACCTGGCCTCCCCAAAGGGGAGGAAAAGAGCGAATAAAATTATGTTAAACCCATTAAAAACCTATTAACCTCTCATAGGATTCAATTCTGCCCTTTTGGGGGAGTTAGAGGGGGCAAATTATGTCAGTATTAGTATATACAGAATCAGAAAAAGGAAAATTCAAAAAAATAGCTTTTGAAGTGGCGTCTTATGCCAAGGCTGTAGCAAGTCAGTTGGGAACTACAGTCACCGCTGTAGCCGTAAATATTGAGGATGTCGCCGAATTAGGGACCTATGGTGTCGATAAGGTCTTGAAAGTTAACGACGGTAAATTGAATATGTTCAATGCGAAAACTTACGCCAACATCATCAAACAAGCTGCCGAAAAAGAAGGTTCTAAAGTGGTTATCGTCAGCTCAAGTGCCGATAGTAAATATTTAGCGCCATTGTTGGCCGTTGGATTAGATGCTGGTTACGCATCCAATGTCGTAGATGCTCCTACAAATACAGCACCTTTTACAGTGAAACGTACAGCCTTCACTAACAAAGCTTTTAATTTCACAACCATCGATACAGATGTAAAAGTTGTTGGTGTTTCTAACAATTCTTTTGGATTGGTAGAAAATTCAGGAAGCGCAACAGTTGAAAATTTTACACCAAATATTCCAGAGAATGGCGTACATGTCGATTCGGTTGATAAAGCTTCCAATCAAGTGAGCATTGCTGATGCCGAAATTGTTGTTTCTGCTGGAAGAGGTTTAAAAGGTCCTGAAAACTGGGGAATAATTGAAGAATTGGCAAAGGTATTGGGTGCTGCAACAGCATGCTCTAAACCTGTTTCTGATTTAGGCTGGAGACCTCATAGCGAACACGTGGGGCAGACAGGAAAACCAGTCGCTTCCAATTTATATATTGCCATCGGTATTTCTGGAGCCATCCAACATTTGGCGGGAATCAACGCTTCTAAAGTAAAGGTGGTTATAAATTCCGATCCAGAAGCTCCGTTTTTTAAGGCAGCAGATTATGGTGTGGTCGGCGATGCTTTTGATATCGTCCCAAGACTTACCGAAAAATTGAAGGAATTTAAAGCTCAAAACGCATAAATTTACTAACTTGTAACAGCAAAAGGACTGTTTAAATTATGA
>JBGTCT010000174.1:0-32918 GCA_041748695.1 Aquaticitalea sp. | reverse complement strand
TCAACTGCATCACCTTCACGGATTTCATCGACTAAACCAGAAATGTGCACAAAATGTTCTTTGTTGTTTCCATCTTCTGTAATGAAACCAAATCCTTTGGCATCATTGAAGAATTTTACTGTACCTTTGTTCATAATAAATATTAAAATAATTAATTAGGTACAAATGTAGTATTAATTAATTGGATTTCAGGATTTTTTGGATATTTTTTAAAAAGAAACATTTGAGATTCTTGACGATTTCTATTTTTATAACAATTCTTCAAGACGTTTTATGATAACATTATAATCACTTTGATAGTCAAACCATTCAATATTTTTATTCTTTCTAAACCAAGTTAGTTGACGTTTTGCATAGCGACGGGAATTTTTTTTAATCTCTGAAATTGCAAAATCCAGTGTCCAGGAACCATTCAAGAAATTAAATAATTCTTTGTAACCAACCGTATTTAAGCTATTCAAATGTTGTTGCGCCACAAGGGTTTTAACTTCCTTCAATAATCCTTGCTCCATCATTTTGTCCACTCGTGAGTTTATTCTGTCATAGATAACCTGCCTTTCTGCCGTTAAACCAATAATTATAAAGTTGAAGTTTCGCTTGCTTTTTTCTTTATTTAAGAAGGACGAATAGGTTTTGCCCGATCCAATACAAATTTCCAAAGCCCTGATAACCCGTTTTGGATTGTCGATTGCAATACTCTTATAGGAATTAATGTCCAATACTTTTAACTGATTTTGAAGATGTTTCAAACCATTGTTTTGTAATTGGTTGTTCAAAGATTCCCGGATACTGGCATCAATTTTCGGAAAATCATCAAGTCCCTTATTGACAGCATCTATATACAAACCAGAGCCACCAACCATGATAACAACATTTTTATGCAGAAACAATTCCTCTAGTAATTTTAGCGCATCTTTTTCAAAAGCTCCAACATTATAATTTTCTTCAACCGATTTGTGATGAATGAAATGGTGTTTGGCCATTGCCAATTCTGTTGGAGTTGGAGCAGCAGTGCCAATAGTCATCTCTTTAAAAAACTGACGGGAATCTGCGGATAGGATTTCTGTGTTAAAATATTTGGCCAGTACAATGCTCAATGTTGTCTTTCCAATAGCAGTAGGCCCCACAATTGAGATGAGCGTTTTAGGCATCTTTCTTGGAATTCAATTCGTGGCCACATTTTCTGCAATAGTTGGCATCGCTCAAAATGATGTCTGCACCACAATTTTTGCAGGAACTATTGGTTAGATTTGAGGAACGACCTCGACTGGCGGTATATTCGGCAGAAACAATTCCTGTTGGAACAGCAATGATTCCATAACCGATAATCATAATAACGGTGGCCAACATTTGACCGAGTGCAGTTTGTGGAGTAATATCACCAAAACCAACAGTTGTTAGCGTCACGATACACCAATAAATGCTTTGCGGAATACTTTTAAAGCCATTTTCAGGGCCTTCGATGAGGTACATAACCGTTCCTAAAATGATCGAAATTATAAATACAAAAAAGATAAATATGAGAATTTTGGAACGGCTGTTTTTTAACGCTTTTATGAGGCTGTTCGATTCGCCAACAAACCGGATAAGTTTTAAAATTCTAAACACCCTTAATAGACGCAACGCCCTAAACACAGATAAAAATTGTGAATCGAGAATAAAATAAGACAGGTATTTTGGCAGAGTAGAAAGTAAATCTACGATACCATAAAAGCTTAAAATATATCTTTTAGGTTTATAGACACTTATAATTCTTAAAATATATTCAACGGTAAATAAAATTGTAATAACCCATTCAGAGATATTAAAAAAGCTGTGGTACTTTTCATCATAAGATTGAACACTCTCGAGCATAACAATGATGATACTATAAAGAATCACAACCAGTAAAATAATATCAAACAGCTTACCTGCAGGCGTATGTGTGCCGTAAATGACTTCGTGGATTTTTGCTCTCCAACCAGTAAGTTTATTTGGTTGATTCATATTATCAAAAATAATGAAAGATTTGTTATTTCTTCTTCAATACAATTAAAGAATTTTTTTGAATATCAACTATTTGTGAGAAAAACTGCTTTAAGTAGGGATAATATTCCATTTCGTAAATGGATGCATTAAAATTGATCTTGTGATAAATTAAAATACTGTTTTCTTCTACTGTGGTATTTAGAAGTAAAGTACCCTTATTATTTGGTAAAGCATGGCTGAAATCTTTTGGCACTTCCAACACTTCATAGGCATCGTCAATTCTTATTTTAAAGGCATACAAGTAGGCGTCTTTAAACCCAAAGTCAATGGGATAGGTGCGTTCTTGCAATTTTAACGGGTTTTCTTTAAAACTTTCGAATAAAAAAGGGTTTAAGTAAATCTTATCTCCAATAACTTCAGTGCCGATCTCTACCTCCAATTGTTCCTTGAAATCATAATTTGTCTTGTCTTCAGAATTGACTTTATTATCAATAAACTGAATGGAAGGATATGATTCTTTGTAAAACTTCAAATAACTTTCAGGATTTTCATAATACCTTCTTTTTAAAGGTAAGGCATGGTAACCGGTACTTATAACTTCAATATTGCCATTCAAAATCTCATTGTCATTCAACGACAAATCAAAGCGATATTGAATATTCGAATATTTTTCTGGAACTATATCTACCCAATAGCTACCATCTTTAAAATCCATTAACCTACCATATTCATTTAAACAATGGAATGGTAATTCTCCAAATGCGAGGAAATTGTCAGTTGCGTCTAGAAAATACGTTTTTTCATCAATGATTATCTGATTAATTAAATAATTAAAATCTGAAATTACCGGATAAAGTTTTGTTGGAAACCCATTGTTTCTTGTCGAAAGTAGAACGGGATACACTTGTATATCGTGTTCTAATAGTAAATTGTGCAAAAGAATATTAATTTCAGAAACATTTCCAGATTTTTCCTTGATAAGGTCCTTAACCGACACATCCTTAAAAATATTATAGTCTTTGTTCCAGGTGTAATTAGTTTGAACATATTTATAAATGGCCTGTGCTTTTTCTAAATCATTGTCTGGGACTTTATTATTTATGAAGACATCTTTCAATCCTGTTTTATTGCTTAATTCGCGACCAAGATTTTTATCATTTTTTAATTCGCTATCTACAGTTTTCCATGTTTTGGTGATGTGATCAACCCTACCGTCAAAATGTCTAATGGTTTTTAATTCATATTCTATCCTGGATAAATAATTGGATCTTGTGGTCATATAATCTTCATCTATAAAAGCTGGGATATCTTTCATGGCATAAGTGGTATTTATACAATTTGCACTTGAACCATTTCCAACTTCAATACAATTTTTTACCAATGATTGCTCATTAACTTCAAATTTTTTAAATCCCACCAGTTTTATGTTGTACTCATAATTCCCAGGAATACTGGTATTGTATTCGCTATATAGTTTTGGAATATCACTTTGAAATTCCCAGCCGCGGTACTTGTATAAGTATGGCGATTCTATAGTATAGTTATAAGTGATGACCGAACCTTCTTTGATGTTTGGTAGCGTAAATTTGATAAGCGTATAATTTTCGTTATAAATTTCTTCAAAAATTTCGTTTTGTTGTAACTTGGTTTGAGTGATCTCGCCATTCTCTAAATTGTATGTTATACCAGAAATGTCTTTTATCTTCTCTTTTTTACTGCCGTTATTATATAATAAGACTGAAACAATGGATTTATCAAAACCTTCGCGCTTCAAAATTTTTATTTTTTGTTTGATTTCAGTTAATAGTGCAAACGACCATTTGTCGACATAGCTGTTTCCATATTCATAAATTACCACAGCATTGGCAGTTGAATCTTTATCGAAAGTTTTGATTGTAATATCTGGTCTTGTAATGGCCAACCCTTCAGAGTTAAATGAATCTTGGCTATAAGACAACGTTGCCACTAGTAAAATTAGGGGTAGAATTAGTCCTTTCATTTTTTTAGTAGTATGATTTTCAAGTTTTTGTTTTTTCGCAGGTAGCTTTGAATGATATGCTGGGTATCCCTGTTGTTCTCCATTGGTGTGAGGAGATTTTCCAGGACATTTATATTAGTGATTTGATAATTGAGATTAAAAAATCCCAAGCCCTTAAAAACACCGTTTTCTATTAGTAACACGCTGTGCTCATCGATCCCTCTGCCTCGATCTATAATGGCCAAGTCTTTAGCATCTAAACTGTTGTTATGAATTAATTGGCGCACTCGTTCATTATAGGTTTCTGGACTTTCCTTTTGTATACAGGCACCAAAACATTCATTTTTATCATATTTAAAACAGCTGTTTTTTGTATTGTACAATCCTGCAAGCTTTTGACATAATTGATATGTGTCGACGGCATTGAACATAAAGCTTTTGCTACTTTGTTTATTCACAAAGGTTGTAATGGGCTTTTTACGACCATCTGCAAGGTCAATTTTAAAATTGATATAACCATTTTCATCTACAAAACTATACAATGCATGGGTAAATGTGTTTCGGTGTAAGGCCGTATTAAATATAGGTTTATTGCGTTTGATCTCTTCACTTTCTTTTAAATGTGCTACCAATTCGCTTCCTGTAATTTCATATGTAATTGCAGCAACTTGAAGCTGAATTTTCTTTGACTTGTTGCTCGTGCTCGTAAAATGTTGGTTGACTCGATTTTTAATGTTTCTACTTTTTCCGATGTAGATGACTTCTCCGTGGACATTGTGAATATAGTAAACACCGGTAACAGACGGAAGGTCTTCAATCATTGTTCTTAAATTCGGTGCCATTTTAAATCTCGGTTCTAATTTAATAGACTCTTGTATGATGATTTTTTTGACATCTTTAGCCAATAACATTTTGAACAATTTGACAGTGGCCAGAGCATCTCCCGCAGCTCTATGTCTGTCACTCACTGGTATTCCCAAAGCTCGGGTCAATTTTCCTAAACTATAAGAGGCCTGATCGGGAATGAGTTGCTTGGCCAAATCCACGGTGCACAGACTTTTTCGTTTAAATTCAAAACCAAGCCTGTTGAATTCGGTGCGCAATATGCGATAATCGAACTCTGCATTATGAGCCACGATGATGCACTCCTCGGTCATTTCAACAATGCGCTTTGCCACCTCAAAAAATTTGGGAGCCGTGCGAAGCATGTTGCTGTTAATGCCTGTAAGATTGACTACAAAGGGTTGAATCTCCCGTTCTGGGTTGACGAGGCTTATGAATTGGTCGACAACTTCATGGCCATCAAATTTGTAGATTGCAATTTCTGTGATACCTTCTTCATTGTACTTGCCGCCTGTGGTTTCTATGTCTAATATTGCGTAAATGAGCTTTTCGTTTTGCTGTTTATAGTATATGTGTTCTAGCCGCGTATTAGTTGCTATAATTGCGTTCGCCAAAAATGCGACTCCCAACCCTAACCATGTTACTGCCACATGTTATGGCAATTGGATAATCATCGCTCATCCCCATACTTAAAATTTCCGGTTTAAAGTTTTCAGAGATTCCAGCTTTATATGTATCAAATGTAGTTTTTAAATATGAAAATTCTGATAAAATTTGCTTTTGATCTTTCGTGAAAGTTGCCATTCCCATAACTCCCTTAACACAAACGTTTTTTAGTTCTGAAAATTCTTGGGATTGTAGAATTTGTGATGCCTCATCAGCCGACATTCCGAATTTTGAATCTTCTTCGGCAATTTTTATTTGAAGCAAGCAGTTGATGATGCGGTCATTCTTTTTGGCCTCTTTATTGATTTCCTTTAAGGTTTTGAATTTATCCACACCATGAATCAGGTTCACAAATGGCGCCATGTATTTTATTTTATTGGTCTGCACATGACCAATCATGTGCCACTTAATATCTTTAGGCATCTGCCCATGTTTCTCGACCATTTCTTGGATTTTATTCTCTCCAAAATCACGTTGGCCAGAATTATAAGCTTCCATTAAATCGCTTACTGGTTTGGTTTTTGAAACGGCTACTAAAGTGACGTTTTCAGGTATTGTTGAATAAATATTTTTGAGATTTTCTTTTATTGACATGTATTCTTTTCTTTTTTAATCGGTATTTTTCAAAACTCATAAATAGTAACACCACTTCTTAATTTCGGCTCAATAAAGGTGCTTTTTGGTGGCATTTTGAGACCATCATCTGCAATTTGTTTCATCTCATCCATACTCACAGGCACCATTCCAAAACCAACTGTAAAAAGTCCGCTATCAATACTCTCCTTCATGTTTACGATATCTTTTTTGCCATTGATGTACGAAATACGATGGTCGTTGCGCAAATCTTGTATTCCCAAAATAGGTTGCAGAATGGTTTTGTACAATATCTGGGCATCCAATGCGTCAAGCGAAGTTTCAATGTTGTAGCTCGTTTTCCGAAGATATAAAGAATAGAATTCACCACCAAGGTACATACTAAAATGATGTTTTTTTGATGGCGTATAAGGAATTTTACCTCTGTTCTCAATTCGGAACAAGGTGTCTAAATGAATGAGGAATTCTTCCTTGCTCAAACCGTTCAAATCCTTTATGATTCTGTTGAACTCGTGAATTTTTAAATCCGATTCAGGCAATAGATAACTCATAAAAAAATTGTAATGTTCATCGCTAGTGTGTTTAGGATTGTTCGCTTTCATATCGCGATACAACAAGTAGGAAGATGCCGAACGATGATGTCCATCAGCGATATAGATAGTTTTCATTTGGTTAAATTCATCGCTTATTTTCTTTACCAACGCTTCATCTTCAACTTTCCATAAATAGTGGGTGTCCCGATACGTTGTGGTAAATTCAAATTCGGCGCGCTCATTTTGAACATCTTTAATGATACCTGCAATAACAGCGTTATCAGGATAGGTTAGCAATACTGGCTCGGCATTAAAACCAACCGTTTTCAAATAATCTTTAAAAATAATTTCCCGATGTTCTATTGTGTCTTCATGTTTTTTGATGACATCGTTTTCATAATCTTCTGCACTTGCGGCCGCGACGATGCCATTGAATACCTGTTTGTCTCTGTCAACAATTTTATAAACATAATAACAGGCAGATTCATCTTGTATAAAAATGCCATCTTCAATAAATTCCAAATAACGGTTTCTTACTAAATTATAACGTGCCTCTCCCGAAATCTCCTTGTCATACTTATAACCAGGATTCACAATATGCAAAAACGAAAACGGATTGTCCCTCAATCGCGCTTCCAATTGCTCTTTGGTATAGCTTTGATAAGAACGCGCCGCCACAAGACTCACTTTGTCTCTCGTAGGTCGCACTGCTTTGAAAGGGATTATTTTAGCCATTTTTTTAAGTTTGCAGTCTTCAGTTTACAGTATTTAGTCGCAGTCTTCAGTTTACAGTATTGGGTTTTCAGCATCACTGTCTGTTTGCTGCTGAAATGATTTTAAAAATTCTTGAAATCTCATATAATTTTTTTCTAACTGCCAACTGCCAACTGCCGACTGCCGACTTCAACTGTTTACTTCAAAAACTGCCCAGCAATTTTCTCCGCTTTTCTACTTTCCGAATAATCATAAAAACCTTCACCCGATTTCACGCCGAGTTTTCCAGCTCTTACCATATTTACCAATAGTGGGCAAGGTGCATACTTTGGATTCTTAAAACCTTCATACATCACATTCAAAATGGAAAGGCAAATATCGAGACCAATAAAATCAGCCAATTGCAAGGGTCCCATTGGATGAGCCATTCCTAATTTCATCACAGTGTCAATTTCTTCAACACCAGCCACACCGTTATACAGCGTTTCGATGGATTCGTTAAGCATCGGCATCAAAATTCGGTTGGCGACAAACCCTGGATAATCGTTGACTTCTACTGGCACTTTTCCTAAAGTTTTGGAAAGTGTCATAATGGTATTGGTGACTTCATCACTTGTGTTATAGCCCCTGATGATTTCAACCAATTTCATAATGGGCACAGGGTTCATAAAATGCATCCCAATCACTTGTTTTGGTCTGGAGGTGACGGCAGCAATTTGTGTAATTGAAATCGATGATGTATTGGTGGCCAAAATAGTGTCATCCGAACAAACCTCATCTAGTTGTTTGAAAATTTTAAGTTTCAAATCTATATTTTCGGTGGCAGCTTCCACTACCAAACTGGCATATTCAACACCTTCAACAACATCTGTAAAGGTTGTGATATTCGACAATGTTTCCTTTTTTTCAACTTCTGAAATGACTTCTTTTGCGACCATTCGATCCAAATTTTTGGAAATCGTATCCATTCCTTTTTTTAAGGACGCTTCACTTATGTCAATCAATTGTACTTTAAATCCGCTTTGGGCAAACGCATGCGCGATGCCATTTCCCATCGTACCTGCTCCAATAACTGCAACGTTTTTCATTCAAAATTATGTTTATTATTTCCGCGAAAGCAGAAATTTTATTAATATCAAAAATACATTTTACAACATACAAACCACTAACCACTAACCACTATCTCAAAACCGATCGATAATCATATTGGCCACACGCAAGGCTTCAGTACCATCGTGAAGCGTGACAACGGGTGTAGTATTGTTATTGATGGCTTCCGCAAAAGTTTCCAGCTCGTCCAGAATCGCATTGCTATTAGAAACTTCGGGATTATCAAAATAGATTTGTTTTTTGATACCTTCTGCATTTTGAAGGATCATATCAAAATCGCCAGGATTTTTTGGCGCATCTTTCATTTTAACAACTTCACATTTCTTTTCGAGGAAATCGACAGAGATGTATGCGTCTTTTTGGAAAAAACGAATTTTTCGCATGCTCTTTAAGGAAATCCTGCTGGCGGTAAGATTGGCAACACAGCCGTTTACAAACTCGATACGGGCATTTGCAATGTCTGGTGTATCGCTGATTACAGAAACGCCACTTGCCGAAATATGCTTCACTTTACTATTGACAACACTCAAAATAATATCGATGTCATGGATCATTAAATCCAAAACAACAGGCACATCAGTTCCACGCGGATTGAACTCTGCTAGGCGGTGCGACTCAATAAACATTGGTTTGTCTATTTGGGTCCTGATTGCCTTAAATGCAGGATTGAAGCGTTCAACATGCCCAACTTGACCTTTGACGTTGTTTTCTGCCACCAAGGTTCTGATGGTTTCCGCTTCTTCTACAGTGTTGGTGATCGGTTTTTCTATAAAGATATGTTTGCCCTTACTGATGGCCTGTTTGGCACATTCATAATGAGACAGGGTAGGGGTAACGATATTTACAACATCCACAGCATCTATAAGAGCCTCGACGCTATCAAAATATTTATAGCCAAATTCGGCCTCAACTTTTTTGGCATTGGCTTCATCTGCGTCATGAAATCCGATAAGATTATATTTTTCTGATTGTTGGAGCAATTTCAAATGAATTTTTCCAAGGTGACCAGCACCGAGAACACCAGCTTTTAACATTGTATAACGTTTTAAACAAAAATAGAGTTTTTGATGGAGAAAAAAGAAAAAAGAAAAGAGAAAAAAGATGGTTGCACAAAGCAAAATTTTTTAAAAGAGAAAATTCGCGACATCGTTATTCACTTTGCGGATTTTACAGAAACAACACCTAAAAAACTTTGCAACTTCTTCAAGTTTGAATTATTTTAGCCTTTAAAGAAATTACCGCTTGAAAGATACATACAAACATAAAGGATTACGACAAAAGCTTGTAGAGACTGTCAAAAAAAAAGGTATTAAAGACCAAAAGGTTTTGGAAGCTGTAGGAAAAATTCCTAGACATTTATTTATGGATTCCAGTTTTTTGGATCATGCCTATCAGGACAAAGCATTTCCTATCGCCGCAGGGCAGACCATCTCACAACCTTATACTGTGGCATTTCAAACCGAATTATTACAACTCATAGCAGGCAATAAGGTATTGGAAATAGGCACAGGCAGTGGCTACCAAACAGCAGTACTGTGTGAGCTGGGAGCAAAAGTGTATAGCATAGAGCGTCAGTTGGAATTGTTTAAGATTACCAGCAAATTTCTTCCAAAATTAGGTTTCAGACCCAAAAAATTGATTTTTGGAGATGGCTATAAAGGCTTGAAAGAAGAAGCACCTTTTGATGGCATTATCGTAACGGCTGGTGCGCCATTTGTACCAAAACCATTGTTGAGCCAACTTGCCATTGGAGGCCGATTGGTAATTCCTGTTGGTGATGATGTGCAAGTGATGACGCTCTTCATAAGAAATGGCTCCAAAGATTTTGAAAAGCATGAGTTTGGTGAGTTCCGATTTGTGCCTTTGTTAGAGGATAAAAACTAATTATAAATTAGTAAATCTTAAACTGAATGGTCAATCGTATTTTGGAATCTAGATCTATTTCTTTCATATACCTATCAAATATTAAAAAAACTTCATCCCGAATACCACACTATCAAGATAATTAGTTCATAAATCCTTGTAATATAGTAGTTTTGCCTATTGGAATTGTAGATTATATTGAGTTACTTGCTAGTAAATTAGATTTTGTTATGTATATCTTTTAAAGCGGATAGATGTATGCAAAAGAAGTAATAATTAAAATATTCACTATTGTTTGGTTATGCTTTTGTTGTAGCTCATTATCCGAACGGATGTATTAACCAACTCATTAAAAATGAAAAGAAGACAATTTATCCTGTGGTCCGGGCTGGGAATTTCGGCCATAGCAATTCCAACCTGGTATTTTAAGTTTTATACAACAGAATACGATCGATTATTAACCGAACCAGAGTTACTATCTCATATCTGGGATGCTACTTATATTGGTGAAATTGGTGAAGCCTATCGGAAGCAATTTCCAAATGAAAATGATGAACTTAAGTTGGCAAAACTAATATCCGATTATGCTTCTTCACAAAAATCAACCTTAACCATTGGAATATTAAGACAAAAAATTACAGAGGATTACCATCAAAATAATACTGTTATGATTGACGGTTGGGTTTTATCAAAAACAGAAGCACGCCAGTGTGCACTTTTTTCATTCACTCATACCAACTAAACCATGCATAATGACGCTCGAGAATTAGAAAACAATACTGTAATTGAAGGGGACATTTGCATTATTGGTGCTGGTGCTGCAGGAATAAGCATGGCATTGGACTGGAAGGAAACTGTCTATAAAGTAATCTTGTTGGAAGGAGGTGGATTTGAATACGATGAAAAAGTGCAGGAACTATACGCTGGAAAAACAACAGGACAAAAATATTTTCCATTAAAATCTGCCCGACTTCATTACTTTGGAGGAACAACTGGTCATTGGGCTGGGATGTGTGCCCCTTTTGACCCAATCGATTTTAAAAAAAGGGATTGGATACCTAATAGTGGCTGGCCAATTTCTAAAAATGATCTTGACCCTTATTATGCAAAAGCAAATAAGGTACTGAAACTGGGACCTTATAATTATGAGTACGAATATTGGAATAATGAACTCCCGAACTTAACTCCCTTCCCGTTTGATAATAAGGTGGTTTGGAACAAAATGTGGCAGTTTAGTCAAGCCCGATATGGCGACTTGTATAAGAAAGAGATTATAGAGGCAAGAAATATACATCTCTACACCTATGCCAACGCTGTGGATATCAAAACTAATGACAGCATTTCGAGTGTAAAAGAAGTAGTTGTTAAAAATTATGCCGGTAAAACACATACTGTAAAAGCAAAGCATTTTGTCCTGGCCTGCGGAACAATCCAGAATGCCCGAATGCTATTGGCCTCTAATTCCCAAGCATCGAAAGGTCTGGGTAATGACAATGATTTGGTTGGCAGATATTTTCAGGAACATTTAGAAGTAGCTTCCGCTGAATTATGGCTGGCAAAACCATTTCCTACGGATTTATATTCGTGGGATTACGGAGTGACAAAAGCTAGTGCAGAGCTCGCCATTACAGAAGAGGTACAAACCAAAGAAAAAATGTTAAATGGTACAGCGTCCCTAACACCACTTAAAATAGCCAAGCATCAAAAACCAAGAATGGAAACTTGGCAAGACAGTGACCCTCGTAAAAGTTTAGAGAATGTTTTTTCCAATTGGGATGAGGCAGCAGAAAAGGCAAAGAGAGAAAAAGGAAATATTGAACGTGCTTATCAACTTGACACAAGAATTGAGCAAGCACCTAATCCAAATTCAAGAGTTACAATTGGAAAAGAAAAAGATGAACTAGGAGTGCCAAGAGCGAATCTACATTGGGAATTAACACCTCTTGATAAATACAGTGTTCGAAAAATATATCAAATTCTCGGCCGGCAATTTGGTATATCAGGTATTGGTCGAATAAGGTTAAATGAATTTTTAAGAGATGAAAATGACGACACCTTTCCTGATAGTACCAATGGAGGTTGGCATCACATGGGCACAACAAGAATGGCTGATGATCCAAATAATGGGGTAGTTGATGCCAATTGTCAGGTATATGGTATATCAAATTTGTTCGTAGCTGGGGCAGCATGTTATCCAACTTCGGGAGCACCAAATCCTACGCTTACGTTGACAGCTTTATCACTTAGACTATCTGATTACTTAAAGAACAAAATATAGCAACATATTGAAAATAAATTAAACGAGCTAAAACATTGTAAAAGCGCAATGCGGGCTAAATCGAGGTAATAGTTTGTCAATTGAAAACTTATTTTTTGAGAAATCCAAGGCGCGGTTAACAAAAAAAGTTTTACTCATAACTCAAAAGGTATTAATCAAATAGTGATTAATGATAATTTTAAATTCTTCCATACAAGATTCAAAGGATACAATTATAGATTTAATATTCAAAACAGATGAATTCATTGATGGTCAATGTCGTTTCTAAATTCTTATATGTCTTATACAGGTAAAAAAGTAATGATTTGATGAAGCTCTTGACTGTTTTTTCGACGTTTTTCTTACATCTTAAATTTATTGCGGGTATCTACGGAATCAACTTTAATAATATGCCTCAATTAACATGGGAAAATGATTATTTTATCACATTATTAATAATGCTTATTGTAGCATTAATAATTTATCAATCGTTTAAATCAAAGAAAAAAATGTAAAACCTCTACCTAACGTGAATAAGAAATAGCGGGATTAATGTTTTATCAAAGGTAAACGTATTGAAAACATAAAATCATAACATACAACCCAATTTAGGCCCATTTGCATCAATCATCCTTAAAAACATGTACCCAAATATCTCATCACCAATGAGTTTCTGGGTGTGTGAATATCTATTTGGATTTTTTTTTGGTAATTTAGTGCTGGTACTTGCAACTATCCTTACACAAAATCGTTGAGCTTCGTTAAGACAATGAATAGATTATATATGACACATATAACTAACCTCCTATTACTAACCGTGCTGGTACTTTCCTTGACTTCCTGCAAAGAGAAATCCGATGAAAATCAGGTAAGGGAATGGATAGCTGAACATGCCATCCCTATTAAAACGGTGGAGGCTGGTAGTGGTTTTGAAGATCTTGAGCCGCTGAAAGAAATAGTAGGCGAAGCTCGTATCGTTTCTCTTGGAGAACCCACACATGGGAACCGGGAGGTATTCCAATTGAAACACCGTATGATTGAATACTTGGTCCTGGAAATGGGATTCAACATATTTATCCTTGAGTGCCCATTCGCTGAAGCTTCTGATTTAAATCGTTATGTGGTAGATGGAATTGGAGATCCTAAAAAAGCCCTGGCCGGTATTTATTATTCGACCTGGGATACCGAGGAGGTTCTTGACGTCATTGAATGGATGCGTGCCTATAACGCAGATCCAAACCGTGATAATAAGGTCAAATTTCGTGGCATGGATGTTCAGGATCCCGAGCGAGCCGCACGGGTGATGCTAGATTATTTGAAAAAGGTAGACCCTAAACTTGAAAAGCTCGTACGTCCTGAATTAGGCATTCTTGAAGTTCAGTTTTCCGATCCCATAGGGTTGGGACGAAGACCCTATATCCCTCAAGAATATGATGAAGCAAGTTTATCGCAGATAAAGCGGGTAACAAACACCTTTGAACAAAACAAACAGAACTATATTTCTGCAACCAGCGAAAGGGAATGGTCATGGGCAAAACAGCACGCTCGGCAGGTTGAAATCTGGATTGAAGCCTGTGCTAATGATGGAGAGAATTATGATACTTTAAGAGATCAGGGGCAGGCTGAAAACATACAATGGCTCCTCGATCAAGAAGGTGCATCCTCTAAAGCTATAGTTTGGGCACATAATTGCCATGTTTCGAATGCTGCTCCAAAAGACGAAATTTATATGCATGGTCATTACCTGCGAAACATGTATGGAGATCAATTAAAAATATTCGGATTGTTTTTTAATAAAGGTGGATTTAAAGCCATTGTTGCTCATGTACCTTCCAAAGGCATGCACAATTTTTCAGTGAGTCGAGTCCCACCTGAAACTTTAGAGTATGCCCTGGCTGCAGCCCAGCATCCGCTTCTGCTAGTGGATCTGCAAAAGTTGCCTGAGAAGGGACCCATTCGTGAATGGTTCTATACCATGCGGCCTACCAGGCATTCGGGAGGCGGCTATAACGAAAATATGCCCGAAGCCTATTTTTGGTCTTATATCCCCGCAGAGGCTTACGACGTGCTAGTTTACCTAGACTCAACCACTCCAGTAAAATCGATAAATGATGACGATTATGAATATATTTGGATGCTTGATAAAAAGTTAGATACCCCTACGAATCTGAATTTTGAAAGTGGACATGCGGGTGGCGCCCCCGAAGGCTGGATGGTGTGGTCGAAATTTCAACGCTTGGGTGTAGAGCTAGTTGTAACCGACCAAAACCCTTACCAAGGGAAGCATGCAGCCATGATTCATCGACCTAAAGGCATTTCATATGGAGAGATTACCCCCAACCTAACACAAAGGATTGATGCTTCCCAATACAAAGGCAAAACGATACATCTAAAGGCAGCTTGCCGTTCAAGGGTGGAAGCTCCTGGGTTCGCCTTTTTCCGACTTACCGTTGATCCAAGCGTGCTAGAAAGTGCTCATGATGGATTGCCTCCGCTTTATGACAGTCTGGATAGCTTTAGAATTGAGACATCCGATTGGAAAATTTATGAGATAGAAGCAAAAGTTCCTGAAGACTCAGAAAGTCTTACTTATGGAATTTATCTCCGAGACCCCGGAACTGTTTGGATCGATGCGATAGAGATTGAAATAATTGAATAATATTAAACTATGAATTCACTCATTTAAAGATAAAACGTCATACAATTTAAAACGGCATTAAACAGACCATTTATACTAACTATTGGCGCTAATAACTATTAACTAAATAATCAAAATCATGAAAACATTTAAAAATTTAATTGTAGAAACCACGTCTATTGGGCTGTTAATAATCATTTCATCAAGTGTTTTTCTTATACAGTCTTGTAAAAGTGAAAAAAAAAATCTCCACATGAAACTGTTAAAATAGAAGTAGAAAATGTGGTAGAAGTAATAACTAATGTGATGGATTTTCAAATGCCGTCACGAATTAAATCTGGGTGGACAACCTTTAAGTACATTAACAAATCGGATGAAACTCATTTTTTCATATTCGAAAAAATGCCAGAAGGAATAACTATTGAAAATTATAACAACGAATTGGTGCCACCTATTAAAGCAGGAGTAACCTATTTACTAAATGATAAAGTTGAAGAAGCCATGAAAGAATTTGAAAAAATCCCGACATGGTGGAATGAGGTAGAAATGGGAGGTGGTGTCGGTTTAATTTCTCAACAGAGTTCTGCCGAATCGACAATATATATGCGACCAGGTACTTATGTAATGGAATGCTATGTCAGAATGCCAAATGGTATGGCTCACGCGTTTTATGGAATGTTAAAGGAAGTTGTGGTAACTGAAGCGAAAAATGATAATAAAAAACCTTTATCAGATTACGAAATTCATATCTCAAGTGAGGAAGGTATAACCTTCCAGGATTCTATCAAAGCAGGTGAATATCAGTTGGCTGTGAACTTTAAAGATCAAAAGAAATATGAAATGCTTTTAGGTCATGACGTTAATTTAGTGAAGCTGGATGACCTTTCCCAATTGGATACATTGGGCAATTGGCTTAATACCTTAAACACTAAAGCTTTTAGAACTCCAGCTCCAAAAGGTTTAACCTTTCTGGGAGGTGTCGAAGCTCTAGAAGCAGGTGAAACAGGATATTTTAAAACGAAGCTGGAAAAAGGTAATTATGTTTTAATCTCTGAAATACCAAGTACCATAGAAAGAAAAATGTATAAAATTTTGAAAGTCTATTGATTTTACTGTTTCTAAAATCGTTAAATTTAATGTCTTTTATTTAAAAACTAAAACGAAATCAAAAATGAAAAAATCAAGCAAAAAAGTCACTGCATTTGTGCTTACAGCTGTGATGACATTTTTTTCATCCTTGCTGATGGGGCAGACTAATGACGAACCTAAATCGGCTTCTGAAATGGTTAAAACAGCAAAACAGCAGATTGAAAACCTAACCCCTCAACAGGTACAAGAGGAATTATTGAAAGACGACGTTATTTTAATTGACATTCGTGAGAGTGAAGAACTGAAGAAGAATGGTTGGATATCAGGAGCTGTTCATGCACCTCGAGGTATGCTGGAGTTTTATGCCGATCCCGCCACTCCGTATTATAAGCCAGAATTTGATAAGAGCAAAAGAATTATTTTGCATTGCGCTTCTGGTGGCCGATCCGCGTTAGCAACAGCTACTCTGAAACAAATGGGTTATGAAAATATTGCCCATATGGATGGAGGTTATAAAGCATGGAAGGAATCTGGAAAGCCAATAATTGAATAGTTGTTGCTATGTGCGCACTAACTATGATTTAAATCGTCAGAACATTCGTGAACCTGTATGACGATAGGTAGGCCTGTATTCCGTTAGGTAGGTTCGTGTCAATTATAACACGTATAAATACCAACAGCCAAAAACCATCAGCTAAAACAACTTCAACCCAAACATCCACGCATCACTGACAAAACCACTTTGGTAACTGCGCACATAGTCCAAACGCAAGAATCGAAACTTACCCCAACCAATATTGTTCAGACCCACAGTAAATTCTTGATAAGGCGTATTGTCGGGGGTGGTCAAGGCATGCACACCTAGCACCAGATTAAAGTTAAGTTTATTCAGTAGCGGAATTTTTCCCAAAATAAAACCATTAAAATCGTGTTCCGCATGAAATTCCAAATAGGCATCATTGGTGCTCAAAGAATAATAAGGTAGATTATTAAACACATTCAAGTAAGAGCCAGCACCAATATGAGTTTGATTGCCATTAAAATGGTGGTAATCCATAAACGCAATGTCATCACCATTAAAAAACTTACCTGCCTTGAAATTATATTCAAAACGACCCTTGTCCCGAATGCTAAAACCTTGCGTCAACCGGAATTTCACCTGGTCAAAGTTATAATCGGAGTTAGAAGAAGCTAATCCTTTTTCGTATCCCACAATTAACGTTGGATACTTTTCATTGGTTATGTTGAATTTTCCATCTGGATAACTAAAATAATTCTGACCAAAATTGATTCGTCCCGAAATATCCAATTTTACGATATTATGGGTGTTAAAAGGTGCCACAGCAAAAGCTGTTGCATCCAAAGGATTGTTGCTCGTATACTCCCGGTTGTCCTGTGGGTACCAAACTTGGTCCGTCGTATTAAAAAGTGGTGTCCTGCGCTGATAACTCACTACTGAATTAAATCGAAACCCATTAAAAAGTTCCACAGAATACGATACTTCTGCAAAACTACGGTCATACAACTTCATAAAGTTTCTTTCATCAAATAAAGAAAACGCGCTATTGATAATCCTTGAAATAGGCTCACTGGCATTGAATTGTTGCGTCGTTACACCTCCAGAAAGAGTTAAAAATGGACGTTTGATATTGTTGAACTTGTATGTGGCAGCCACCGTTCCTCGAAGCCGTTCGTCACTAAATCCGTAATTGATGGTTCCATTAAGCGATAGATAGCGTTTGTTCTCATCATAATTTCGCCGATAATAGCCATTGATATTAGCATTCCAGCCCTGAACTGTATTAAAAGTCAGCGTGGAAATAGGGGAGGTAATACCCATACTCCATTTTTCATAGGAATTACTGTAATTATATCCACCCAACAAATCACCGAGTTTAAATTTATTGTTCACCGTGTCAATGGAATCTTTATAGGTTTTCGATTCCCGCACCACTTGGATACTATCCTTTCTGATGTAATCCGTGGTTTCTTCAACCGTTAAAGGCACAGGTCTTATGCTTTGCCAATAGATGGAATCTTTCTTGTTGGCCTCGTTTTCGAAGGCCAAAATTTCCCTTCCTAAATCCTTTTTCTTGATTTCTGGGTTGAAAACATAATCACTATACACGTAGGTAAAACGTCCATCTCCTGTGATTCCAAAAATACCGTATTTAAAATCGATAGTCTGGGAGATTTTTGCCCAAATTCCATCTTTTTGCGAATAGGAAAAGTCTTGTTGTAACGAGATTAGGTCGGCTGCAGGAATTCGGGCCTGTTCACCAGTAATCTCAAGCTCTAAGGCATAAATAGTCCATTGATCTTCTACAATATATATGGTTCCCGCAAAAATAGGATCATTGCTTCGCTTTGGAATTACACTTATTTTATTGATGAGGTTTCCCTTATCATCATAAAAAATACCTTCCAGTTTGTATCGATAATAGCCAAAAGCATTGTTGGCAATGGGAGAAACGATTTGATTACCAAGTTCTATAGTGTTTTCATAAAAATTATAATCGACATCAATAGCTGTGTTAAAGCTGAATCCGTTGTCATTGCCGCTTACTTTGGAAGCTGATATTTTCTCTTTAAGTTTATCGGGTCTTAAAAATTCAATTTTTGAAATGGTTTCCGATAGGTAGATAATTCCGCTACGCGAAGAGTCCAAACCGCCTCCAAGATCGCCAATGTCCTGACCCAATATTTTTTCGGGAGCATTTTTAATCCGAATCAAGCCTCGCGAGTAAAAATCTGCTCTATACGAATTGATTTTTTCCAGATTGGCTTTTCGGTTTTCAATCGCTTTCCTCATAATTTTATCCGCAGGATTTTCGTTGGAATTGATTACCACTTCATTCAAGGATATTTCTTCTTCAGATAGGGAAACATTTAAAACATAAGGAAACGCATCGATTATGATGGATTTTTTAACCGTTTTATAGCCCAAATACTGAAAAACGATGACATAATCTCCTAGTTTGGTAAGGTTCAATTCGAAATTACCCGTATCGTTACTGGTGGTTCCGGTAAACGTGTTTTCTATATAAATATTGACCGAAGGAAGTGGTTTACTATTCGTATCGGTAATGGTTCCTTTAACTTGAGAATAGGAGGTAAACCAAACAAAACAGGAGAATAGGAATAGTAGTGGTTTAATCATAGTTGTATAGTTGTACTTGAAAAGACGCATCGTTTTGAACAATGTATAATTAAGGACATTCAAACATAACCATAATAAGAAGGTGGACTTGTTATAAGAATCTTAAAATTAATTATAAATTTTCTTGATATGGTCGAGGTTGCGTTTATTGTCCCGATCTTTAATGGTATCTCTCTTGTCGTAGAGTTTTTTCCCTTTAGCGAGAGCGATTTCAAGTTTGGCGTATCCTTTCTCATTGATAAACAATTTCAACGGAATGATAGCGTACCCTTTGATGTTCACATCTTTTTGAAGTGATTTCAATTCACGTTTGTTAAGTAATAATTTACGTTCAGCTTTAGGTCTGTGGTTGTAGTAATTTCCAAACGCATACTCTTCAATCGTCATGTTTATGGCGAACAATTCTCCATTATCATTGAATTCACAGAAGCTTTCGGCAATAGATGCCTTACTGTTTCTAATGGATTTAATTTCGGTACCTGTCAAGACAATTCCAGCTGTGTATTTGTCCATGATTTCATAGGCAAAACGGGCTTTTTTGTTGAGTATGTTGATGTTTTTTTGCATGAAAAGCAAAGGTAGATAATTTAAGACAACTTTTTAATAGGATCCAAAAGTAATTGATAGTTTTGCAAGATTCAAATCCATGTGAATCATGAAAAACATATTATTAATTACTTTAAGTTTTCTATTGTTCAGTTGCAAAGAGAAACCAACTGAAATTCCCAATGCCAATGCTATTATAGACGCTTCTATTAAAGTTTCTGGCGGAAGCCATATTGATACATCAACCATATCGTTTGATTTTAGGGATATGCACTATCACGCTGAACGAACAGGTGGAAAGTTTCGTTTCGAACGCATTTTCAAGGACTCCGTAAATGATATCAAGGACGTGTTAAGCAATTCAGGATTTGAAAGATTCCGGAATGACAGTCTTATAACCATACCCGATTCGATGGCAACCAAATACACGGCATCTGTAAACTCCGTGCATTATTTTTCAGTGCTTCCGTATGGTTTAAATAATTCAGCAGTGAACAAAACCTATTTAGATCAGGTAGAAATAAAAGGCAATTCATATTACAAAATAGAGGTTACATTTAATAAAGAAGGCGGCGGTGAAGATTTTGAAGATATCTTTATTTATTGGGTTAATATCCTTACAGATAAGGTCGATTATTTAGCTTATTCATATAAGGAAGAAGATGGCATTGGATTTCGTTTTAGGGAAGCTTTTAATGAGCGTTACATCCACGGAGTGAGAATTGTAGACTATAACAATTACAAACCAAAAGACCCATCGCTTGCCCTTAAGGATTTGGATCGTTTATTTTTAGAAAACAAACTGGAATTACTTTCTAACATCGAGCTTAAAAATGTTACGGTTAATTAATGGTCAGTAGATGATCACTAGCTTTCCCGTCAATAATTGTTACGATATACAAATTTCCATTTTCTGTATCATCAATCTCTTGATGTTTTTCATTTCCTAAAATGGCATTTACAAAAGAATGAATGGTATTGCTATGCCCGACGATTAGAACGTTTTTACCTTTATTTTCAGCAACGAATGCTTTGCTATCAATACCATGCGGATCGTAAATTGTGATTTCCACCTTGTTTTTGTATGCGGTTGGTTGTGCTGTTTCCATTGTTCTGTTATATTTGGATGAATAGACAGCATCAAATGGAATGTTCACAAATATACGGCTCCATTTTTCTGCACGTTCCAATCCTTTTCTCATCAAGTGAGGATCTTTTTCAGAAGGGTTACTTCGGTCTTTTTCGGCATGGCGGATAAAATATAAAGTGGTCACTTCATTGGATTGTTGTTTGTTGTCATCTTGCGAAAAAGAGAGGCAGGACATCATCACAATCATCGAAAATAAAAACAATTTTTTCATAGTATTCAATTTGAAATTAGTTAGTTATTCGAATCAAATTAAGCGAGCTCTAATGCAATTTTTATCATATCTGCAAAAGTGGTTTCACGTTCTTTGGAGGTTGTTTGCTCGCCAGTTACCAGCGAATCAGAGATCGTAAGGATACTCAAGGCATTCACGTTATGTTTTGCAGCAACTGTATAAAGTCCGGCAGTTTCCATCTCTACGCACAGTACTCCAAACTTGCTCCATTTTTTATAAGATTTGAAGTCATCCGCATAAAATTGGTCACTGGTAAGGACGTTTCCAGCTTTAATAGGAATGTTTTTTAACTTGGCTACCTCCACGGCTCGTTGAAATAATCCGAAGTCAGCAGTTGGGGCAAAATCTGCACCTCCAAAACGTAGTTCGTTCATACCAGAAGTTGAAGAAGCTGACATTGCCAAAACAATATCCCTAACATTTACATGCTTTTGATACGATCCTGCACTGCCCACCCTAATAAGGTTTTTGACACCAAATTCGGTAATGAGTTCGTGTGAATAAATTGAAATGCTTGGTACTCCCATTCCAGTTCCCATTGTTGAGACGCGTTTACCTTGATACGTACCAGTATAACCTAGCATGTTTCTTACGGTATTAAAGCAATTGGGATTTTCAAAAAAAGTCTCGGCAATCCATTTTGCTCTTAATGGATCGCCGGGAAGTAATATGGTTTCGGCTATATCGCCATGTTTTGCTTCAATATGAACACTCATCTGCTGAATTTATCATAAAGATAAAAAATTAATAATCAGCAGAAGTTAATTGGTTGGAAAGAATAGCAACACCCGAAGAAGTGCCAATTCTATCAGCACCAGCTTCTATATATTTTTTTACGGTTTCATAATCGCCAATTCCTCCAGAGGCCTTGATTTTAGCATTGTTTCGCACCGTCTTTCTGATAATCTTTACAGCAGTTAGAGTTGCTCCACTTTTAGAGAAGCCCGTTGATGTTTTGATAAAATCAGCACTCGCATCGAGACAGATTTCACAAGCCTTAACAATTTCATTTTTTGATAGTTCGCTTATTTCAAGAATGACTTTCAAAGGAATTTTTCCAATAGCTTGTTTGACGCTCGAAATATCCTTAAAAACCGCTACATAATTGCTACTTCTCAATAAACCGATATTGATAACCATGTCAATTTCATGGGCACCATCCTTAATAGCTTGTTCGGCTTCAAATACTTTAGCTGCGGTAGACATAGCACCTATTGGGAATCCAATAACCGAACATATTTTGACACTGGATTTAGACAATATTTGTTTTGCTAACGGAACAAAGCTGCTATTGATACAAACCGAATAAAACTGATGCATTTTTGCTTCATTGCACAGGGCTATAATTTGACGTTCAGTCGCACACGGCTTCAGAAGCGTATGCTCTATATATTTGTTAACTTTCATTTCTTAGGGGGTTAAGGCATCATAAAAATATAATTTGGGACTTGTATATAAAAGAAATCATTTAACTTTTAGATGAACGGTAATTTTATGTTTCTAAACTTTCTCATAAATCGCTATCATAGAGACCCTTAATAATTATGTTTATTTTTAAAACATCAAGTTGAAAATTGAATGCAACAAAATTATCCTAACTCTTTAATAAATACGCTCGCTAATCAAAAAAAGTTTAGCTTAAATGAATAACAAAATCACATTTATAAATTCTTTAACATTTCAGAAGAGTGTGTTTTTAAGCTAGAATAAGACTAAAAAACAATGGCTAATCACATTTTTAGTGATTAGCCGCTGAAGCCAAATTATTATAAGATTAAAAGAAGGTTTATGTGCTGCTTCATGGAAGCATATTTTTGACTCCTTATAAAGTGTCAGTGACCAGATGTCCTTGGTTTCTAAAGACCAGTTTCTGATCAAAGGCATCCAACAATATGATGCTGTCTGTACTAATTCTTCCTGATAATAGCTCTTTGCTCAATTCGTTCAGAACATCTTTTTGGATGACACGCTTTACAGGTCTTGCTCCGTATTCTGGATTATAGCCTTTTTCTGCAAGGTATGCTATGGCTTCATGCGTAGAGTCAAAGGTGATGCCTTGTTTGATAAGCATTTTAGTCAAGGCTTTTAATTGTAGGCCTACGATGTCCACAATATCCTTTTTAGTCAACGGTGTAAACATGATGATGTCATCAATCCTGTTGAGGAATTCGGGCCTGACGCTTTGTTTTAACAATCCCAAGACATCTACTTTGGCCGCCTCAATGGCTGTTTCAACATCTTTCGTAGCTTCAAAACGTTGTTGTATGATGTCACTTCCAATATTGGAGGTCATTATGATAATGGTATTCTTAAAATCGGCTACGCGACCTTTGTTATCAGTCAATCGGCCCTCATCCAATACTTGTAGCAGAATGTTGAAAGTGTCAGGATGTGCTTTTTCTATTTCGTCCAACAAAACCACTGAATAAGGTTTGCGTCGCACAGCTTCGGTTAACTGGCCACCTTCGTCATAACCAATATATCCTGGAGGTGCTCCTACCAATCGGCTGACGGCATGACGTTCTTGATATTCACTCATATCGATACGGGTCATGGCATTTTCATCATCAAAAAGATATTCAGCCAATGCTTTTGCTAATTCGGTTTTACCTACACCTGTGGTACCGAGGAATAAGAATGTACCCACTGGTTTATGCGGATTTTGCAAACCTGCACGACTGCGTCTTACCGCATCACTGACGGCAACAATCGCTTCCTCTTGGCCAACAACACGTTTGTGCAACTGATCTTCGAGTTTGAGAAGTTTTTCGCGGTCGCTCTGTAGCATTTTGGTGACTGGGATCCCTGTCCATTTGGCGACGACTTCGGCAATGTCTTCATATATTACTTCCTCTTTTATGAGATGACTTCCCGATTGGTTTTCCTGTAATTCTTTTTGGAGTTGTTCCAAATGTTCGGTGGCATCCTTGATTTTTCCATAACGGAGTTCTGCAACCTTACCATAATCGCCGTCCCGCTCTGCGCGTTCAGCTTCAAGTTTGAAATCCTCAATATTTGATTTAATGGTTTGTATGTTGTCAACAACGTCTTTTTCGCTTTTCCATTTTGCTTTGATTTCGTTGCGTTCTTCTTTGAGATTCGCCAAATCGGAACGCAAAGTTTTTAATTTGGATTCGTCTTTCTCACGTTTAATAGCTTCAATTTCAATTTCCAATTGCATAATCTTTCTATCGAGAACGTCCAATTCTTCGGGTTTGCTATTGATTTCCATGCGCAATTTGGAAGCCGCTTCATCCATCAAGTCAATTGCTTTATCCGGAAGAAACCTATTGGTAATGTAGCGTTGCGACAATTCAACAGCCGCGATGATTGCCTCGTCTTTGATGCGTACTTTGTGGTGGGTTTCATATTTTTCCTTAATGCCCCGCAGGATGGAAATGGCGCTCTCGGCATCGGGTTCGTTGACCATTACTTTTTGAAAACGGCGTTCGAGGGCTTTATCTTTTTCGAAGTATTTTTGGTATTCATCAAGAGTCGTGGCACCGATGGCTCTCAATTCGCCACGTGCCAATGCTGGCTTGAGGATGTTGGCCGCATCCATCGCACCTTGACCGCCACCTGCTCCAACGAGTGTGTGAATTTCATCAATAAACAATACAATGTCGCCTTCACTTGAAGTTACCTCTTTTATGACGGCTTTTAATCGCTCCTCAAATTCACCCTTGTATTTGGCACCAGCTATAAGAGCGCCCATATCTAAAGCGAATATTTGCTTTTCCTTTAGATTTTCAGGGATGTCACCATCGACGATACGATGCGCCAAACCTTCAGCTATGGCGGTTTTACCTGTGCCTGGCTCACCTACCAAAATAGGATTGTTCTTGGTACGGCGTGATAGTATTTGCAAGATGCGCCGTATTTCTTCATCGCGACCAATTACGGGGTCTAGCTTGCCATCTTTTGCCAATTGATTAAGATTTTTGGCATATTTGTTTAAGGAATTATAAGTTTCTTCCTGACTTTGGGAAGTGACTGTTTCTCCTTGACGCAATTCGTTGACACTTGCAGTCAGTGCTTTTTCGGTGACGCCTTGATCTTTGAGCATTTGGGCAATCTTGCTGTTTGATTTCAATATTGCGAGGATGAGGTGCTCAATGGATACATACTCGTCCTTCATCTTTTTGGCGATGATGGAAGCGTCGTTCAAAGTCTTGTTCGCTTCGCGCGATAGCATGATTTCGCCGCCTGTTACTTTGGAAAAGCTTTCGAGTTGCTTGTCTAATGTTTGCTGAAGCAAAGGAATGTTGACATTCAATTTTTTCAAAAGGAAGGGCAGCACATTTTCATCGACTTCAAAAATGGCTTTAAAAAGGTGTTCATTTTCAATTTGCTGATGTCCCAAGCTTTGAGCGAGCTGTTGGGCTTGCTGAATGGCCTCCTGTGATTTTATGGTATAATTATTAAAGTTCATAGGGTTTAAACTATTTAAATCGTTATTTTACAAAAGAAATACGTCAATTACCTTACCATTGGATAGGATGCGACAAAATGTCTTGTAAAGCCAATAATAGCGTGACGTTTGGTCAGTTTGTAAGATTGCTAAACTGTTTCGACTTATCTATTAAAGATACAAAAAGATCGGGTGCTATATCTGATTTTTATATCTTAAAAATTAATTATAACCTATTTTTTTTTCGCTGAAGCATAAAAAACATAACACATAAAACATGGGATTATTTGATACCTTATTTGGAGGGAATAAAGAACGGTCAACAGAAGATACTACACCTTGGATTCCGTTGGAGGCTATGGAGCAATTGGACACGATAGTAGAAAAATCCAAAACAATACCACAAGCCATTTTTAAACATTCAACGCGTTGCGGAGTCAGCAGAATGGTGTTTGGTCAATTTAAGAAGGAGTACACAATTACAGTTAATCAACTGGATCTCTACTATTTGGATTTGCTTGAAAACAGAGCTATTTCCAGCGAAATCGCGAACCGTTTTAATGTGGTGCATGAGTCGCCTCAACTGTTGGTAATTAAAAATGGTGTCGTCGTAAAACACGCTAGCCATGGTGGAATTACTGATTTGGTGCTGGAGAAGTACTTGTAATCCCATTTCAAGCCCTTCCCCAAGGGAAGAGAATAAGCACTTATATGTGTTGGTGATTGTTGATTAAATTCTGCTTTTTACGATAATTCTTTAAGCCGGTAATGCCGCTGAAGTTGCTAAATGGATGGTTAACCAACTGATTAACCATTAAGGACTGCTTTTCCAAGAAATTTTATCTATGGTATCAAAAACAAATTCAAGAACCATGTTGATGGAGCATTCAATAATATTTTTTTGAAACTTGATATATTATAGCTGATCACTCAAGATTTATAGTAGCCAGATTCAACAAGTTGGATTTGACTTTTGTGAGTAATTTTTATCGATTTACTTTTAATAAATTATACAATTTAAACAGCTATTGTCACTTCTAATTTCGTTAACAAGCGTCTTACACGAAGCAGCAATTCATTCGGATTAAAAGGTTTAGCAACAAAATCATCAGCTCCGAGATTGAAGGCTTTGGCAACAGTACCTTCTTCCTCACCCAATGCCGATAAGACAATAACTGGAATATGCGGGAAATGGGTTTTACTATAACTAGTAACCTCTAGTCCAGATTTTAGAGGAAGCATGACATCTGTTATGATCATATCGGGTTGAATAACATGTAAACGTTCAATCGCGTCTAATCCGTTTTGAGAGCTAGAGACAGCGTATCCTTCTTTTTTAAGAATAAAATTTAAAATTCGGGATGTGAGTTGATCATCCTCTACGACAAGAATTTTTTCTGCGTGGGTCATAGGTTTAATAGATTTGGGTAAAATAAACAGAAGGGTTTTTTGGGCGAAAAACACCATCTATGGGCTAAAATAGAAAATTATTTTATATTCACAATACAATTCCTACTTTTATTTTTAAGGGTTGTCTTCACTTGCAATAAGTGCAGTTTAATTATTTAGCTAACTATTAAAGTCGGTAATGAAGCATTAAAAAGGTTTCTAACTCGTTTTGCCAATTGTTTTCAATGTATTCCTGACGGTTATAAACGGCTTGAATACCAGTAATAAAATGCCTTCCAAATTGTCTATAATAACCGATTCCAGCTCTATACGAGTTGAGTTCGATACGCTGATTTAGATCTGCCTGAAGGATGCGCTCATCGGGAGAGGTGCCATATCCCAGTATTAAATTTACATAATCAAATCGCGTATTATAATAATAGCGTGATGTTAAAGTAAATGCTGGATAAACATTTTCATTTTGCAACTGTAAAAATGATCTAAAATGCATCCAATAGGACCCTAAATATTTTCCAAATCCTAGTGCTACTGTATTTATATTTTGTTCTGCAACGTAGGTGTAACGCATCCCTAGGTCAATCTCCCAGCCTTTGGGTAAAGTCTGAAAATAGGAAGCTCCCAATCTCCATTTTGGAAAGACCAAGTCATCAGAATAGCCTGCCGAAACATTTGCATAACTGTTTTTGCCTGTAAAGAAATAAGTCTCCCCTTCAAACTGAATTCCATCAAACAGCATTGCCCCATTTGAGCGCCTATGGGCATAATTTACCCTTCCTAAAACAGAACCCCATTGCCGTTCACCTATATATTGAACTGTTCCCAAGTGCCAAGGCCCAATACCATCGCGGTCAAAAGTGGTAATACTGTATTGCAAACCTATGCGGTCACTGTTAAAACGGGAATCTAACCAGAAGATACGTTGCTTAATCTCTGAGTCATCTGAATAAAGAGTTGATAAATCATTCAAGTATTTACGTTCATTGTCTACATCCTCTTGTAACTGATATAGCTGTAATTTTTTTAAGCGAAATGATTTATTGGTTGGATGAGCACGAATGGCCTTGTCGATTATTGTCTCTGCCTGTTCCCAATTTTGCGTTTCCATTTCCAAATTGATCAAATAACCAAAGGCTTCTTCGTAAGCGCTGTTTTGTTGCAAAACCCGGTTGAGATATATTCTGGTACTATCCCGTTTGTTGGTTAATTGATGTACGCGACCAATCAACACCTGAAAGTCAAGATATTCAGGACTCACTTTGTATCCCAAATGTGCTTGTTTTAAAGCCTTCGTATATTCTTTTTGTTTTAAAGAAGCATAGGCTTTTACGAGTAAACTATCAACATTAATGGTTTGCGCAACTGCCGTTTGAAAGCTAAAGAATAGTGAGCAAACAAAAATAGAACACATGTTTATACAAATTGGAGGTGTATTTAAAATCTTCATTTAAGATGGTTTATTTTTTTGTGGTGGTGAATCCTTTTCTTACCATGACGCCCCAAGTAGCTTCTTTTTTTAAGAAAAATTGCCAATACCCTTTTATGGCAGCTACCACAACCACTGGATGATACAAAATAGGCTCAATCATGGCCATACCAATAAGCTTTAATAATTCTCTGATATTTGCGTAACTTTTATAAAGCAGTTCATCGAGTAAAATGGAAATAATGGTAATATTGATATAAAAAAAGTAGATAAACAACATGGACCATAGCAAGAAGTCAAAGTTAATAAAGCCTGGATAAAATTTGGATAATATTAAGCTAATCACAATCAACACAACACCGAAAGCCTCTAATATGGGAGCCAAAAATTCAAAAAAGAAAAAATAGGGAAGTGCCAACCAACCTGTTTTTCCGTATTTGAAATTAAAAAACATATTCTTATGCATCGTAAGGGTTTGGATGAGTCCTCTCGCCCAACGTATGCGTTGCCGCATTAAAATTTTAAGATTGGGAGGCACTTCTGTCCAACAAAGAGATTCAGGGATATAAGTAATTCTAAATTTCTGTTTTCTGTCATACATAACTTTGCGCATCCTAATGATGAGTTCCATATCCTCACCCAAGGAGGTATGCATATACCCGCCAGCTTCAATGGCTATCTCCTTATCAAACATCCCCAATCCTCCAGAAACCAAAATGAGACTATTTAATTGGCTCCAAGCCATTCTGCCGAATAAAAATGCACGCACATATTCCAGTTCCTGAAACATAGGATACCATTGGCTAGGGTAATGAACCTTCACCAAAAAGCCTTCATTGACTTCACTTGCATTCGAACTCCTTATGGTTGCTCCTGCTGCAATCACTTTCGTTTTGGTTTCAATAAAAGGCTTAACGAGTTTTACTATCGTATTGGGCTTTAGGATACAATCTACATCCGTGCACAAAAACAAGGGATATTGTGATGAATTAATTCCGGCGTTTGATGCATCGGCCTTTGATTTGCGATTTTCTTTATCGACCACCAAAAGCTTTGAATATACCTGGTTTTTAGATTTGTAATGTCCTCTCACAGGAGCTGTATCAATCTTTCTCTGGTAGTAAAATGGAACCTTTACCAAATCAAATTCTGTAATCAGTTTTTCAAGCGTATCATCAGAACTGCCATCGTTAATGATGATTACTTCAAATTTTGGGTAGGAGAGAGATAATAATGATTTGACATTGTGAACAATGGTGGCACCTTCGTTAAAAGCCGGTGCCACAATAGAGACACCCATTGCTTCGTTTGATTTTAATAAGACGTCTTCATTTATATAATGTTTAAGTAAGACGTACCTGCTGATAGCGACATAAGATAAAAATGCAAAAAACAAATAAGAAATCACATAGAGTGACGCGTAGAGCACTATGAACCATTCGTAGGCATCCATAAAATTCCGAACATAGGTGTAGATGTCGTTCATAAATAAGACGAATTAAGGTGTGCTTTCATGCTTTCGATATCCAGATCCATTAAAAAGCGGGAATCATAATAATTGTAGTCAATGGACTTTAAAGACCGCAGCAATTCCATTTTAATATCTTTATCAATACCTTGGATTTTCAAAATATTGGTAATAAACAAAACGCTCGATTCACTTCCAATAACTGACAGGGACTTCAAAATTTCTATTTTCAACAATTTATCTTCCGTATGAAACTGCTTTTGCAATTCCTCTTCAGCATCTATTAAAAATAATTCCCTAATTGATTGTATTGCTTCCTCCCGTATTCTATACGTCTCATGTTTTAGTAAGGCAATAATGTTTTGTGGAGCGGCTGAATAGTTGTAGAATACCATTATCTTCAAGCCCAATATAACTATTGAGTCATTTTTAGCTTCAAGCCAACGGTCAATGTTTTTTGGTATTGGATCATTTTTTAAATACAAAATATCAATTACTTTGTACTCATTCACTCTCGAAAGTGGATTTGGATAATCTACTAAAGTGTCTAATGACTCTGTTGTAAGATATAGATGCGCTATGTAGGCATTAGACCTTAAAATTGTATTTTTAGAAGTCATATATGGTTTAATGTATTTCTGACCATGAACAAAATTCATTGCCTGAAAATGATTGATTCCAGTACACTTTACGCTCCAGTGAGGATGTTTAATTAGCTTCAAACTGTGCTTATGAAGATCAAAGGCCATGTAGATTTCCCTAATTTGATAGATCAAGTCGCCTTTTAAGTTCAGATTTAAATCTAGGATGGAGGAAAGTAACAATTCTTTAAACCATTTTTTATGATATGGAAAACGGGATTTAAATGTCGCGACTTCATTTTTTAATTCCTCACCTTGCAAACCAGAAAAGGTTAGGTTTGTAATGGCATCCGATATTTTAGTGTGAAACTGGCGTTTTCTATAAGATAAGTAAGCAAAACTTAAACGATAATAAACTATTATGATAACGAGAATCAACAACAAAAGCCCTAATATGGGAACCATATAGTTTTGAAGGAAATTCTCAAGAAAATCTTTATCCATTATGTAAAATATAGGTTTAAATATAGATTACAATTCGAATTTTTATGGTCTAGCCTTTCAGTCTTTCACTCTATAAAACTCATATAGTGTCACTTAAAATACTGATTTTAAATCGCATACGAATTCAGCATATCTATTACAAAAATTCAGGTAAGTACAAAGATAATGAACTGGTCTTTTATTGATTGATATTTACGCTAAAAGTGCGGTTGAAGGTATGTAAACGAATGTCTTGTTCGCTACATTTTCCATTTATATTTCCTGCTATAACAGATCATAATAAATGTATTTTATAATTTCTGCCTTTTTTTTTGAAAGCGATTAAATTTTTTAAGATTAGTCGCTATTCAATGGGCTATGGTTTTTTGCTGGTTTTTTTATCATGTTTTGGGTATACCTTTTTGATTTCATTTTATTTACTCAGTATTTAAGAAACATTTAATTTAACCGATGCAGGCTTTAGATACATATATGCGCACTCAACCTTGCTATCAGCTTTTGTAAGAACCTTAAAAACTTGATGCTTTAAAACAAAAAACTCCCAAATTACTTAAGGAGTTTATAATGTGTTCCGAGAAAATGATTACGCCTTACCCATAATTCTGAACATTCCTGTTCCGCAGGTTGGACATTTGCCTTTCATAGCCTTTCTACCATTTTTCATAGTAGTCTCGGCGGCGTCTTTCATTTCTCTTTTTGATTTACATTTTACACAATATGCTTCCATGTTTTTACTGTTTTTAGATTCGTTATGGTTAAATGTAGGTTTTATGTGCCTAACACACAAATATCAACCGATAAATCGAAGACATTTTTTAGTATTAATAGGATGTTATCGCTATTTCGACCGTTTTATCTGTGTTTTTGAGATTATGAGAACCAAATTATCTTTCATTTGACTTGGGAATTTTCAACCTATTCTATTTTATCAACGACAACTTTATACGTAGGATCTTCAATCACATTGACATCGATGAGTTGTTCGGCGTTTTGCAATAGTTGTTGACAATCCCTGCTCAAATGCTTTAAATGCACCTTTTTACCAACTTTTAAATAACGTTCGGTTATTTTGTTCAAAGCTTCAATGGCCGACATATCAACCACACGGCTTTCCTTAAAGTCTATGATTACTTCTTCAGGATCACCCATAACATCAAACTTTTCATTAAAAGCGGTTACAGATCCAAAAAACAAGGGTCCGTAAATTTCGTAATGTTTTACACCTTTGTCGTCTATCGATTTCCGTGCTCTAATGCGTTTGGCATTGTCCCAGGCGAATACAAGCGCGGCAATGACGACTCCTACAATAACGGCCAGCGCCAAGTTATGGAGAAATACAGTTACCAAAGTAACCGTTACCATCACAAAAACATCCGATTTTGGCATTTTGTTAAATGTTTTTAAACTTGCCCATTCAAAAGTTCCAATGGCTACCATGATCATGACTCCCGTTAAGGCCGCCATAGGTAAGCGTTCTATCAGTCCAGAGCCAAACATCACAAACATTAGCAATGCAATAGCGGCAACGATTCCAGATAAACGTGCCCTGGCACCAGACGATATATTGATTAAACTTTGCCCAATCATGGCGCATCCTCCCATTCCAGAAAAAACACCCGAGAGAATATTGGCAGATCCTTGTGCTACTGCTTCTTTATTGCCTCTACCGCGTGTCTCGGTAATTTCGTCAATAATATTCAAGGTGAGTAAACTCTCAATAAGTCCTACACCAGCAACAATTGCGGCATACGGAAAAATAATGGATAAGGTCTCAAATGTA
>JBGTCT010000173.1:0-9441 GCA_041748695.1 Aquaticitalea sp. | reverse complement strand
GGTGAAGTTCTAAAACCAGAAACTATTAATTATCGAACACACAAACCAGAACGTGACGGTTTGTTCTGTGAGCGTATTTTTGGTCCTGTAAAGGATTTTGAATGTGCTTGTGGTAAATATAAAAGAATACGTTACAAAGGCATCGTTTGCGACCGTTGTGGCGTTGAAGTGACCGAAAAGAAAGTACGTCGTGATAGGGTAGGACACATCAACTTGGTGGTTCCTGTGGCACATATCTGGTATTTCCGTTCGTTACCAAACAAAATTGGATACCTTTTAGGATTGCCTTCCAAAAAATTGGATATGATTATTTACTACGAACGCTACGTAGTGATTCAACCAGGTAATGCAAAAAATGTAGATGGTGAACCATTACAAAAATTGGATTTTTTAACGGAGGAAGAATACTTGAGTATTCTCGATTCCCTTCCGCAGGAAAACCAATATATGGATGATCACGATCCAAATAAATTCATAGCAAAAATGGGAGCTGAATGCTTGATAGATTTGCTAGCACGAATTGATTTGAACGATCTTTCATTTGAGTTGCGTCACAAGGCAAATAACGAAACATCAAAACAACGTAAAACGGAAGCCCTAAAACGCCTCCAAGTTGTGGAAGCATTCCGTGATTCCAATGCCAACCGTGAAAATCGTCCAGAATGGATGATTATGAAGGCTATTCCAGTAATTCCACCAGAATTACGTCCATTGGTGCCTTTAGATGGTGGTCGTTTTGCAACATCAGATTTAAATGATTTGTACCGTCGTGTCATCATTCGTAACAATCGTTTGAAGCGTTTGGTTGAAATCAAGGCTCCAGAGGTTATTTTACGTAACGAGAAACGTATGTTGCAAGAATCGGTAGATTCATTATTTGACAATACTCGTAAAGCATCAGCCGTAAAAACGGATTCCAACAGGCCATTAAAATCATTATCTGATTCCTTAAAAGGAAAACAAGGACGTTTCCGTCAAAACCTTTTAGGTAAACGTGTGGATTATTCAGCACGTTCGGTAATCGTCGTGGGACCAGAATTAAAATTATTTGAATGTGGATTGCCAAAAGATATGGCGGCAGAATTATACAAACCATTTGTCATCAGAAAATTGATTGAGCGTGGGATTGTAAAAACTGTGAAGTCTGCAAAGAAAATAATAGATAGAAAAGAACCTGTAGTTTGGGATATTTTAGAGAATGTTTTAAAAGGACATCCAGTGCTTTTAAATCGCGCCCCTACACTTCACAGACTTGGTATTCAAGCGTTTCAGCCAAAATTGATTGAAGGAAAGGCGATTCAATTGCATCCATTGGTATGTACTGCATTTAATGCGGATTTCGATGGTGACCAAATGGCGGTGCATTTGCCTTTGGGCCCTGAAGCAATTCTTGAGGCGCAATTATTGATGTTGGCTTCTCACAATATTTTGAATCCAGCAAACGGTTCTCCGGTTACTGTACCTTCTCAAGACATGGTGCTTGGTTTATATTATATGACCAAGGAGCGTAAGTCTACAGACGCAGTTAAAGTAAAAGGTGAAGGCTTAACATTCTATTCATTTGAAGAGGTAAATATTGCTTACAATGAGAAAAAAGTTGAGTTGAATGCTTCCATTAGAGTGAGGGCATTAGATTTCAATGATGAAAGAAAACTGGCGCCAAAAATTATCCAAACGACCGTTGGACGTGTATTGTTCAACGAAAAAGTGCCGCATGCTGCTGGTTATATCAATGAGGTATTGACCAAAAAGTCATTGCGTGATATTATTGGAAACATCCTTAAAGCAACTAGCGTTCCTGAAACAGCTGAATTCTTGGATGAAATCAAAGATCTAGGATACAAGTTTGCCTTCCAAGGTGGTTTGTCATTCAGTCTTGGTGATATCATTATTCCGGAAGAAAAACAAGGAATGATTGATAGTGCCAATAAAGAAGTAGATGGTATTATGGCCAACTACAACATGGGATTGATTACCAACAACGAACGTTACAACCAAGTTATTGATATCTGGACGTCTACGAATGCAGCTTTGACTGAATTGTCAATGAAAAACATTCGTGAAGACCAACAAGGATTCAACTCTGTGTATATGATGCTTGATTCTGGTGCTCGTGGATCTAAAGAACAGATTCGTCAGTTAACTGGTATGCGTGGTTTGATGGCAAAGCCTAAAAAATCAAATGCAGGTGGTGGCGAGATTATCGAAAATCCAATTCTTTCCAACTTTAAGGAAGGTCTTTCGATTTTGGAATACTTTATCTCTACTCACGGTGCTCGTAAAGGTCTTGCCGATACAGCACTTAAAACTGCCGATGCTGGTTACCTTACTCGTCGTTTGGTGGATGTGTCTCAAGATGTGATTATCTACAGCGAAGACTGTGGTACATTGAGAGGTATTGAAGTATCTGCATTGAAGAAAAATGAAGAAATCATTGAAACTCTTGAAGATAGAATCGTTGGTAGAACCTCGTTAAATGACGTTTACGATCCAATGACTGAAGAAGTATTGGTAAAAGCAGGAGATCATATTCACGATCATATTGCAAAACGTATCGGAGAATCTGCATTGGATTCTGTTGAAGTGCGTTCGGCATTGACATGTGAAGCTAAACAAGGTATTTGTTCAAAATGTTACGGTCGTAATTTAGCGACTGGCAAAATGGTACAACGTGGTGAAGCTGTAGGTGTTGTGGCTGCTCAATCTATTGGTGAGCCTGGTACACAGTTAACACTTCGTACTTTCCACGTAGGTGGTATTGCAGGTAACATTTCTGAAGAAAATAAATTAACTGTTAAGTTCAACGGTATTGCGGAAATTGAAGATTTAAAAGTCGTTAAAGGAACCGATAACCAAGGAAACCCTGTTGATGTTGTGATTTCACGTACATCAGAGCTTAAATTGGTAGATATTAAAACTGGAATTACATTAAGTACCAACAACATTCCTTACGGATCGTTTATTTATGTGAAGCCAGGTCAAAAAGTATCTAAAGGTGATGTGATTTGTTCATGGGATCCATATAACGGTGTTATCATTTCTGAATTTGCAGGAAAAGTGTCTTATGAAAATATCGAACAAGGTATTACCTACCAAGTCGAAATTGATGAGCAAACAGGTTTCCAAGAGAAAGTGATTTCAGAATCGAGAAACAAAAAATTGATTCCAACATTACATATCGAGGATTCAAAAGGTAATACCTTAAGATCTTATAACTTACCAGTTGGTGCCCACTTGATGATTAACAATGGTGAGAAAATTAACGTAGGTAAAGTATTGGTGAAAATTCCGCGTAAATCAGCAAAATCTGGAGATATTACGGGTGGTCTTCCACGGGTAACAGAATTGTTTGAAGCGCGTAATCCTTCCAATCCTTCGGTTGTGAGTGAAATTGATGGTGTAGTTTCCTTCGGGAAAATCAAACGTGGTAATCGTGAGATTATCATCGAATCTAAATTGGGTGAAGTTAAAAAATACTTGGTTAAATTATCAAATCAGATTCTTGTACAGGAAAATGATTACGTAAAAGCTGGTATGCCTTTATCTGATGGATCTATCACTCCAGACGATATCCTTAACATCAAAGGACCTTCTGCCGTACAACAGTATTTGGTTAATGAAGTTCAGGAAGTGTACCGTTTGCAAGGTGTGAAGATCAATGACAAGCATTTTGAAGTTGTTGTAAGACAAATGATGCGTAAGGTTAGAGTGATTGATTCAGGAGATACGATTTTCTTGGAAGATCAATTAATCCACAAATCAGATTTTATTGAAGAAAACGATAAAATATTTGGAATGAAAATCATTGAAGATGCTGGAGATTCTAAAACTCTTAAACCAGGGCAAATGGTTACCATGCGTCAGTTAAGGGATGAAAACTCCATTGTAAGACGTGAGGATGGTAAATTGGCAGTGGCGAGAGATGCAAATCCAGCTACAGCAACACCAATCTTGCAGGGTATTACAAGAGCATCGTTACAGACCAAATCGTTTATTTCTGCGGCATCGTTCCAAGAGACAACCAAAGTATTAAATGAGGCTGCTGTAAGCGCTAAAGTTGATACCCTTGATGGATTGAAAGAGAATGTTATTGTAGGACATAGAATTCCTGCAGGAACAGGTGTTAGACGTTACGAGCACATCATTGTGGGTTCTAAAGAGGAATTCAACCAAATGATGAAAGCTAAAGAAGAGTTTAATTATAACTAAATAAAAAGAATCAAGACCGCTTCGCTTTTAGAATCAAGAATAGAGACTAAAGGCGGAGCGTTTTGAATTCATATTAATAAGTATCAAATGAGTGATAACAAAGAAGCTCCAAAACCAGGGCAGATCAATATCGAATTGGATGAAAAAGTTGCAGAAGGAATTTATTCCAATTTGGCAATCATCAACCACTCGGTATCCGAATTTGTCGTTGATTTTGTGAGTATTATGCCAGGAACACCAAAAAGTAAAGTGAAATCTCGAATTATCCTGACCCCACAGCATGCCAAGCGTTTGCTAAAAGCATTGGGAGAAAACGTAGGTCGTTTTGAGAAAGCGCATGGCGAGATTAAAGACTATGAGCAACCACCGATTCCTTTGAATTTCGGTCCTACTGGTCAGGCATAAAAATTTTATTAGGTTTATAAAAAATCCCTTTGATTGCGATAATACGAATCAAAGGGATTTTTTTTAGATAAAGTTCAGTTAGGCTACTTTATCGTTCATTTTGTTATAGGAAAATTTTAAGGCTCCCGAAGGACATTTTTTGACTTGTCGAATGATTTTTTCCGTCGAATCGCCTTCTAGGTCAATCCAAGGAATCACGGAATTTCTAAAAACATTTGAAAGTTCTCTTGCACAACGCTCGGCATTGATGCAAACAAAGGGTTCGTAGGTAACAGTAATATCTCTATTACTGAATACATTAGCAACAGTTTCCATAAGTAGATCAATTTGGGGTTTGAATCTATTTTCTCAAACGTGTTAATAATTTGAAATACAACTTATTAACACATTTTTATTGGAATAAATGTATCGAACTTGACAAAATAAGACATCATTTATCGATTAAATGTAATAAAAATTCGATTAAATACGCGATTTAAAAGTTAAAATCGATGAAATACACAAGAAAAATCAAAAAAGAAAAACTCAAATTCCAAATTCCAAGTGGATAATAGAGAAACTAGAAGCTAAAAGCTAAAAGCTAGAAACTAGAATTTGGATATTGGAATTTGGTGCTTGGAATTTGGAATTTGGTTCCCTTATTTAAACTCCGATGTAAAATGAAATGTGATATTCGGATATTTTTGTTGGGTCATCTGCAATGAAAAAGGCGAATCTGCCAAGAACACCAATTGATTTTGTTTGTCTTTGGCCAAATAGCGCTGCTTTACCGTTAAGAATTCCTTGAATTCATCACTTTTAAGATCTTTTGGTTCTACCCAACAAGCTTTGTGAACATTCAAATTTTCATAGGTACATTTCGCGCCATATTCATGCTCCAATCGGTATTGGATTACTTCATATTGTAGGGCTCCAACCGTTCCAATCACTTTTCTGCCATTGAGTTCTAGCGTAAATAATTGTGCAACACCTTCATCCATCAGCTGATCAATTCCTTTAAATAATTGTTTTGATTTTAAAGGATCAGCATTGTTGATATACCTGAAATGTTCTGGGGAAAAACTTGGAATTCCTTTGTAATTGATGTTTTCACCTTCAGTCAACGTATCACCAATCTTAAAATTTCCTGTATCGTGAAGTCCAACAATATCACCAGGATAAGAGACATCGACAATTTCTTTCTTTTCAGCAAAAAAGGCATTCGGACTGGAAAATTTTAAATTCTTTCCATGTCTCACATGCAAATATGGTTTATTACGCTCAAATTTTCCCGACACAATCTTCACAAATGCCAAACGGTCCCGATGGTTAGGATCCATATTGGCATGGATTTTAAACACGAATCCCGTAAACTTTTCTTCTTCGGGTTTTACCAAACGCTCCTCACTTTGCTTTGGCCTTGGTTTTGGCGCAATCTCCACAAAACAATCCAACAATTCGCGAACACCAAAATTATTCAATGCAGACCCAAAAAACACAGGCTGTTGTAATCCGTCTAAATAGGCTTGCTTGTCAAATGTTGGATAGATGCCTTCAATTAGTTCCAGCTCTTCGCGGAGCGTGTTTGCAGCTTTGTCGCCGATAAGTTTATTTAATTCTGGAGATTCCAGATCTGAAATTTCGATGGTATCTTCAATATCTTTTTTACTATCGCCACTGAACAGGTTGATGTTCTTCTCCCAAATATTGTAAATGCCTTTAAAATCATAACCCATACCGATTGGGAAGCTCAATGGCACGACTTGCAATCCTAATTTTTGCTCTATTTCATCAAGCAAATCAAAAGCATCTTTACCTTCCCTGTCCATTTTGTTGATGAATACAATCATCGGTATTTTTCGCATTCGGCAGACTTCCACGAGCTTTTCAGTTTGTTCCTCAACACCTTTGGCAACATCAATCACGACGATGACACTATCAACTGCAGTTAGGGTTCTGAATGTATCTTCTGCAAAATCCTTATGACCAGGCGTATCGAGAATATTAACTTTGATGCCGTCATACTCAAATGCGAGTACAGATGTGGCAACAGAAATACCACGCTGACGTTCTATTTCCATAAAATCACTCGTAGCTCCTTTTTTGATTTTGTTGCTCTTTACAGCGCCTGCCTCTTGAATTGCCCCACCAAAAAGCAATAATTTTTCAGTCAGGGTTGTTTTTCCAGCATCGGGATGCGAAATGATTCCAAAGGTGCGTCGTCTGTTGATTTCTTTAATAAAACTCATAGCTATATCTCAAAATGGATGCAAAGATACTTTTAAAATTATGAATTCTGTAATTCCAAATTCCAAATTCCAAATTCCAAATTCCAAAAGGAACAGTGAAAAGAGAAAATAGAAAAGAGAATACCGACTTATACGTTGCGACTTTAGATTTGGGACCATATTATCAACTCCAATTCCATACTCTCAATTTTGAACCCTGAAATCTAATAAAGCCTTAATTCAATTTAACATAAATATTATCAATAGTGATTATTAAGTAGTATTTTTGTATGCTATGACAGAAGAAAAAGTAATACTTGTCAATGAAAACGACCAACAAGTCGGAACAATGGCCAAGCTCGAAGCGCATGAAAAAGGTGTTTTGCACAGGGCATTTTCGGTGTTTGTCTTTAATGACAACAACGAATTGATGCTTCAAAAACGTGCTTCACACAAGTATCATTCCCCGAATTTATGGACGAATACTTGTTGCAGCCATCAACGTGTAGGTGAAAATAACATTGAAGCTGGTCAACGACGCCTGCAGGAAGAGATGGGTTTTGTCACTGAACTTAAAGACACGATTGCTTTTATTTACAAAGCGCCGTTTGATAATGGATTAACAGAACACGAATTTGACCATATATTAGTCGGAAATTTTAATTCGGAACCAAAAATCAATCCTGATGAAGTATCTGAATGGAAATGGATGTCGCTTGACAATGTAAAAAATGACATGCAATCGCATCCTGAATTATATACCGAATGGTTCAAAATTATTTTTGATAAATTTTACCAACACATCAATTTAGCGCACAAATGAAAGTAACCGTAAGCAGAAGGGCACATTTTAATGCCGCACATCGATTGTATCGAAAAGATTGGACAGACCAGAAAAACGATGCTGTATTTGGTAAATGTAACAACCCCAATTTTCATGGACACAATTATGAATTGATTGTAAGTGTAACCGATGATATTGACCCTGAAACTGGTTATGTGATTGACATCAAAGTTCTAAAAGATATTATCAAAGAAGAAATTGAAGATGCTTTTGACCATAAAAATCTCAATTTGGAAGTTGAAGAATTCAAGGAATTGAACCCAACGGCCGAAAACATTGTTGTGGTTATTTACAATAAATTGAAATCGAAATTAAAATCCACAAATCAATTGGAAGTCACACTTTATGAAACCCCTCGGAATTTTGTTACCTATTCTGGTCAATAATTACTCATGAAAAGCATTTTGTATCCACTAAAATTTGAACCCATCTTAAAAGATAAAATTTGGGGTGGACAAAAATTAAAATCACTTTTGAACAAAAAGTCACAGTTGTCAAACGTTGGCGAAAGCTGGGAAATTACAGATGTGGAAGGTGACTCCTCTATAGTAAAAAACGGAAGTCTCGAAGGCCAATCCTTAAAACATTTGTTGAGCACTTACAAAGCAGATTTGATAGGCGAGAAGAATTACCGTAAGTTTGGGAATAAATTTCCGTTGTTGATTAAATTCATTGATGCCAAGGAAGATTTGTCCATTCAATTGCATCCCAACGATGCGTTGGCAGCAAAACGGCACAGTTCCTTTGGAAAAACAGAGATGTGGTATGTGATGCAAGCGGATGAAAATGCCAAATTGATTGTTGGGTTTAATCAAAAAGTATCTCCAGAAATCTATCTAGACCATCTAAAAAGAAAAAAACTAACCGAGATTCTCAATTTTGATACGGTCACGACAGGCGATACTTATTTTATAGATGTTGGGCGTGTTCACGCCATTGGAGCAGGCGTATTGCTTGCCGAAATACAACAAACCAGCGATATAACATACAGGGTTTACGATTGGGATCGTTTGGATTCACAAGGAAACAGCCGCGAGTTGCATATCGATTTAGCCATTGATGCCATTGATTTTGAAATGAAAGATGATTTTAGGATCGAGTATTCTAAAACAGCGAATCAATCCAATGAAATGGTAAGTTGCCCTTATTTTACAACGAATTATTTAAAAATTGATTCCAAGATACAAAAGGAAAACTCCCAAGATTCATTCATTATTTATATATGTGTTGATGGAGAAGCCACTATAAAATCAGCAAATTATTCCGAAACTATTAAAAAAGGAGAGACCATTTTACTTCCAGCTGCAATCAAAACCTATCAAATTGATTCCAAAAATGGGACAGTATTGGAAGTTTATGTTTAATTTTGCAGTCAAATTAAATTAAAATTAGATTATGGGAAATGTTAGAGACCTAAAAAAAGACATCAATTATGTTTTAGGTGATATTATTGAAGCTGTTTACGTTTGGGAATATACCAACACGTCAAAAGATACCAAAAAGAGTGAAGCCATCATTGACGAGGCCATTGCGACATTTGATGCATTGATTGCAAAGGTAAATGAAAGAAAAGTGGAAAATAAAAAAGCACATTTTACAGCCATTCAAAAGGAATTGGAAACAAAAGGACGTGCTTTGATCGAAAAAATAAACAATTTAGGATAATTTTTTTCAAAAGATTTGCAGATATAGTTTTCAAGATTATATTTGCAGTCTCAAAAGCCGATGTAGCTCAGCTGGCTAGAGCAGCTGATTTGTAATCAGCAGGTCGTGGGT
>JBGTCT010000172.1:0-11071 GCA_041748695.1 Aquaticitalea sp. | reverse complement strand
GTCCATATTTCCAAAGCCACTATGGTAGATTCTATAATGTTCTTTAGCACCTTTCTTTGCATAAAGCGCAGTAATCTCTTTTATTTTAGCTCGAAGTTTTGCTGAATTCTTTGGCGTCACATAGAGATAATGCCATTTGCGGTAATCTTGACCAACGGTGTTTAAGGTCATTCCATCTGGCATGTGCGAGAGTTCGTTGTTCAAAATAATGACCGCATCACCGTGTTTATCATAGCATTCATTAAATCGTGAAAACAGTGCCCTGAATGATTCTTCACCCATTTTTTCCATTAAAGGAGCCAACGGATTTTTATCAAAGGCCGCCATGTTTTCAACAGGAGCAATGCTTAAATAGCTGCCGTCACTCACGTGTGCGACAGAAAAATCAGCCTCTTTAAGATCATGTTTTTTGCAGGCCTCCACAAAATCTTTGCTGACTTGTTCATACTCTGCTTGTTTTGATGGTTTTACCTGGTCTATGTGTATCCAGTAGGCTTGATTTTGTGCAATAGTGGTTGTTGATGCCGTAACTAGCAAGATTGCCGTTAACAGCGAATTTGTTAAAATTTTCATGATTAATAGCTTTTAGTGGTTAATATGTGATGAACTAGTTATAATTCACTCTCTAAATAACTGATAATCATTGGTAATAAAAAGCACGTTAGGACGAAAGTAGCTTTGTTTTGTCCGAAGGCATTGAATAATTTATCGGCAAGTTTATATGGTTTGCAGTCGCTTGAGTAATTCGTCTTTTAGGGTTTTACTAATGGGAATGGCCTTTTTAGAGATGACCACATGGGTATTGCCAATTTCATCTATTTGGGAAATATTAACAATAAATGAACGATGAATTCTCAAAAAATGTTTTTGTGGCAGTTTTTCATCCAAATCCTTGAGAGTGATGACCAATAAGTATTCCTTGTCTTTGGAATGGATCCTGCAATAATTGCGTTCTGCTTCAATATGCAATATGTCTTTAATGTTGACCTTAACCATTTTTTCATGGTTACGGACAAAGATGCAATCACTCAAAATAAATGGTGAAATATCGCGATCAGCACTCGAAAAGTCTTTTAATTGAATATGGTTTATGGTAAGTTCAATGGCGCGCTGTAAATCCAATTTTTTAAAAGGTTTTGAAATAAATGCAAAGGGATGTGTTGATTTTGCCTTTTCAAAATGGCTATCATCGGCATTAGCCGTTAAATATATGATAGGAATGTCATAGTCTTGCTGCATTATCTGCGCTGTTTCAATACCATCTAGTTCGCCTTTTAATTGGATGTCCATTAGTACAATATCGGGTTGATTTTGCTTAACCTGTAGCAATGCTTCCTCTCCACGCGGTATAATTCCTGTTACTTCGTAGCCTAGTTGTGTAAGTTGCAAGGAGATATTGGCAGCGATGATCATTTCATCTTCTACAATGAGTATTTTTATAGGTTGTCCCATTATGCGGCCGATTTAATTTTAAATTGAAATTCTACTGACGTACCACTATGGTTCGTTTCGAGCATCTTTCCGTTAAGTTGTTGTGTCAATAATTCAATCAATTGTGAACCGAATCCAGTACCTTTTTGTGCCAAGCCCATCACTTTTCCAATACCATTATCGGCAACTTTTAAGGTCAAGGTTTCTGGTGTGGATTGCGCCAGGCTAATCTTGATATTGCCTTTACCGTCTTTTGGAAATGCATATTTTAAAGCATTGGTAAGAAGTTCATTGACGATCAATCCGATAGGTACGGCAGTGTCAACGTCTAATTCCAAATTGTCCATGGCACATTCTATTTTTACTTTATCTTCCGCATCGAAGGTGTCTAGAATACCTTCGCCAAGGTTTAAGAAATAATCTTTCATTTCAATACTACCTAAATTCTCACCCTGATACAATTTTTGATGAATGATTCCCATGGATTGTACACGGTTTTGACTTGCTATCATGACATCTTTGGTGGCGGATTCTTCCAATTGCGCCGACTGCAGGGCGAGCAAGCTTTTAACCAATTCCAAATTGTTTTTTACCCGATGATGGATTTCTTTAAGCAACAATTCATTTTGTTTGTTTTTTATATTGAGGTCTTCATTGACTTTGGCCAATTTTAGATTACTGCTTTGTTTTAACCTGTAATTTCGATAAATAAGTCCCAGAAAAATAATACCTATGCCTAATACAGTCAAAAGTATGGTTTGTTGACTTTGCTTTTGAGATAATGATTTTTCCTGCGTAATTATGTCGACCTGTAACTCGTTTTCGCGCAAGCTACGGTCATTTTTTTCTTTTTCTATTTGGAGTGATTCGTTATAATATTGCTCTTGGAATTTTAAGGCGTTCTCATAATCGCCCATCGATTTGTATGAATCCCCTATGTTTTTTAACTGAAGGGTCGAATAATAAACTTCGTCCATTGCTTTGTAAAGATCGTATGCCTTTTTATAATTGTTTAGTGCCGCATCAAAATTACTGTTGTAAAAGTCTATATCGGCCAACAAGGAAAAGAAATAAGGATAGAAACTGTGGCTTTGCATATCATAGGTTGTCAAGATTTCCAAAGCCTTTGATATATTTTCTCGAGCTTCTTCGTAATTTTTTCCGTTGACACCTTCTTTGTTTGCGCTTGCTTGTTGAATAAGATCAAAGCTATACATATTGTAATACCATATATGTGCCAATGGTTTTGGATAAACTTTAAGATGCGATTTCAAACGGTCATAATAAACCATGGTGGAATCTTTGTTCGTGCCTGTATATTGATAAATAAGTTGGGCATAAACCATATAAAGTTCATTTTGATTTTCGTCTATTTCAGTATTTTCATAGTATTTAAGACTTGTGTGTAAATTGTCAATTGAGAGTTGTTTTTCTTCTGGAAGCCCATATCTAGCATAAAAAAGGCCTTTGTGCAAATTAATTTTAGCCTGGGTTTCTGGATCTTTATTGGTTTCTAATATTAATATTGCTTTGGTAAATAAACCCAGTGATGTTGGTCGGTCGCCTATACTCATTTTAAGGTCTGACCAATACGCTAGATAATCAAAAAGGAGTAATTTGTTTTCCTCTTTGTCACGGTTTAAATCTTTTACTTTATTCCAAGCGATTTCTGTCAAAGAGTCCATTATGGATAATGAGAACTTATTATCGCTATTTTTCATTTTTTCAAATTGTAGCCTTAAAACTTTTGTTTGATGAAGTGGCTCTTTGGCATCCAACACCTTGAGTGCTTTATCTGCATAAAAAAGAGAACTATCTTTGTTATACTGTGGCATATTGGTAAACCAAGAAGCTTTTTTGGAATGCGTTTCGCTTAATGCAAGCGTATTTTTTAGACTGTAATTTTTGATTTGTGAGCTTTGTGAAAATCCGATCGCATAAAACAATACAGCAACGCACCATAGTAATGATTTAATGTAGTTGCGGTAAATCGCTTGACTAATTTTGTTTACTTGTAATGGTATTGATTCTGTCATAAACATTCTTTAACATCAATTCAACTTGATGATAATATATTAGTGTTGGTTAACATTAATATAAACGTCACCTTAATTTTTTGCATTATGCAGCCGATTTAATTTTAAACTGAAATTCTACTGATGTGCCATCTTGATTTGTTTCCAGCATCTTACCGTTAAGTTGTTGCGTTAACAATTGAATCAATTGCGATCCAAAACCAGTACCTTTCGGTGCCAAGCCGATTACTTTTCCGATGCCATTATCGGCCACTTTTAAGGTTAAGGTTTCCGGTGTGGATTGGGCTAGGCTAATCATGATATTGCCTATACCATCTTTTGGAAATGCATATTTTAAAGCATTGGTAAGTAGTTCATTAACGATCAATCCGATAGGGACGGCAGTGTCAACGTCTAATTCCAAATTGTCCATGGCACATTCTATGTTTACTTTATCTTCCGCGTTGAAGGTGTCTAGAATACCTTCACCAAGGTTTAAGAAATAATCTTTCATTTCAATACTTCCTAAATTCTCACCTTGATACAATTTTTGATGAATGATGCCCATGGATTGTACACGGTTTTGACTTGCTATCATGGCATCTTTGGTGGCGGATTCTTCCAATTGCGCCGACTGCAGGGCGAGCAAGCTTTTAACCAATTCCAAATTGTTTTTTACCCGATGGTGGATTTCTTTGAGGAGCAGTTCGTTTTCACTATTACGTTTATCAAGCAAAATATTTTTATCAGCCAACTCTCCATTCAATGCTTTTAATTTCTGATTACCCCTTTGTTTAAGTCTGAAATTTCGATATAATAATCCGAGCAGTAAAGCACCAATAACTAAGGCGACAATATAAATAAGTTGTCGTTGTTCATTAGCAGCAAGCTTTTGATCTTGTTGTAGAACATTCACCTGCAATTCACTTTCACGAAGGCTTCTTTCGTTTCTTTCTACTTCGATTATATTGTTCGTCTCTACCCACTCTTTATGATATTTAAGAGCGGCCTTGTAGTCGCCCTTAAGCTCATAAATACTGAATAATTTATTGATAAAATATGCAGTATTTGCTTTAGTATTAATTGCAATTGAGGAATTCTTGGCTTTTTCATAATAGGCAATAGCTTCATCATAGTTGCCTTCTGCTTTGGCAATGTCTCCTATACGGGAATGGGCAAATTGGTATGTATCAATAGTAGTGAGGTTATATTCCTCTAACAGTTGAATGGTTTTAATCAGGTAAGATTTTGCTTCTTCATATTTTTCCCTATCAATTAAATTATTGCCCATTGAATAATAGTACCAAGTATGGTGGAATGGATTGGTGAGTTGGGGCAATAGCTGTTTAAATTGATTCATATAATAGTCAGTCGAGTCGGGATTTGAAACTCCAAAATGGTATGTCAATAGCTTGTAGGCTATGACAAGGGACTCCTTCTTTTCCGGGTAGTCTGAATTTTGATAGCCAATCATACTCTCTTTTATATGTTGAATTGCTATTTCTTCTTCTTCAGGCAAACCATATTGATAATAGAATCTACCCTTATCTTTCATTATTTTAAGCTGAATTTCGGGTCGGGGATCATCTTTTAACAAGTCAATGGCTTTAACAAAAAGTTCTAGCCCTGGTTTTGGTTCTCCTCTTATAATTTTTATCAACGCCCAATTGATCAATAAGTCATAACCCAAAACCTTATCTTTTTTGCTTTCCGGTATTTTTTCGTAGTAAGCCCAACCTATGGGTGCCAGCGAATCCACTACATTAAAGTTATGAGACCTATTTGCCCTATCCGTGATATCACGATACAAATCAGCCAAACGTTCATATTGTAGGGGCTGGCTATTCTGGAGTATTAGCGCTGCCTTATCAAAATAAAAAACCGTACTGTCCCGGTTAAAATGGGGCATTTCTTTAAACCACACTGCCTTGTCCTGATAGGCTCTGCTCAAAGCAAGCACATTTTCTGGACTGTAATATTTTTCCTGTGAGCTTTGTGAAAATCCGTTCGCATAAAACAATACAGGAACGTACCATAGTAATGATTTAAAGTAATTGAGGTAAATCGCTTTACTAATTCGCTTTACTTGCATGGTTGTAATTTTTTTAAACAATCGTTAAAATGAATTCAATTTGATGGCGATTTTATAAGGGTTGGTAACATTATTGAAAACAACTCAATGAATTATTCCATTATGCGGCCGTTTTAATTTTAAACTGAAATACGACTGATGTACCATCATGATTCGTTTCCAGCATCTTTCCGTTAAGTTGGTGTGTCAATAATTGAATCAATTGTGAACCGAATCCAGTGCCTTTTGGTGCCAAGCCCATCACTTTTCCGATACCATTATCTGCTACTTTTAAGGTCAAGGTTTCCGCGGTGGATTGTGCTAGGCTAATCATGATGTTGCCTTTTCCGTCTTTTGGAAATGCATATTTTAAAGCATTGGTAAGTAGTTCATTGACAATCAATCCGATGGGTACGGCAGTGTCAACATCCAATTCTAGCGTTTCCATTGCACATTCTATTTTTACTTTTTCTTCAGCATTAAATGTATCCAAAATACCTTCGCCCAGATTGATAAAGTAATCTTTCATATCGATGCTTCCCAAATTTTCCCCCTGATACAATTTTTGATGAATAATTCCCATGGATTGTACACGGTTTTGACTTGCTATCATGGCATCTTTGGTGGCGGATTCTTCTAATTGGGCAGATTGGAGTGCAAGCAAGCTTTTAACCAATTCCAAATTGTTTTTTACCCGATGGTGAATTTCTTTAATCAGCAATTCATTTTGTCTGTTTTTGGTGTCTAATTGGGAATTTAACCCTGTCAATATTTGATTTCTCTTTTTCCTTTTTTGATAATAGTAGAGCAATCCAAATAAAATAATCGACAGCAGGCCAGCCAATACAACATATAGAATTTGCAACTTTTTTTGTTGTGCAATTTTTTCGTCCTGATAAAAAATGGTTGCGTTTTTTTGGCCAGTTTCATATTTGGATAAGGCTTCCGTTTCTAAGCCCCTAATGGCATTTTCCTTTAAATCGATATAGGCATCGACATAAAGTTTATGGTAATACATTGCCAATTTATAATCACCAAGGGATTCATAAATATTTGAAACATGCATGTAATTTTCCCAGAGATTTCTAATTCTACCAGTTTTCTTCATGATGTCAATGGCTTCCAGATTGTAAGGTAATGCTTCCTTATATTTACCCTGCATCAAATAGACATGGCCAATGTTTGCCAAAGATGGAATTAAGTAGCGTTGGAGACCCATTTTTTTTGAAGTATCAAAATTGGTTTGATAATCGGCGATGGCCTCCTCATATTTATCCATGTATTTATAAATATTTCCTCGCCAATTGATGGATGCCATCATCGGAATTCCAAATTCGCCCAAGCTTTTATAAAGGTCAATGGATTTATTGATGGATACCAACGCTTCCTCGAGGTTAACACCAGAAAACAATTGACTGTTGGCTTTATACCGATAGGAGAGTGCCAAATCTTCCTTATATCCCAAGCGTTCTTGAATGGCAATGGCTCTATCACAATATTCCACGCCTCGTGCGTAACTACTTTCATAGTATAATAAATCTCCAATATGTGCATAGCACTGTGCGATGCCTTTTTGGTTATTGGTTTTTTCAAAAAGATCCAATGCGATATAAGCATGTTCAGAGGCTTTATCGTATTCAGCTTTTAAGGCATAAAATGTCTTGAGCTCTAAATGGGTTTGTGCCAGCGCATCGTCGTTTTTTTCATTATCGTATAATTCCTTGACATTATTAAGGTAAAATAACGTAGAATCTAATTTGGAGTATTCTCGATGGTAAACAGCGAGAAAATAATAAGATTTTGCAAGCGCCTTTTGATTGTTGCTTTTTTTGGAAAGTTGAATCCCTTTTCGAGAATTTTCACCTAGCAACGTGGAATCTTCAGACACTGTTTCATGGTTTTCCAACCAATTGACAATTGAGTCTAGTTTTGCTACATCTTTTTCTTGAGCAAAACTAATTTCTGCACAAAAGAGTACAATGATGAGTGTTGGTTTGAATGTCATAAGTCTTTGTTGGCACTGTTATAAGACTTAGGGAGTGTTAAATGTAGTAATTTTTTCTTACATAAGAATATATAAATCAGCTAAATGAAGACGAACAAGATTTAAGATTCTTAAGAAGTGAAATGAGAGCTATTAAAAATAATTTTAAAGTTAGATTAGAAAAAAAAATCAACAATATGAGGAACCATAGAAATTTAATATGTGATAATACTATCAATGTAATGATTACGATTTAGGGAAAATCCGTAGAAAAGTTCAAAAAATCAGTATGCCTTTATATTTCTTCTGGGTTTAATTTGCTTCAAGATCTTCCGGTTCTGGGCCGTATCCATCTTTACCATATTCCTTGCGGTATATTCGAATCAAGGCCATAAAAAGACTGATTAAAAGAGGCCCAAAAATTAATCCGATAAAACCAAAAAGGGGAACACCCACAATTACTCCAATTAAGGTTACCAAAGGATGCACATCGTCCAATTTTTTCAAAACATACAATCGGATGATGTTGTCAGTGGAGCCTACGACTATAAATCCATATAGCAAAATACCCCAAGCCTGAAAATCCTGACCATTTGATAACGTCAGTATAAAAACTGGGACAATGCCTATAAGGGTTCCTACAAACGGAATCATCGATCCCACAGTAACGATCACAAACCAGAAAAAGGGTTCATCAATACCAAAGATCAAAAAACCAATGAGAGCGATGATTCCTTGCGCGAGAGCAACAAGGGGAATTCCCAAAGCATTGGAGCGCACCATCATTTGAATATCCTTACCAATTTCGTCAATGTTGTCGCGACTCAAAGGTATAAATTCTTTCAAAGATTCTTTTAAGAACACTCGGTTGGTCAGCATATAATAAAGCATAAAATACATCAACCCAATAGCAATAAAAGCATTGAATGTACCACCCACCAAACCTTGCAGATTATCAGATATCCAACCTGTAATAGCAGCCGTATCTATTTTTGAATTAATGTCAAAACCAACAAATTCCTCAATCTGAGTCAATTGATCTTTAAATGCCTTAATAACCTCTTCACTATTGTTCACTGCCTTTCCTATTTTGTTACCTAGCATGATAACAATTCCTGTCAATGGTAAAAGAATAACAACAAATGAAAGCAGCATTAATAAAGCTGCAGCTAGAGACGGATTCCATTTCCTTTTGCGCACTAAAATGACCATCCACTTTCTTAACAAAATATAAACCGTGAGTGCTCCAAGAACTCCAGTCAGATATGGAATCATTTCCATGAATATCATACTTCCAATCAATAAAATGAGAAGAATGATAAACACTTGGCGAATAAGTTGCGGAGATATCGGTTTCATTTGTTTACAGACGTTGCATCAATTTTTATGGTTGCTTTCGCGAATTAAAGATACACGAAGTTTTTAATATTTCATCATGCATACAAATGCAGGTGAATTAAAGATTAACCTAAATCAATTTCTATTTGATTTTTCATGATGTCATCAAAGGTTTCCCGCTTTCTTATTAAATGGGCTTCACCATTGTGCCAAAGTACTTCCGATGGTCTGTAACGGGAATTGTAATTGCTAGACATTGTGAAACAGTAAGCGCCAGCATTTTTAAAACAAAGAATATCACCTTCAGTAATTTCATTGATTCGCCGGTTATTGGCAAATGTGTCAGTCTCGCAAATGTAACCGACTACAGAGTAAAAGCGTTCGCGCCCTTTAGGATTGGAAATATTGACAATTTCATGTTGCGAGCCATAAAGCATTGGACGGATTAAATGGTTAAAACCAGAATCTACCTGCGCAAAAACAGTTGAGGTTGTTTGTTTAACGACATTGACCTTTGTTAGGAAAAATCCGGCTTCGCTCACCAAAAACTTGCCTGGTTCAAATGCGAGCGTTAATTCCCTGCCGTAAGTTTTACAAAACTTGTTGAAGCGTTTTGATAGTTTTTCGCCTAATTCCTCAATGTTGGTCTCAATATCACCCTCTTTATAAGGTACTTTAAAGCCAGATCCGAAATCGATAAATTCCAAATCCTTAAAATGCGTAGCTGTATCAAATAAAATTTCACTGGCATACAAGAACACATCGATGTCCAAAATATCGCTTCCGGTATGCATATGAATACCGTTGATGTTCATTTTGGTATTTTCGACAATACGAAACAAATGAGGCAACTGATGGATGGAAATTCCAAATTTGCTATCGATATGACCAACCGAAATATTAGTATTACCACCTGCCATCACATGCGGATTGATACGAACGCACACAGGGGTTTTTGGGTGACGTGTTCCAAATTGTTCCAAAATGGACAAATTATCAATGTTGATTTGAACGCCAAGGTCTGCGGCCATTTCAATCTCTTCCAATGAGACGCCATTTGGGGTGTAGATGATTTGGTCAGGGGAAAATCCGGCAGCCAAGCCCAATTTTACTTCTTGGATAGACACTGTATCCAATCCCGAACCCAAAGTGTTAAACAACTTTAGAACCGAAATATTGGACAAAGCCTTAACAGCATAATTTAATTTCAAATGCTTCACCTTACTGAATGCCGACGTCAAACGTTTATACTGATTTGTGATTTTTTCGGTATCATAAACATAAACTGGACTTCCAAAGTCGCTGGCAATTTGCAATAAGGTGTTGTTTTTCATTGTGAAACTATTTTTTTAATTAAGCGGCAAATTTAGAATTTGTCTTTGATATATACTGAAAAAAATTCCGGTATTAACAATTAAATAACCAATTCAAAAAAACTTGGCCATACTAAATAGGAAAAACATTGCTTAAAACAGTTAGGTTGATTACTTTTGTGCTGCAATAAATTTTGAGATTTTCACCCGATTACTGTCGGATTTTACTGGAAATCGGACATAGACAAATTAAGATGAATATACACGAATATCAAGGAAAAGAGATTTTAAGCCATTTTGGCGTACGTATCCAACGCGGCATTGTTGCTCAAAATGCAAGCGAAGCAGTGGCAGCTGCAAAACAGTTGACTGCAGAAACAGGAACAGGTTGGCACGTGATCAAAGCACAAATTCATGCAGGTGGACGCGGAAAAGGCGGTGGTGTAAAGTTGGCCAAAAACCTAAAAGAAGTAGAAGAAATTGCGGGAAAAATTATCGGTATGCAATTGATTACGCCACAAACTTCAAAAGAAGGAAAAAAGGTGCACCAAGTTTTGGTTGCTGAAGATGTCTATTATCCAGGAGCAAGTGAAACAAGCGAATTTTATGTGTCAGTTTTGTTAAACAGGGCGGTTGGCCGCAATATGATTATGTATTCCACAGAAGGCGGAATGGATATTGAAAAGGTGGCAGAAGAAACACCACATTTGATATTTACCGAAGAAATTGATCCCGCAGTTGGATTGATGCCGTTTCAAGCGAGACGAATTGCGTTTAATTTAGGATTGGAAGGCAATGCTTTTAAGGAAATGACAAAATTTGTAGATTCCTTATATACGGCTTATGTAAAGTCTGATGCTTCTTTATTTGAAATCAATCCGGTTTTAAAAACAAGTGATGATAAAATCATGGCAGTTGA
>JBGTCT010000171.1:0-3279 GCA_041748695.1 Aquaticitalea sp. | reverse complement strand
GTCCTTTGAAACGTTTATATAGGCTGCATAAATTGTTTCATCATAATCAAAAGCATCTGTATTATTGACGTTTAGAGTTTCCTGACCATTCGCGATATCGAACTGTGTAATGTCGCTCAAATTCTTAATGTTGGATGATTTAGCGCCCACTTCAAACGTAGCAGAGTCATTAAGTGGCAATACGTAATCAATCTGACCTGTGTAAATTTTAGTATCCTGATTATTATCGGTTCTAAAGGCCGTCATTTGCAAAAAGCTGTCGCCATTATTGAAATAATTGCTCATGACGTTCTGGTTGCGGCTATAATTAAATGTAGTATAATGAGCATTAAAAGATAGCCTCTCGCCCGCCGTTTTGAATTTATGCACATAGTCCAAATCAAAGCCTAGATTGTATTTTTCATCTTCCGATGAATTATTGGTATTGAAATAAAATTCCAATTCCTGATTGGCGTTTAACACATCGGTACTATTTTTTATTAAATAATCAAAATAAGGTAGCACCAACATATTGGAAGACAAGCTCAAGGTATTGCTCTCGTTGATGGCATAATCAAAATTAAAGTTGAAATTGTGTGATTTCAACCGTGTGTTTCGGTTAATATTCGATTTAAAAATTTGATCTACTTCGTTGTTTCCGTCCAAATAATTAATGACATCATTTTGATCTCGATTGATTTTAGAATCGGAATAGGTGTAATTCGCAAAAAAGTTGATCTTTTCATTTTTGAAGAAATGGCTCATCCCACCGTCATAGCGTGGAAAAACACCTTGCGTATAGTTGGCAAAAACATTGCCCCTATAACCAGTTACCAAATTTTTGCTCATCACGATGTTAATGACCGCTCCGCTTTCGGCATCATATTTTGCCGAAGGATTGGTAATAACCTCAACCGATTTTATGCTATTGGCCGAAGAGCCTTCCAGAAGTTGAACCAATTCATCATTGGACAAATGCACTTTTTTATCATTGATATATACAGTAGGCGTTGAGTTTTTCACCTGAATGTTGTTGTCGAGAATCAAAATTCCCGGAGTGCTTTTCAGCACCTGAAACATATTTCCTTCTATCAACGGAGTGTTTTCTATGTTAAAAACCAATCGGTCAGCTTCCTTTTTAAGCGTGGGCTTTTTGGCAATAATATTCACTTCGTTTAGAATTTCGGAAGATTCTTGAAGAACAATAGTGCCTACATCGATGGTTTCTTCGAGTGTAATAGATTTATAAACATCTTCATATCCCAAAAAGCTTATTTTTAAGATGTAATCATCAGTAGTTAACTGATCAATTAAAAAAAAGCCTTGTTCATTGGTAGAAACCCCTTTTACAACAACCGAATCTTGCGATTTCATCAACAAGACGTTTGCATAGGTGATGGGTTGCTTTTGAATATCGTCAACAAATCCCGAAATGGAAAATTCCTGACCAAAACAAAACGCAAATGAAAAAAAAGTAAAAAAGCTCGTTAAAAAGCGAATTTTAAATTTCAAATTGATTGGGATTTATGTTGCAATATACTATTAGTTTTAGAATTTTATTTACGGTTTTTCCGTAATTATCGTGCCATTAACTAAACATTAAACCAACCAAGAGCCAATAAATCAATTATATTTGCAAAATATTTAGTTGGAAGCCCTTTTATGAAGTACATCAGAAACTTTTGCATCATTGCACATATCGATCACGGAAAAAGCACATTGGCCGACAGATTGTTGGATTTTACTGGCACTGTTACCGAGCGTGAAAAACAAAATCAGCTGTTGGATAATATGGATTTGGAGCGCGAACGTGGTATTACCATAAAATCGCACGCCATACAAATGGAATATGTATATAAAGGCGACAATTATATATTAAACTTAATTGATACTCCAGGCCACGTTGATTTTTCTTATGAAGTGTCCCGTTCCATCGCTGCATGTGAAGGCGCTTTGTTGATTGTCGATGCTGCCCAAAGCATCCAAGCACAAACCATTTCCAATTTATATTTGGCTTTGGAAAATGACCTTGAAATTATTCCTGTTCTAAACAAAGTCGATTTGCCAAGCGCAAATCCTGAAGAAGTAACAGATGATATTGTAGATTTGTTAGGCTGTAAGCCAGAAGACGTCATCCATGCCAGCGGAAAGACCGGCTTTGGAATCGATAATATTTTGGCAGCCGTCATAGAGCGTATTCCCCCACCAAAAGGAAATCCAGACGCTCCATTGCAAGCCTTAATTTTTGATTCGGTTTACAATACTTTTAGAGGCATCGAAACCTATTTTAGGGTTTTTAATGGCGAAATCAAAAAAGGACAGAAAATTAAATTCGTTGCAACCGACAATGCCTATTACGCCGATGAAGTTGGTACTTTAAAACTGACTCAAGTTGCAAAACAAAGTGTAAAAACTGGCGATGTTGGTTACTTAATCACAGGAATCAAAACCGCAAAAGAAGTTAAGGTTGGTGATACCATCACAGATTATGACAACCCAACCACAAATATTGTAGAAGGGTTTGAAGACGTTAAGCCAATGGTATTTGCGGGAATTTATCCTGTGGATACCGAAGATTACGAAGAGTTGCGCAACTCCATGGAAAAGCTTCAACTTAATGATGCATCGCTCGTATTTATTCCAGAAAGTTCAGCGGCTTTAGGATTTGGCTTTAGGTGTGGATTTTTGGGAATGCTTCATATGGAAATCATTCAAGAGCGTTTGGAGCGTGAATTTGATATGACCGTGATCACGACGGTTCCTAACGTGTCTTACCATGCGTATACAAACAAAAATCCAGATACGGCTTTTATAGTCAACAACCCTTCCGATTTACCGGATCCTTCTACCGTGAACAGGGTTGAAGAGCCCTATATTAAAGCAACCATTATTACAAAATCTGATTTTGTAGGGAATGTGATGTCGCTCTGTATTGAAAAACGGGGCATGGTGTTAAATCAAACCTATTTGACCACAGAACGTGTAGAGCTTACCTTTGAAATGCCATTGGCAGAAATTGTTTTTGACTTTTACGACCGATTGAAAACAGTTTCTAAAGGCTATGCGTCCTTTGATTACCATCCCATAGGAATGAAAGTCTCAAAATTGGTGCGATTGGATATTTTATTGAATGCCCAACCTGTAGATGCGCTTTCGGCTTTGATTCATGCTGACAATGCCCAAAATATGGGTAAAAAAATGTGCGAAAAACTAAAGGAATTGATTCCACGTCAGCAATTTGATATTCCTATTCAAGCCGCGATTGGTGCTAAGATTATTTCACGGGAAACCATTAAGGCG
>JBGTCT010000170.1:0-30801 GCA_041748695.1 Aquaticitalea sp. | reverse complement strand
TGGACACGAATCTAAAGCAACCGATTTACTCTTCTTGGTTATTTTGGTTCTTCCTATTCGTACTAATTGTGAAATTGTTGGCATATATTTCTATATAATTTTGTTTAAATCCTCAATTTAGAGGGCTGCAAAGGTAGAAATAAATTTCAGTTTTTCAAATGTAAAATGATTAATTTTCAAAAGTTTATTCAAATATTTAACTTCCGTCATATTTTTTGGGTTTATTTACCGTTAGCTTTGAAATTTAGAATTCTCTATATGTCTTTAAAAACAATTAGTTTTTTAATGTTTTTTGGTGTTTTGCTCGCGGCAAAGACGCACTCCCAAACGCTTAAACTGAAGGCTCAAGGTAGCACTGAAAAAGAAACACAGACATTGGATTCTTTGTATTACCAAAAATCATTCAGTGATTTTGCCTCGCTTCAAGAGGAGGTGACATCTGTAAAAAATAGGTTGATACGTTTGGGTTATATAGAAAGTGAATCGATCGGACTTAAAAAACAGAATGACTCCTTATATTTAGCAGCCTTCAATTTAAATAAACGTTACGAAAAGATCCGTTTGTATTTTGATTCATCCGTTGACCGCAACATATTAAAATCGGTTTCAACGGATATAAAAGATAATTATATAGATATAGAAATCCAGGCATTGGAAGAGACATTAAAACTACTCAATATCGAATTTTCAAATCTCGGTGATCCGTTTTCAAGTTTACAGCTCATCAACATTAAAAAAAACAAACTCGATCTCATATATGCAGATTTGATTGTTTCTCAACAGTCGCAAAGAATTATAGATTCCATCATCATTAATGGCTATGAAAAATTTCCCAAGTCCTTTGTTAGGCGCTATCTCAAAATCAATAAAAATCAACCTTTCAGCCTAAAGACTATAAAAGAAAAGGCATTAGACATTGAAAATTTAACATTTGCTAGTCAAATTAAGGAGCCTGAAGCTTTATTCACCAAAGATTCTACCTTATTATATATGTATATTAAAAAAGAAAAAAGCAATTCCTTTGATGGTTTCATAGGATTCAGTACCAACGCTGAAACTAACAAACTTGAATTCAATGGCTTTCTCAATCTCGCGCTGATCAATAATTTGAATTATGGCGAATCAATTCGAATACTATATAAGAGTGACGAGAGCGAACAAAAAACCTTTGATGTTAAGGCACGACTTCCCTTTCTATTTAGTTCTCCGTTGGGAGCTGAATTGGGTTTGAACATATTTAAAAAAGATTCTACCTTTCTTACCGTCGCTCAAATAGCAAAACTTGAATATCAGATAAATTCCAAAAATTCCGTCTCCGCGGGAATCAATGCAATCACCTCCACAAACCTGTTGGATACTATTAGCTTATTTGTAGATGATTTTAAGTCAGTTTTCTACACACTTGATTATTTATATACCAAACGGCAACGCTATGATGACTTATTCCCTATTAACTTTCTGTTTGATTTATCAACAGGTTTGGGAAGCAGAACTTTTGAACAGACAAGGGAAGCGCAGTCAAAGGTCAGTTTAAACACTTTTAAAATTTTCAATCTAAATGAACGCAATAGTGTTTATCTACGGTTGAATGCATCCCTATTAACTTCCGATCGTTTTTTTGACAACGAACTCTTTCGTTTTGGAGGCATTAATTCCATCCGTGGTTTTGAAGAAAACAGCCTAGCCGCCAATTTGTTTTCTGTGATTAACACTGAATATCGCTACAAGGTAAGCAACAGCCTATACATCCACTCTGTTTTGGATGCCGCATACTTCGAAAACAACCTTGTCGATTCTAAAGGAAAACTATTTGGTTTTGGTTTTGGTTTTGGATTATTGACCAAAGCCGGACTCTTCAATTTGACCTATTCCGCTGGAAAATTGGAAAATCAGTCTTTCAAATTATCAGATTCTAAAGTTCATTTAAGCTTGACCGCAAGGTTTTAGAAAAAAAAATTAAGTTCTAGCTAAAATTTAATGCAAAAATATTGTTTTATTAACTTTTTATTAAGACTTTTGGTTCAGGCTAATTCAAATTAATTTTAATATGAAAACAAAGTTTAGTGGAATTTTAACGCTATTATTAGCGTTTGTAGTGCAAATAACGTTTGCACAAGAAAAAACAATCTCAGGTACTATAACGGGCCAAGACGGTCTGCCTCTACCTGGGGTTAATATTATCGTACAAGGTACAACCAATGGTTCTCAGACCGACTTTGATGGAAAATACTCCATTAATGCGAGTGCTGGACAGGTTCTTCTCTTTACCTATGTAGGTTTAAAAGATCGGACGATTACAGTCGGGGCTTCTAACACTATTAATGTAACAATGGAAGAAGATGCTGCGGTCCTCGATGAAGTTATCGTCACCGCACAAGGTATCCGAAGGGAGAAAAAAGCTCTAGGATATGCTGTAAGCGAAGTAGAATCTAAAGACATTGAGCAAAGACCCGATTCTGATATCGCGAGGGTCCTATCTGGAAAAGCTTCAGGTGTAGATATCCAATCCCAAAACGGTACCTCGGGATCTGCAACAAATGTTGTTATCCGTGGGTACACATCCATTAATGGTAGTAACCAAGCGCTTTTTGTCGTAGATGGTGTGCCTTTTAGCAGTTCTACGAATTCACAGGACGATTTTGTCACTGGCAACGTAGGATCTAGTCGTTTCTTGGACATAGATCCCAATAACATTGCCAGCATCAGTGTTCTAAAAGGTCTTGCGGCAGCCACCCTTTACGGAGCTGACGGTAGGAATGGTGTCATCTTAATTACTACCAAAGCCAATTCTGGAAAAGCTGGACCTAAAAAGACCGATATCACTATAAACCAATCTTATTTCTTTAATAAAATTGCCTCATTACCAGATTATCAGGATAATTATGGAAATGGTTTTAACCAAGCCTTTGGATGGTTCTTCAGTAACTATGGTCCAAATTTTAATCCTAATGGTGTTGACGGTTATCTCAATGATCCTTCGGGCCTCATAGATGATAATGGCACATTACCGCATCCTTATTCAACATCTAATTTTTTAAGACGTTTTCTAGGGGGGCAAAACGAATTGTTTCAACAATTTCAAGGGGTACGTTACGATTATAAACCTTATAATAGTGTTGAAGATTTCTTTCGAACAGGAGGTATCAGCTCAACGTCTATTAATGTTAGAGGAGCCTCTACTGATGGTGATATTACTTACAATGCCAATTATGGCAATACTACTGATGAAGGTTTTACCCCTGGTAACCGAGTCAGAAGAAATAATCTTTCTGTAGGCGGTACCGCAAAACTCAGTAATAAATTTACGGTATCTGGTATATTAAACTATTCTAATACTGATTTTGTAACACCCCCAGTTGCTGCAGGGGACGGTAACGCTAACTTTGGACTTTCAGTTTTCGGGCAGGTTTTCTTTACACCAAGGAGTGTGGATCTAAACGGCTTGCCATTTGAATTACCAGAAAATGGAGGAAGTATCTACTATCGAAACGGTAATGACATTGTTAACCCTCGTTGGATTATAAAAAATGCACAACGAAGTCAGTTGACAAACCGAGTATATGGTCAATCTTCACTTTCGTATGATTTCACTGATAATCTTAAACTCACCTATCGTTTAGGTATAGATTTTTATAATGAACGTAATAAAGGTTACTCAAATAAAAACGGCGTAAACGATGAACAGGATGTATTCGGATTTTTGGATACCTATGACAACAACTCTAAGAACATTAACCATTATGCTGCTTTAAATGGTCTTATCAATTTAACAAGTGACGAAAAATTAAATCTCAACTTTGTGGTGGGAGCAACTTCTCTTTCTGAAGTATTTGACCAACAAGGTGTTGCAAGTACGCGTCAAATTGTATTTGGTATCCAAAGGCATTTTAACTTCGCGAACCAAACGCCAATTCAGTTTACGCAGGAAAGAAATATTGCAGGTGTTTTTGGAGATCTTTCTTTTGAATATGATAATTTTCTTTATCTATCGCTTTCTGCAAGAAATGATTGGGTCTCAAACCTTACAAAAGAGAATAACAGCCAATTTTATCCAAGTGCAAGTATTTCATTTTTACCAACTTCAGCTTTTGAAGGATTTGGGGATGGTAATAGCTGGGGTTTGAACTATTTAAAATTAAGAGCTGGTCTCGGTTCTTCTGCCGGTTTTCCTACTGGTTATCCAACGCTCAATACTATTGGACAATTCACCAGACAAAATGGTGGTGATAGAGGTGGAGCTGGTGGAATAGTAACGAATACTGTGAGTAACATTTTGGCTAATCCTGATCTTAAACCAGAGCTTATAAGTGAGATAGAGGTTGGATTTGATGCAAGATTCCTGAAAAATCGCCTTGATGTAAGCTTATCCTATTACAAAAGGACTACTGAAGATCTTATCGTCTTTAAACCTTTAGCTCCATCAACCGGTTTTACCGACACCCAGACCAATATTGGTAAAGTGGAAGGAACTGGATGGGAAGCTGATTTAGGATTCGATATTTTTCAAAGCAAAACTGAAGGTGGGTTTAGTTGGAATTCCAGAGTTAATTTTACCACCAACGAACAGATCGTAACTGAACAAGAAGATGATCAAATAGTTTATGCAGGTTTCACAAATCAAGGCAACGCTGCTATAGAAGGACAGCAGTTAGGAGTATTGATCGGAAGTAGAATACAGAGGGATGCTAATGGCAATTTAGTTGTTGGTACTGATGGATTCTATAGGTTTCAGGAAGAAATAGCAATTGATGCCAATGGAAACGAAGTGCCACTAGGTACAGAAGGTTCTCGAACTATATCTCCAATAATTGGTAATCCCAACCCAGATTATGTGATGAACTTCATCAACTCGATCTCGTTCAAAAATTTTACATTAGGATTTCAAATTAGTCATGTTAAAGGTGGGGATATTTATTCCCAGACAATTGGGACATTGTTAGGTAGGGGTTTAATAAATCCCGATAGACGTGAGACTTTTATACTTCCGGGGGTAACATTAGACGGTGAGCCAAATAGACAACAAATTGATAACGCATCTTTTTACTTTGATAATATTCTTTTTGGGCCTACTGAATTACGGGTTTATGATGCTTCTGTAATTCGATTGAATGAAGTTTCCTTGAGTTATAACCTTCCTCAAAGATGGTTGGATAATACCCCATTTGGAAGCCTTTCTATTACTGCTTCAGGTAATAACTTATGGTATGATGCATACAATACGCCAGATCGGGCTAACTTTGATCCTAATGTTGCCGGTTTAGGTGTTGGTAATGGTCGTGGTTTCGATTATCTCAACGGACCTAGTGCAAAAAGATATGGTATGAGTGTTAAAATTACGTTTTAAACCTCAATAGACGCAACCAATTCAGATAATATGCATCTAAATAGAAAATTAATGTTTATTAAAAATATTCAGATAATGAAAAAATCCAATAAAATTTTACTTCTAACCTTTTTATCAGTTTTAACATTCTTTCAGGGATGTGAGACTATAGAGTTAGAAAAGTTACAATCCCCTAATGCTTTGGGTCCTGACCAAGCAGATCCCGCACTTCTTTTTAATAGTGTCCAGTTGAGTTATAGAAATGCTGTTACTACGCTTAACAATAGAGGGGGTGAGCTAGCTAGGATCGAGTATATGTTTGGACGTATTTATTTTGATAATTATCCAGGCAATACACTTAATGGTCCGTGGAATAATTTATACAGCGCGATGATTCCTGATATCAAAGATATGGAAAATCGAAATGATGATGGCGCTTTAGATTATATCGTTGGAGCCTCTAAAGCCATGCAAGCGCATGTCCTGATGTTATTGGTCGACTATTTAGGTGACATCGTTTTGTCCGAGGCCAATCAACCTGTAGAGTTCCCTAACCCGATGCTCGACGATGATGCTGCCGTCTATGCCGCCGCCTTGGCGCTCCTTGATGAGGCTACTGCCCTTATGACTGGTGCATCATTAACAGCAGCCCAATCGCAAGATCTTTATTATGAAGGTTCTTCCGAAAAATGGATTAAGTTTATCAACACTCTCAAAATGAGAGCTGCACTTACTGTCGGTGATTATCCGTCTGTTATAAATGCTACAAATGTTATAGAAACAGCTGAAGATAATATGGCATTTTCTTATGGAACCAATGAATTGGAACCAGATACAAGACATCCAGATTACGGTGATGATTACACTACTTCAGGCGCCAATAACTACCGGTCTAACTGGTTGATGCATCTAATGCTTGGAGATCTAATGATATCACCTACAGGAGATGTCACTGGTAATGTAGATCCAAGAAGAAGATATTATTTCTACAGACAAGTTGAGGTCACTCCGGGAAGTGTTACTTATTTGTTTAATGAACCGAACCAACGTTATTTTATATACCCTGATGATCTTGGGTTTACGAGTGAAGACCAACAAACGTTGCAATGCTCTGTTCAGGAAACTCCAAATCATCTACAATTTACTCCAGATGAAGATTTCTGGTGTTCTGTACGATTGGGATATTGGGGTAGGACCCATGGAAATGCCGAAGGAATTCCACCAGACAATTTTTTAAGAACTGCCAGTGGAGTTTATCCTGCCGGAGGGCGTTTTGATGATAACTTGGATTATGTGATTAGAAAGGCGGGTGGAGCTTTAACGTTGTATGATGCCGGTGTAGGATTAGGCCTTGGTGCCGAAGGAAATGGTATAGAACCAATCATCCTTTCATCTTTTGTGGAATTTTGGAGAGCAGAAGCTCATTTTAAGCTGAACAATAATACTTTGGCAGCACAACATTTTACAGCCGGTGTTACTGAATCTATCAACTATGTTCAGTCTTTTGGTCCTAGAGATAGTTCTGCTGATCTATCCTTTGAACCTAGCCAAGAACAAGTACAAGAATTTATCGATAATATGACAGCTGCTTTTACAGACGCACCTAATACAAGTGCTGTCGATGCACAGGGATATCCTACTACAAAAGATAAATTGGATATTTTGGGAGAGCAATTTTTTGTTGCCATGTATGGTGGTGGTGCAGATGCTTTCAACTTTATAAGAAGAACTGGATATCCAAGAACTATTGCCAGAAATATTGATCCTAGTCCGGGACTTTTCCCAAGAACCTTCTTGTACCCAGCCGACGAGGTTGGAACGAACCCAAATATTAATCAGAGACAAAATAACTCTACACAGGTATTTTGGGATTCTGGTGTTACTAATCCTGCAAACTAAAAATATTGAAGATGAAAAATATATTTAAATATTCTATTATTTTATCAGCTCTAGTTTTCACATTAGGGTGTGATAAAGATCCAGACAACACAATTTACGAGGTTTTGGATTTTGAAAAAGGTGCAGTGCTCAGGACAGTCAGCATTGGAAATGCTTTGCTAAACGCAAGTGACCCTAGTTCAGCATTTGTTTTAACAGTGGAAGAACAAGATGAATTAGATGGAGGATTAATGGAAAGTGTTGATGTTTTTGTTCGATTAAGAGACCTCACACCTGACAATGGTACTACTGAAGTAGGTTCGTCATATATAAAAACCTATGATGCCAGCGAATTTACAACTGGTCCTGTTGGTTTGCCAAGAATCACCATTAATGTTACGTATGGTGAAGCCCTTGCTGCGCTTGGAGTACCCGCAAGTTCGATAACTGCTGGTGATGTCTTTGTATTTGAGCTAGTCTTAAATCTTACCGATGGTAGAACATTTGGACCAGAGAGTAGTAATTCTGTTCTCACAGGTGCATTCTTTAAAGCTCCATTTGCATACAATGCCCTTATAACCTGCGCACCTGCACCGGGTAACTATGTTGTTAAGATGTTTGATTCATATGGAGACGGATGGCAAACTGATAATGGTAATGGTGGTAGTGGAATTACGATTGATCTTGATGGTACCATTGTTGAAATTGGTTTATGCTCTCCATATTTGGCCAGCGATTTTGTTTGTACACCAGGAAATTCTTCAGGTGAAACAACTGTTAATATACCAGAAGGAACTTTAAGTGCATCATGGACTTTCCCTGGTGATTTTTACGGAGAGATTCGATTTGAAGTATTTGCGCCTGATGGATCCTTGGCTTTCGATTCTGGGGGATTTGGTGAAACAGGAGCTGGATTATTGCCGATCGTGGTTTGTGATTTATAAATCACAGGAATTATATTTAAAAGCCACCTATTAGGTGGCTTTTTTCATTGTAAAGAGATTCCATATTCCTTTGCAACTATTTTATTCTTATATTTAAATAAAAAATTGAACTATGATTGGACGCATTAATTTGGGGCGTAAATTATTTTTATCTTTAGCTTTCCTAACATTTTCTTTTGCTATTTGCAACTCACAGAATACTGTAGGCGTAATTATGCACGATGCATCTACATACGATGGGTTTACACTTTATACGATCCATAATAAGACTTATTTAATCAATAATTGTGGCCAGGTAATTAACCAATGGACGAGCGAATATCCACCAGGAAACGCTGTTTACTTGTTGGAGGATGGAAGTATTTTAAGGGCAGGAAAAACTGAAAGCCAAGATATCACTTTCGGAGGTGTTGGAGGTGTGATCGAGAAGCATAGTTGGGAAGGTGAACTATTGTGGCAATATTTTTATGACACCCCTGAACATCGGCAGCATCATGACATCTATCCGATGCCTAACGGTACCGTTTTGATTTTGGCTGCCACAGTAGTTTCCAAAGCAGATGCTATTCAACTCGGAAGAAATCCCGATAATCTGACTTCCGATTTTATACTTAACGAACGTATCATAGAAGTTCAGCCTGTTGGATCATCTGATGGAAATATCATTTGGGAGTGGAATTTTTTTGATCATCTCATACAAGATTTTGATTCTAGTAAAAATAATTTCGGTGTAGTTAATAACAACCCGCAGCTTGTAGATTTTAATTATATTCCTGGAGGAGGTGCCGGAAGTTTTCGATGGCTGCATATAAACTCTATACAGTACTATGCGGAATTCGATCAAATTATTCTTAGTTCAAGACTATTAGACGAAATTTATATAATTGACCATTCGACTACTACCAGTGAGGCAGCCGGCCATACAGAAGGAAGATATGGCAAGGGAGGCGATTTTTTATATCGCTGGGGGAATCCTCAGATTTATGGAAAAGGCTCTGAAGCTAACAGACAGTTAGGAGGGCAACATTACGCCCATTTTATTGAACCTGGTCTGTTGCATGAAGGTAAGATTCTTCTTTTTAACAATTACAACAATCCCGCAAGAACTGAATCTGCAGCCTTATGGCTTGATGTACCGCAGTCGAGCCCAGGAGTTTTTATTTATGATGAAGTGAACGGGTATGGTCCAGTGTCCCCTTCAGTAAGCTATACAAATGGAACTGATTTCTTTTCCGCAATCATTGGTAGCGCTCAAGCCTTACCAAATGGCAACACCTTGATGTGTGAGGGCGCTTCTGGAGAAATCACGGAAATTGACACTGATCAAAATATAGTTTGGAGTTATATTGTTCCTGTTGATTCCGGTAACGGTACAATTCTTACCCAAGGCCAAAATGCGTCAAGCGTGACCAATCAGACGTTTAGAGGGATAAAATATGCAACCAATTACTCTGCCTTTAAGGGAAGAGACTTGACTCCTGGAGACCCCATTGAATTAAATTCGAATACAAGTGCATGTGACAATTTGGGTGTTGAAGAATTTGGTATAAGTGATGTGAAGATATATCCAAATCCCACAACTAATGTTGTTAACATCCAATCAAGCTTTCCGATTGATAAGATTGAATTGTTTAGCACATTAGGCGCTTTAGTAAAAGTAGTTATTGAATCAAATACAATTGAACTCAATGATGTCATGTCTGGAATTTACTTTATGTCAATTCATTCAAAAAATGAGAAGACAACAAAAAGAATTATTAAGCAATAAGGTTATTGATCAATAGATATTACATACCATTCTAAATATTAGGATGGTTTTTTTATACCTTTGAGGCATGGAAAACGAAACCACTATTTTTGGTATTAGAGCTGTTATTGAAGCCATAAAATCTGGCGAAAATATCGATAAAATATTCTTGCAAAAAGGTCTGCGGGGCGAATTGTTTGTAGAACTTGAGCAACTCCTGCACAAAGAACGCCTTAACTCTTCGTATGTTCCAGTGGAAAAATTGAATCGGTTGACTAGAATGAATCATCAAGGTGTGGTGGCCCAGATCGCTCCAATTACGTTCTCCCCTCTCGAAGAGTTGGTGACTTCTGTTATGGAATCTGGCAAAGTGCCTTTATTTTTATTATTGGATCAATTGAGTGATGTACGAAATTTTGGCGCGATTATCCGTACGGCAGAATGTACTGGCGTTTCTGGAATCATTATTCAAAAAAAAGGTGGTGCCCCTGTGAATGGCGATACGATTAAAACCAGTGCTGGAGCTATTTTTAAAATTCCTATTTGTAAGGTGGATCATATCAAGGATGCTGTGTTTTTCATGCAGGCTTCTGGAATCAAGGTCATTGCTGCCACCGAAAAGACAGATACCAATCTGTATGACGTATCCTTTGTTGAACCCTGTGCGATTATTTTGGGCTCTGAAGGCAAAGGTATTAATCCGTCTATCTTGAAGGTTGTGGACGAGAAGGCTAAACTTCCTATCCTTGGCGAGATTGAATCTTTAAATGTTTCTGTGGCTTGTGGTGCTTTTTTGTATGAAGTCGTTAGACAAAGGCTTTAAATTTACGATATACGATATATGATTTTCTCTTTTTGATCTCAACTAACGTGCCTTTTCGGTATGAGTAGGATTATGAGTTATTTGATATCGAATTCATTTCTAGCCGAAAAATATTATACCTCCTTATCTTCAGATTTTTTGAAAGTGTAATGTATTCTTTGTACTTCTTGTTTCCCCTCTTCGATTTCATGTTCAATTTTATTTTCATATTCAGAATCTATATGTTCGATAAAATTGCCATTGGCATCAAAATGCCTTAAAAACGGATCGTCATCTTCTTTGTAATCGGGTTGCTGCCAAACATAGGTTTCTGGTTTGGCGATAGTTTTTCTGAAAATCACGGAGAAAATCATTCCAGTGATCAGCCCTCCTAAATGGCCTTCCCACGACATGCCGTCTTTAACGGGAAACACATACCAAATCATGCTTCCGTATAAAAAAATAACCATCAATGAAAGGGCTATCAATCGGTAATGCTTGGCAAAAACTCCTTTGAAGAAAATAAAGCTGACCAATACATAAATCAAACCGCTGGCACCAATATGATTTGCTGGCCTACCGATGAACCATGTGATCAATCCGGACAATAATATTCCGTATAACAACACTTTCCATGCTATTGGCCGATAGAAATACAGCAGCGCCATACTCAATACAAACAATGGGATCGAATTATGGTAAATATGTTCAATATCGCCATGGATAAACGGACTTAACACGATGCCACGAAGTCCTTCGAGCGTGTTGGGATAAATACCAAAGCTCTTTATTTGAGGAAAAAAACGGACTTGTGCCCAGAATACAGTCCATATCAGCAGGACAAACCCAATTGGATATGCAATAACGCTTGTAGAATATCTGAATTGTTGCTGATCGTCCATGTTTAAATTTAAGGTATTCTTGTCAAATTATTGACCATTTACTCCTTATATGAAATATTGTCAGCCTTTGCATGAGCGATTGAGCTATTTGTTTGAAATCCTTTTATGCTTATTGAAGCATAAAAGATTGAGCAGCGAAAGCGCGGTTTTTTGTTTTCTTAAACAAAAAGACATGCCCAAAATATTTAAAAAGAGATTCCTGTTTCAGGGGAATTAATGTAATTTTACTGTATGAATGAACCTTTGGCAGAACGACTGCGTCCAAAACATCTCAAAGATTATTTAAGTCAGTCACATCTGGTTGGTGATAAAGGCGTGTTGACCCAGCACATCAAACAAGGCCTTATTCCGTCGATGATTTTTTGGGGTCCTCCAGGAACTGGAAAAACGACACTTGCCAATATTATTGCCAATGAATCCAATCGTCCCTTTTATGCTTTGAGCGCAATTAACAGTGGTGTTAAGGATGTCCGCGATGTCATTGAAAAGGCAAAACAAAGTGGTGGTTTGTTCACTACGAAAAACCCAATCTTATTTATTGACGAAATTCATAGATTCAGCAAATCGCAGCAAGATTCGTTATTGCAGGCGGTTGAAAAAGGCTGGGTAACGCTTATTGGAGCCACTACGGAGAATCCGAGTTTTGAGGTGATCTCTGCCCTTTTGTCCCGCTGTCAGGTGTATGTGCTCAATTCTTTTGAAAAGAAAGATTTGGAACTGCTGCTAAAACGCGCCGTAGATGAAGATGCCATTCTATCAAAACTTGATATCGACTTAAGAGAAACGGAAGCTTTGATTCAGTTGTCGGGTGGCGATGCTCGAAAATTGCTCAATATTTTTGAATTGATTGTAACTAGCTACAGCTCGGAGGACACAATTGTGATTACGAACGATTCAGTTGTGGAACGCGTGCAGAGCAATACGGTGCGCTATGACAAAACTGGCGAACAACATTATGATATCATTTCGGCGTTTATCAAATCCATCCGCGGAAGCGACCCAAATGCAGCCGTCTATTATTTGGCTCGGATGATTGAAGGTGGCGAGGATGTGAAATTTATTGCACGTCGCTTGCTCATTCTTGCCAGTGAAGACATTGGCAATGCGAACCCAACAGCTTTGGTGATTGCCAATAGCACGTTTCAAGCGGTGGCAGTGATCGGAAACCCTGAATCTCGGATTATTTTAAGTCAATGTACGATCTATTTGGCAACTTCCCCAAAAAGCAATGCCTCTTATGAAGCAATAAACAAAGCCTTGCAACTGGTTAAGGATACAGGTGATTTATCGGTGCCACTGTCTATTAGAAACGCGCCCACCAAACTCATGAAAGAGCTTGGTTATGGCGATAACTATCAGTATGCGCATAATTATGAAAACAGTTTTGTACCCCACGAATTTTTACCTGAAGCGATTCATGAAACAACACTCTACAATCCAGGAAACAATCCACGCGAAAAGTCACAACGGGATTTTTTAAGGGAGCGTTGGAAAGAAAAATATGGTTACTAAGTACTAAACTTCTGTTGACTTTTAGAATTTAATATTGATGGGTTCGCCCTTTAGGATTTCCCCGCTTTCTGAATACATCCACAGCTCACCTTTCTTGTAGACGATTGCCTTTTTACCCTCAACGGTAAATACATCCTTTACGCCAGAATATTGTAAAACCATGACTTTTTTTGGGGTGGTATCCACAATCTGGAACCCATTTACAATAGGTTGAGCATATAGAAGTCCAATATGGGGTTTGTAATCTTCTACTTTTTCTACAGGCGAAGAAACTGTCTTTTGTTGTTCACTCATTTGTACATGTACAGTAGGTTTCACCACCTCAATAACCTCAACTTGCTCCTCTTTTAATGTTTCTATTTCCTTTTTTAAACGTTCGATTTCTTCAAGGTTATCAATAGCTATTACTGGAGTTGTTGATATTGTTTGTGTTACTTTAGAAAGAACGTTTTCATTGGGTTGGTAGGAATAATTAGCACGTTGAAAGGTCTTAAATGCATCCCTTACAGCCAAGTTATATGCCTTTTCGTACATCTTTTCCATAGTTTCACCAATATCTGACGCAAGTATCAGATTGCCATTGCAGTCATTAAGCTCTATCTGCAATTTTGTCCTAAATAAAGAACTTAATTTCACAACATCTGCAGTCAGTCCCAAACATTTATTATTCATTAAATCTTGAGGCAGATCTTCATCTTGTAAAAATGCTATATAACCATATTTATTGAACAAAAACTTTGTAAGGGAATTGATTTGATATTGATCGCGTTCATTAAGAAATTCAAATTGTGTCGGAACAATGATGTATTTATAATCATTGATACTGCTCTGTGAAAATGAGCTTAAATTTGATAGAATTAAAAACAAGAAGATATAAAATGCTTTGTTCATGGAAATTCAAAATTAGAAATATTCATAACTGTAAAGATACACTTTGTCCATTAAAACAATTTTGAAACTGCCTTAAATTATAAATGTCACATCTCAAAAAAATGCGTTGCTTTGGATAGCAGCGAAATTTTGCCTTGTGTATCGGTTGTTAGTGATGTCTTACTCGACGGTAGTGTAATTTTATAAACCAATTTTGTAGCTTCCTTAAATGTCATCAATTCGGGCTCTTTAATGATCACATTTGCTTCGACCGCTGTTGGCGTTTCCAAAGATCCTGAAGATACAGGAATTTGAAAGGAATGTTTTAGAACATTGAGGTCATCAAGAAATTCAAAATCAACTTTAAAAGTCCTGTCTAGGCTATTGATAAATTTAAAATTAAGTTGGGCTTTGATGAGTTGGCCCGCCATAAAATCGGGTTCCATACGTTCCAAATTCATTGTGTCTGTAAGCATCATAACTTCACTGCGCTGTTCTTCAATGATAAAGTTGGAAGCATCGAGTGTGGAAATAATGAGGTCAGATTCTAACATTGGGGATGCTAATCTACTTTGAGATGAACTCACTTCTGAATCTTTAACACAGGATGTAAAGGACAATAAAAGTCCTATAAGGATAACAAATATGGGGTCTATTCTACTTGTCATTTGGTTCGGTCATGCAATCATAACGTCACTAGGATTAATAAAGTATTAAAGGTACAATTTTAATTGCGATAAATGGTTAATTTGTTTGATATGTGACTCTCTTTCTTCATTTCGGTAGTTAAAGAAAATAGCGTCATACCCAAAATCAAGAGCTCCCAGAATATCGGCCTCAAAATTGTCGCCGATCATCACACTTTGTTCAGGTTTGGCATTGGCCAACTTTAGGGCATAATCAAAAATAATAGGGTTTGGTTTTTTTACACCCGAATTTTCTGCGTTGGTCACGGTTTTAAAATAATGCGCGATATTTGAAATGCTCATTTTTTTGAACTGAACCTCTTCAAACCCATTGGTGATAATGTGCAAGTGATAATTGGAATGTAAATAATTTAATACCTCTACAGCATCTTTAAACAAGTGGTTAAAGGTAGTTAAGTGCGTAATGTAATCTTCAGATAATAAATGAATCAAATCATCTTTGACTTCGAAACCCATAGCATCAAAGGTGTCTTTTAAACGACCATAGCGCAACCTGTCTTTATCGATTTCTGCATTGCGATACAATCGCCAATAATTGAGATTTACAGGTTCATAAATACTCAAAAATTGAATGATATCGAGATTCACCTTGTGGATTTTAAAAATCTTCTCAAAGGTCAAAGCAGAATTTTTATCAAAATCCCATAAGGTATGGTCGAGATCGAAAAATACATGTTTAATGTTTTTAATTTTCATCGGTCGATTCTAATACAAGTGAAAACAATTCTCTATAGCCCTTCCAGCGTTCTTCATTACTAAAGGAATGGTTATGGAATACTGGCGTAAACATGCCATCTACTTTTTTTACTTCTGTTATTAAACGCTGCATCTCTTCCTTTTTGTCCAACAAGGAAGCTTTTTTTAACAAGGCGCTATCAAACATATGAAAGGAATTAACCTGCAGGGGTGTTTGCACCTCATAATCGAGATCATAAAATTGAAAAGGTGTACAAGTGCCAGCCCTAAATCCCAGCAGGTCGATAAAACCCATTGTAAAATCCTGTTTTATTTCGAGTTCAATCAAATTGCGATACGACTCTGGAATGTTTAGTTTGGAAAACGAACTACGCACAATCTCTACATTATAATTAATGACCGATTCCATTTTTTGTTTTTCATTTTTCAGAATCTTGGGGTCTTCCAAAGCAAAATACGATATTTTAAGGCCTACCCTACAATAATCTGCCACCCATTTAATGAGTGAGGCAAAGTGTTTGTTATTGATATGAATATTTTTGTCGTAGGTTGAATATTCTCCAATCAAAAAGAAAACTACAAACTTGGTCGCATATTGTTTTTGTTTGGTGATTATCCATTTAAAGGTATCATAAGGATCGCGCTGAAATCCTGCCATAACCAAATAGCGTTTATAAAAATCCCGTAACCTTATGCGGTATAAATCTTTTAGGGTGCTTCCAAAAGTCCTTAAAAGACCTTTATCTTTGTAATAAAAAGCCATCGGAACGTCAATAATGGGCAGCACATTATATACTCGTTTTTTAAATTCATAGCTTTGAAAGGATAGTTGTAGCGCGTCCCTGAAAAAATAAGCCCAAATATCTACAACTGGTTGATGCAAAAATTCATACCGATAGGCCAAACTTTCGGTCCCTACATAGCGTCCATACTCATCTTTAACATGAGGTAAATATTCTTCATAGCGACTCAACAAATAAAAGGATGCCGCAAAGATGTCGTAGGGTAAATTGCTCTTTTCATTGGTCGGAAAAAAGCATTTGGTATGTTTCCAATCATTGACATGAATATCCAAATCAGACAAACCCTGCTCAAAAAGAAGCTCATGGCTACGTATAAAGAACTCATTGCCCAAAGGTTGCTTTGTGTAGGATATTTTTAAATTTTCATGTGCTATAAACTCTTCTATCACAGTCGTAAATGTCACTGGAATCCCTAAAATGCGCATGCAAATGTGCTTAAAGACGTAGCTAAAACGTGGTGTGATTGTATGGGTGTATACTAGGAGCACTTTTTGGTTCTCAATGGTTGATATTTAATTTTAGTCTTCATCATTTATTAGATCAATCCTTCATCAGCAAAACTAAAATAAGTCTTTTCGGTTATTATGAGATGGTCCAGGACCTTGATATCCAAACTTTCCGAAGCAGTCTTAAGTTTTTTGGTGATTTGCTTATCCGCCTCGCTAGGTTTAAGGGTTCCTGACGGATGGTTGTGGGCCAAGATAAGTCCTGTAGCGCCTACCTCAATTGCTGTTTTCATTACCAAGCGAACATCTACAAGGGTTCCTGTAATACCCCCTTTGCTCAACTGGCTTTTGTGAATCACTTTATTGGCATTGTTCATATACACTATCCAGAATTCTTCATGTGGCAATTCACCTAAAATTGGTTGCATCAGCTCAAAAACAGACTGGCTCGATTCTATTTTCTTTTGCTGTAGGGCTTCTTCTCCCCTACGTCGACGCCCAAGCTCTAAAGCTGCGACAATGCTGATGGCCTTTGCTTCCCCAATTCCTTTAAACGTCGTTAATTGCTTGATGGAAAGTTTCCCGAGAGCATTTAGGTTATTGCCTGTAGTCGATAAAATGCGCTTGCACAACTCTACAGCGCTTTCATCACGGCTTCCCGAACCTATCAAAATAGCAACTAATTCAGCATCACTCAAGGCGTCTTTACCCTTATTGAGCAACTTCTCGCGAGGTCTATCATCTTCTGACCAATTCTTAATGGAAAAAGAGGGCATTTTTTCTGACATAAGATAACTATAAATATTGTAAATTTCAGAACCAAATTAAATCATAGCAATAGTATGCAAACTTTATTTGATAATCAAACGCATGAGGAGGTTTTAAGGCGAATTGATATGCTTAAGGAACATTTAAAGCCGAGTTGGGGGAATATGAATGTGACGCAAATGCTCAAACATTGTCAGGGTCCTTTACAGGTTGCCAATAGTAAAATTGGCCTCGATAAGCCAAATGCCTTTATGCGATTGGTTTTAAAACTCTATAAGTCAAAAATGTACAATGACGACCCATGGAAGCAGAACATTCCAACTGTGAAAGAGTTTTTGGTGACCGAAACCAATTCCTTTGACACCGAGAAAAAACAGCTCATTTCCGAAATCCATGAATTTGGAAATAAAGCTACCAACCTCCATTGGCCAGAGCATCCAGCGTTTGGGCATTTTACAACATCCCAATGGGGACAAATGCAATACAAACATCTCGACCATCATTTAAGGCAGTTTGGAGTATAAAAGAGGACTCTTTCCTAACGTTTTATTGAGTATAATTACAGTCATAATATATTACATTTTAAAAAAATCGTAAATCAAAAATCGTAAATCGTAAATCAAAATTCCCTTGTATCCACCACAACATCATCAAGACGACAATAAAGACCACATGATTGAGGTCATCAAAACCTATCCATTGGCAACGCTTATTTCGGTAAAGGGCGATGAACCACTCATAACTCATCTGCCTCTTATTTATTCCAATGGTAAGCTCGTAGGACATATTGATATCCACAACCCACAGGCCGAATTGCTCAATGATGGCAACAAAGTGAGCATTCTATTTTCAGGTCCACAATGTTATATCTCGCCAAGCATTTATAGCACCTCACAGTTGCCTACTTGGAATTATATCAATGTTCATCTCAAAGGAATCGTCACAGCTATTGACGATCCCGAAGAAGTTAAGCAGTCCATCGTGACCATGACCGAATTCTTGGAATCTCCAGATTATAAGTATCAACTTACCATGGAAAACCCTCGAATGCACAGTTTGATTAACTATATCAAAGGATTTAAAATAACAATCACACATTGGGAAGGCAAATTTAAACTGTCGCAAGACAAGAACCCTAAAGACATTCGCAATGCAAGGGCTGAACTTATTAGGGCCAACCAACAAAGCATACAAAATTTGCTGGATAATATATTTTAATTTCATTAAAAAGACAATTTATGGACACAAATAGAAAAAAAGTATTTTCAGGAACGTCGCAAGTGAAAGCAATGGGCATAAGAAACGTATTAAGTGAAAGTGACATTGCGTTTTTTGAAGTAGACAAATCAGATTCTTCCTATGCAAGGCTATTTGGCACCATCGAAATCTATGTCAACAAGGAAGACGAAGCAGAAGCATTAGCGCTCATCACGCCCCTTCTCGACTAAACTATGCCCTCTTTATGAAAATAGTACTCACCATCGGTCTGTTGATTTTAAGCAATTTCTTCATGACCATTGCTTGGTATGGTCATTTGAAATTTGCGGAATGGAAATGGTTCAATAAATTAGGTCTTATTGCCATTATTCTTATCAGTTGGGGTATTGCCTTGTTTGAATATATGTTTTAAGTGCCTGCCAATAAAATTGGTTTTAAAGGTAATGATGGGCCGTTCACACTGATTCAACTAAAGGTCATTCAAGAAGTGATAACACTTGCTGTATTTGCGATTTTTACACTTGTGGTTTTTAAAACGGAAACCTTTCGCACCAATCACATCATTGCATTTGTTTTTTTGGTATTGGCGGTTTACTTTATGTTTAAGAAATAAGTTATTGAAATCATTGTGTTAATTGCCTAACTTGTTGAACAAAAAAATAACGATATGGAACCACTTAAGAAAGAAGAGATCAGCCAGGAAGTATTTGACCTTTATGATGACTATGCCCACAATAAAATTGGGAGGCGTCAATTTGTAGAAAAATTATCGTTATATGCCATTGGTGGACTGACCGTTGGTTCTTTATTGAGTTTTATGTCCCCCAATTATGTTGACACTCTGCTGGTAAAGCAAGATGATCCTCGCCTCAACTCTGGTTATATAAAGTATGATTCGCCAAAAGGCGGTGGTAGTATCAAAGGTTTGCTGTCCAAACCAAAAGATGCGCAAGGAAAACTTCCTGGAATTATTGTCGTACACGAAAACAGAGGGCTTAACCCGTATATTGAAGATGTAGGACGGCAAGCTGCTATTGATGGTTTTATAAGTTTAGCCCCAGATGCGCTTACACCATTGGGTGGCTATCCAGGCAATGACGATGCTGGTCGAGAGCTCCAAAAACAACGCGATCGCGATGATATGCTGGAGGACTTTATCGCCGCATTCCATTTCCTTAAAAATCATGAAGACTGCAACGGTGCTGTCGGGGTCGTTGGATTCTGTTTTGGAGGTTGGATCTCTAACATGATGGCTGTAAAATTACCAGAGCTTAAGGCAGCAGTGCCCTTCTATGGCGGACAACCAACAGACGAAGAAGCTGCAAAAATTGCAACACCATTACTACTTCACTTTGCCGAACTCGACACACGCGTCAATGAAGGTTGGCCAGCGTATGAAGCGGTATTAAAAGAGAATTCTGTGGACTATATGGCACATTTTTACCCTAGTGTCAATCATGGATTTCATAATACGACGACACCACGCTATGATAAGGCTGCAGCAGAATTGGCTTGGATGCGAACCATTGCTTTTTTTAGGGAGCATTTGACGATTTTGTAACCCTGGTATAGCTGGAAAAAGCATTGCTTTTATATTAAGCCTGCTTGTAGCGAGTCTTCCAGTGACAGGTACTTTAATGTGGTATGGACGTACCTATAAAAAGAAAAAAACAGCACTCAATCTCATAAGGTCATAATTGGGAGTAACTGTTCAGCACACAAAATACTTTTTCATTATACTTTATCGGTTAAAGCACATACTGCAATATGATGACAACACGTTCATTTATCTTTAATGTGAGCAGATCGTAGCACTAAAAAACTCAATCGATCTATCATTATTTCGAAAATGCCTTTATCTTTAGCGGAAAATATTTTTAGTCCCATTACTATGAAGCAAGCAGTTAAAGCGGCAATTCAAAATATCAGAGCAGTACTGGTAAAGCATTTCCACCAATACAACGTAACGCTGCCCTATGTCATCACAGTGGTAATTGCCCTGATAGTTGTTTTAGTTGGCATCAATGTTTTCATCGAACTAACTTCTACCTTAAAATCGGAGGCGTTGGCCGACTATGACAGTCTAATTACCGACTCTGTCTTCTCCTATAGAACTCCATGGCTCACCAACTATTTAACCTTTATGACACATCTTGGAGATGCAAAAGGCTATTTAGTGGTTTTTTCATTGCTTGCAGTAATTTCTTATTTCGGTTTTAAAAGGTGGAAATACACGGTACAAATTATTGTGGTGTTGGTTTTGGCCTTACTATCCAATCTTGCACTCAAACGCTTCATTGATAGGGCAAGACCAGACATCGAACAATTGGTAGTGGCCAAATCTTTGAGTTATCCAAGTGGACATGCTATGGTTGCCATGGCTTTTTATGGCTTCGTGATTTACTTGATCTATAAGTTCAGACTCCATATTGCCATTAAAATTGGCATCATACTTCTCCTAACATTGGTAATTTTAAGCATTGGAATAAGCCGAATTTATCTCGGTGTGCATTATCCTTCAGATGTTATTGGCGGCTATATTGCTGGCTTTATTTGGGTAATTTTCTGTATCCTTATTTTTGATTTAATTGAGCTCTTTAGACGTGACCCAAAAACCTAAACTTTTAAAAGGGTTGATAATGAGTGCAGGATTTGTTGGGATTTAGAGAATTTCCATCATAAAATGCGAACGGAAATCTCTTGACATTCTTTGAAAGAACCTATCAAGACTCTAACACTTCAACACCATTGAAAAAACACCGAAACGTTAGCGAATTACGGTTGTAATAATAAGTAAAATACATCCGTGTTATTTTTAGTTTACTTCCAACAATTTATACATTAGGCATGTTTTAATAACCCCTTGAAAGTGACATGGTGTTCTTATTGATAAAACAACATCAGCATTCTATATAGTTGCCTAATAGCCATAATTTCGCAACGAACTATGAATAATCTCGTTATCTGTTTCTTATTTAAGTACTCAATAAATTAATTTCATTCATTAAGACCATACTTATCTTCATAAATTGTTTTTAGGTTACTATTTTGTCTTTTTAAGGTAATAGCTATGAAGTTAACTAGCTACTTTAGGGATAATATTAATTTAAAAAATATAAAATATTATGAAACATGTAATCACAGGATTTGTAATTTGTTGCTTTTTGGGAATGGGGTCTATGAATTCTCAAGAGACAAATAAAAAAGATGAGATGTCAAAAGACAAGAGCCTTTCTAAAGCCCCAACGTCAAAAGATACGTCTCATTCTAAAGACCATATGTCTGCTGATAAAAAAGGGATGCGAAACAATTATATCAAAGATTGGCCAATGGCTTCAAAAAAAGCAGTAGAGGCAACTGTCAAATCATACGGCGAGCCAACTAGTAGTTCAGAGAATGAAATGGTATGGAGAGAAGCAGGAATATGGGAAATTATACGCATCTCAAAAAATGAGACACCTCATATATTCCCCATTAAACATACTGATATGTTGGAAATGACCATTTACCATAAAGTGCCGGTTGATAAAATGAGTGACTTGGGAGCTTTTGATGGCAGTGTTACATTTGATCGTACTCAAGGGTATTTAAGTGCAAGATGCGATATGGAAGCGAATAATGTTTTGGCTTTGAATTTAGCTCATGACATTATTAATGGCAAAAAAACAGTTGAGGAAGCAAGGACTGCCTATGCAGATATCATTAAGGAAAAAATGGAGGGTAAAGATCCAGACTATATGAAAAAACTACAATTTGAAGTTGAAACTGTAGCTGCTGCAGATGCAGATATAAATACAACAGGATTGACTAAAGAAGAAGTCATGGCTGCAATTGAGAAAAATTCAAAAATGTAATCTAGTTTTTTAGCCTAGTTATATTATTTCTGTAATTGTTGAGTTGAATTATCGATACATGTTTTATTATGTTTCACCACTCAAAAAAACACTATCTGACAAAATAATGAATGTATTAGTCTAATGAAAATTTCATACTTTCTGTTCATGTGCAGAGAAGCTGTCTTATTAATTTGAGACAGTTTTTTAATTTTAGAATACCTTAGGTTTTGCATATTTGAGTTAGAAGACAATACTAGAGAACTAGGTCACTAATGATGCTTTTCTAAAATGACAGGGGCTGGTAATACAAGTTTAATTTCAAATCAATTAGTTACTATTTAACTTGCAGACGTTACTACTCCTGCAACTATGACTTCTATACCCCTTTCTTCAAATTGGGATCTATAAGTTTCAGAGATTCCCTCATCAGTAATAATAATATCTATATCATCTATATCACATATTTTTCCGAATCCCTTCTTGCCGAATTTACCCGAGTCGGTAAGCACTATAATTTTTTGTGCAGCTTTTATCATCTTTCCGTTAAGGTGAGCTTCCATCATATTGGAGGTGGTAAGACCATATTCAGAGCTAATACCGTCTACTCCCAAAAAAAGCTTGGTACATCCGAAGTTCAGCAACATATCTTCAGCATAATGGCCCACTACGGACGCACTGCTTTTTCGCACTACCCCGCCAAGTTGAATGATTTCAATATTTTGATGATCTAAAAGAGCCGCCGATACATTCATTGCCCCAGTGATCACTGTTATCTTCATTTCTTGTGGTATAGCTTTGGCCAATGCCAGTACTGTAGTGCCAGATGCTATAATAATAGCATCATTTTCTTCTATTAGCCCTACGGTTCTCAAAACAATCTTTTGCTTGTCATCCACGCGCACAAGCCGCTTTTCATTTACCGGCTTATCTTTCACATAAGGCGAAACGGGAGTAGCACTGCCGTGAGATCGAAAAAGAAGCTTCTTGTCCTCCAAGATTTTAAGATCCTTCCTTACTGTGACGGTTGTAACATTCATATCTCGACTAAGATCGGTCACGTTAACGAAACCTACATCAGAAAGCTTATCCAAAATAAATTTATGTCTTTCAGCTATTGTCATTATATTTTTTTATTTCAGAAGTGATACAAAGCTAATAGAAATGAAGCTAAAACAAAACAAAAGCGAGATAAAATATCTTTTTAGTTTTGTTTTGTTTCTTTTTTATTTATTTTTGTTTCTTTATTAAAGCTTAATTTCTATGAATAAGTAACAAATGCAAAGAAACGAAAGCATTAAAAAATTAGAAAGTAAACAGAAACCCTGGGATGTGGTGGTGATAGGTGGTGGAGCATCAGGTTTGGGGGTGGCACTGGATGCTTTGTCAAGAGGATTGTCTGTAATACTGGTTGAAAAAGCTGATTTTGCAAAGGGAACATCAAGCAGAAGCACCAAACTATTGCACGGCGGGGTGCGCTACTTGGCACAGGGACATGTAAGCTTGGTCCTGGAAGCACTTAAAGAACGTGGTCTGATTATGAAAAACGCACCGCACGTTTCCGGTAAACAATCTTTTATCGTTCCTATTTATTCTTATCGTGATATGCTAAAATATGGGGTAGGACTAAAAATATACGATCTAATGGCTGGAAGATTGAGAATTGGTAAATCACGCTGGTTGTCTATAACCAAGGTTACTAAAAAATTGCCTACCATCAGAAAGAAAGGCCTGAAAGGGGGAGTGATTTATTATGATGGTCAGTTTGATGATGCAAGGCTAGCCATAAATCTTGCCCAAACTTGTTCAGAACTCGGTGGCTGTATGCTTAACTATACCAAGGTTAACAGCCTCACAAAAAACGAAAATGGCCTGGTGAACGGAGTGATAGTTAAAGATATGATCGATGAGGGAAACTATGTAATAAAAGCAACATCTGTGGTCAATGCTACTGGGGTTTTTGCAGATAAGATCCTTCGTATGGACAATCCCGAAGCGGGGAATTCTATCAGGCCAAGTCAGGGTGCTCATTTAGTATTGGATCAATCTTTTCTTGGCGGAAAAAACGCATTAATGATCCCGGAAACTTCAGATGGACGGGTACTTTTTGGAATTCCGTGGAATGGAAAAGTTGTTATTGGAACTACAGATACCATTAGGAAAAAGCCAAAAATGGAACCGGAGGCACTTGAAAAAGAGATTGATTTTATTTTAGAGAATTGTACTGCCTACCTAGAAAATCCGCCCACCAGAAAAGATGTTCTTTCAGTATATGCAGGGCTTCGGCCACTGGCAGCACCAAAAGAAAAAGGCGCCAAAACCAAAGAGATCTCCCGAAGTCATAAAGTAAGCGTTTCAGAAAGCAACCTTGTATCCATCATTGGCGGAAAATGGACAACATTTAGGAAAATGGGTGAAGACACCGTAAATGCAATAGCTCAAATACACAACATGAATTTGATAAAGAGCACTTCAGAAAAGATCAAATTACATGGTTATCTTGAATCAAAGATCGATGGTCACCTTTCTATTTATGGCAGCGATGCCTTATCTATCGAGGAACTTTTAAAGTCTGATCCCGAACTGCAAACAAAACTGCACCCCAAATATCCGTATACGCATGCTGAAGTGGTATGGATAGCACGAAACGAAATGGCTATGAAAGTGGAAGATGTGCTGGCAAGAAGACTACGCATACTCTTTCTGGATGCATCTGCCGCCATTGACATGGCTTATGCAGTAGCAGAGATCCTTCAGAAAGAATTGGGCAAGGATGAAGACTGGAAAAATAAAGAGATTAGTGAATTTAAAGAACTGGCAGGAAAATATTTAATAACCTAAAACTTGAGATCATGACTCAACCCGACAAATTCATACTGGCCCTTGACCAGGGAACCACTAGCTCCAGGGCTATTATTTTCAATAAGGAGGGAAAGATAGTTTCAGATGCGCAGCGTTTGTTTGAACAGTATTTTCCCAAACCCGGATGGGTGGAGCATGATCCTATGGAGATATGGACCACACAGGTTACTGTAGCTACAGAGGCCGCTACAAAGGTCAATATAACCGCCGCACAAATAGCCGCAATTGGCATAACCAACCAAAGGGAGACAACAATACTCTGGAACCGAAAAACGGGAGAACCACTTTATAACGCCATCGTATGGCAGGACAGGAGAACGACAGCCTATTGTAAGGAACTTATCGCAGAGGGAAAATCAGAGATGGTCAAAGGTAAAACCGGACTTATAATTGATGCTTATTTTTCTGCTACCAAGATTAGATGGATATTGGAAAACATTGAAGGAGCCAGGGAACAAGCTGAAAACGGGGAAATTTGTTTTGGTACAGTTGACAGCTGGCTGGTTTGGAAACTTTCTGGTGGAAGCAAGCACTTGACCGATATCACCAATGCCAGCCGTACCATGCTTTACAACATACACGAGCAACAGTGGGATAAGGAACTCTTAGCACTTTTTGAAATCCCAGCTGGCATACTACCAGAGGTTCGTTCTAGTAGTGAAGTCTTTTGTACTACTTCGGGAAAAATATTCGCTCAAAAGATCCCGATTGCAGGCATTGCCGGAGATCAACAGGCCGCACTGTTTGGTCAGTTATGCACCAAAAAAGGCATGGCTAAAACAACCTATGGCACCGGTTGTTTCCTAGTTATGAATACAGGGGACAAACCGGTAAATTCCAAAAACCAACTGCTAACCACGATCGCCTGGAAAATAAACGACAAAGTTACTTACGCCCTTGAAGGCTCCGTTTTTATTGGAGGAGCCGCAATTCAATGGCTTCGCGACGAAATTGGGGTAATTAAAGACGCTAAAAGCAGTGAGACTCTCGCGAACAGTTTAGAGGATAATGAAGGGGTTTATTTTGTTCCCGCCCTTTCAGGCTTGGGTGCTCCGCACTGGGATCAAGAAGCCCGTGGTGCTATTTTCGGGATAACCCGTGGTACAGGCCCGGCTCATTTTGCGAGGGCCTCTCTCGAAGCCATCGCTTACCAGGTACATGATGTTTTGAAAGCCATGGAGAAAGACAGCGGGATCGAAACAAGAAGTTTAAGAGTAGACGGTGGGGCAACTATAAATAATTTTCTAATGCAATTCCAGACAGATATGCTAAATTGTACGGTTAAAAGACCTAAAATGCTTGAAACTACGGCATTAGGCGCTGCATACCTTGCCGGATTGGCTGTAGGTTTCTGGAAAGATATTGAAGAACTTAAGGAACTTTGGGAGGAAGACCAGGTATTTGAACCAAAGATGGATGCAGATGTGGTTGAGAAGAACCTATACTTCTGGAAAAAAGCAGTAGAGCGATCAAAAAACTGGAACGAATCTTAATCGAATAAACTATGCATCCTTATATAGCTGAATTTATAGGAACAGCCCTACTTACTCTTTTTGGGGTAGGCGTGGTCGCCAATGTAATTTTAAAGGGAACAAAGGGTTATGGAGGTGGCTGGATAGTCATCACAACCGGATGGGCGCTGGGGGTATTTGCAGGAGTAGTGGTCGCCGGGCCTCACAGTGGGGCACACATAAATCCGGCTGTAAGCATGAGCCTTGCCATTGCCGGATTATTCGAATGGAACCAGGTTTTGCCCTACACTGTGATGCAAATGTTGGGAGCCGCCACCGGGGCGGCATTAGTATGGCTAATGCATAAAGATCATTTTGATGCTACCGATTATAAACCCACAAAACTTGGCGTGTTTGCTACTGCGCCGGCCATCAGGAACTATCCAATAAACTTGGTATCTGAAATAGTGGGTACCTTTGTCCTCATTTTTGTAATCCTTTTTTTTACACCAGCAGAACTGGGTGATCCCAGCGGCACACCGGTTGGTTTGGGATCCCTGGGAGCAATTCCGGTGACCTTTCTTGTATGGGGAATAGGGTTGTCGCTTGGCGGAACAACCGGCTATGCAATCAATCCAGCAAGAGACTTGGGTCCCAGGGTCGCGCACTGGTTACTTCCTATTAAGGACAAAGGGACTTCAGACTGGGCATACAGTTGGATACCAATCATAGGTCCACTTTTTGGAGCAGCTTTGGCAGCCGTCATTTTTTTGATTATCACCTAAAAGTTCAAATTCCTTTTTAGTGAATGAATCCTGAATGAATCATAGTTTCAGATGGAGGCTAATCTTTGTAACCAATTATTCATCAGTAAGTTGGCATGAAAGATGTCGATAATGGACAAGGAACTATCTGTCAGAAAAATCAAAAAACTCTTCATCAACGAACTTAATAAAAAGGAGCTGTTAAGACTGGTGGGCCTTATTTACTATTTGAAGAACAACACTGGAAATGTTAAAAAGATAGCATCGATTGGTCAAAATTCTGCCTGGTATCTATGAAAAGATTTATAACCTTTGCTTCTGAATTAACTTAATTATATAAAAAATTGAACAGTACTTTGCTTTTATCCCAAAATGAATAATCACAAATTTTGGGCTCGCTTTTCTTTAATGCTGTTAAAAAACAAAAAACGCGAAAGATCTAGCATGATGTAAGAACGCCAATCTTCTAGGATTTAGCAATGCTTGATGTAATTAACCGTTCATCCATCGCATCTAATGTTAATTTTTTACAACACAATTAAAGAAAAGCGATGTTATGATAGTGCTCATTACTGCACTAGATAAGCAACCAAGCGTCGTTCGATGCTATGAATGTTTTGCGAAACGAAGGAGGTCGTGTCATAAACCAGTCCAATACGATCAGCATACAGATAAGTATTAGTGCCTGGTAATCGCTCTTTAACTTCATTGAGAACGTAATACTGCATTATGGCACAATCAAAACTTCCTAATGGTGTTTCAATGGTAGTTCTCTGTTCATTCAGCTTTAAAAAATATTCGAAATTCGTGTCGCTATCTGTCAAAATCGGGTTGTAGTTATTATTGACGACCTTAACTATTCCTTTAGATTGCAATAAATACCCATTTTCTTCCCTTAATAACTCAAAATGTTCACCGTTCGGATTACAGAAGGTAATTTGGTCATTATTACCCGTAGTCAAGGTCCTAAACTTATAAAAGGTATTTCCTTCTACGAATTCGGTTCCAACGATACTAACCGAATCGATAACGCCTGTATCTTCATAAATCTGGGTATTGATATTGTATTTGTAGTTTTTATAAACCCATGAATTGCCAACTGTTAAGGCATAAAAGTTATCAGATGTAGGCGGTGGCGTCGGTATATCGTCACCCGAGGTACAGGCAAAAAACAATGCACTAAAACACAGGTAGAAAAAGATACGTTTCATATAAAATTGGAATTCAGTAAATAAAACGTAGTCGTGCTTAATAGAAAATTATTTAGGTTGTTGGCTGTATGGCAAACGCATGATTTAATGATATAGTATCTACAAATCCAATAAAAATTGAAATCACAAAGGTTTATTTATAGTACATGAAGATACATGTTTTCCAAACAACTAAACCTTAAAAAATACATAAAAAATATAGATGACTGTAACTAAAATAGTTATGGCTCGTCTTTAATTTATATCGCCCTTTTTCTAAATATCAAATCATCAAAACGTAACATCTGCCTGTTGGACTTTACAACACGCTAAAGATGAAACTGATTTTAACCTTAAAACAAAATAATATGTAGCATTTTTTTACAAATGAAGATGAAAACGACTAATACAACCATCAAACACTCTTTCCACTTGAGTCCATTAAAAAGGGATACTACACATGGTAACGGCCTTATACTTATAGCAGATATCAGTGGTTTCACAAAATTTGTGCGTGAAACAAACGTTCATGAAGGAAGCAACATTACTCGAATGTTATTGTCATCGATCATGGAAAGCAACATTCTCAACCTCAAAGTTTCGGAGATCGAAGGCGATGCCATCTTCTTCTACAAATATGGAGAACTGCCTTCTGTATGTGCAATTTTAAAGCAATATGAATTGATGCTCCATAATTTCAACACAAAACTCAATATGATTTCAATTGAATTCAAAAAAAGGTTGGAACTTTCACTAAAAGTGATTGTTCACGTAGGCGCAATGACGCAATATAGCATTGGAAAATTCAAAAAATTATATGGTGAGAGCGTTATTGAAGCGCATCGCTTACTTAAGAATCCTATCCGAAGTAAATCGTATGTATTACTGACAGCCGAGTTGATAAAATTGTTGGTGGACCCTTCTGAAGAACAAAACTGTATGGAATCTAATGTAGAAATGCTTTCTCAATCGTATGGAAATGACAAGCCTTTGGAATTTACATATTACGATTATGAGCCAAGAGAACATGGCAGGGTTCCATCAGATAAACATTGTGAACATCGACTCAACTCCTAAAGGCGAATTGTAAATAAATGGACAAAAAATAGCGCACAAAAAAAAGAACGGTTACCATTTGGTCAACCGTTCTTTCATTATAATTAAGGTCTGTTATTAATTCAAATCAAATCGGTCCAAGTTCATCACTTTGGTCCAAACTTTTACAAAATCAGCAACAAATTTATCTTCCGAATCGCCACAAGCATAATATTCGGCAAGAGCGCGAAGCTCGGAATTAGAGCCAAAGATAAGGTCTGCCCGAGTGCCTGTCCATTTCAATTCGCCGGTCTTACGATCGCGACCTTCAAACACATCTTGAGCATCATTAGTTGCTTTCCATGTGGTGCGCATATCAAGAAGATTGACGAAAAAATCGTTGGTCAAAGCCTCTGTATTTTTAGTGAAAACGCCATGATTAGAGCGGTCAAAGTTGGTATTCAGTACACGCATTCCGCCCAAAAGCACGGTCATTTCTGGTGCAGTAAGGGTTAAAAGTTGTGCGCGGTCTACAAGCATTTCCTCGGCAGTAGTTTTATGTATTGGTTCGTAATAATTACGGAACCCATCGGCAGCTGGCTCAAGAGGCAAAAAAGCATCTACATCTGTTTGTTCCTGTGATGCATCAGCACGTCCAGGAGTAAAAGGTACGTTGACTGAATGGCCTGCATTTTTTGCCGCCTGTTCTACGCCTACACTTCCTCCTAAAACAATTAAATCGGCAAGTGATACCTTCTTACCATCCGATTGGGCGTTATTAAAGGCGGTTTGAATACCTTCCAACCTATCCAGTACTTTTGCCAAATGTGTCGGGTTATTGACTTCCCAACTTCGTTGTGGCTCCAAACGAACGCGTGCTCCATTAGCGCCACCGCGTTTATCAGAGCCTCTAAAGGTTCCTGCAGACGCCCATGCAGTCGATACCAATTGTGATACTGACAATCCCGAATCCAAAATGGATTGCTTTAAATCTGTTACATCCTGATGATCGATAATGGGATGTGTCACTTCGGGAATTGGATCTTGCCA
>JBGTCT010000169.1:0-10007 GCA_041748695.1 Aquaticitalea sp. | reverse complement strand
CCAATGGGAATAATAATGTGGTTTTCTCCATCTTTATTTACAAATTCGCGCACTTCAACATGACTCGGCCTGCCGTAAGGATCATGTTTTGCATCAATTATGGTCTTGTCAACTTCTACATCTAAATATACGACGCGTTCTGCGTCCTTGTTGACCAAAAGGTTATTCACCCTTCCGATAATACGATTGTCAAAATCTTTCACAACCCAGCCCCTCACATCTGGGAAACCGTCTGAAATTTTGTAATCAGAAAGTTCGTTCATATAATAAAGATGTTTTCTATGTTCTGTCATGATAATTAAATTTATGAGTTCATTTTGTTAAGTACTTCGTTGGACTTTCTAAAGAATGACTGAAGAATAATTTTTTGATTTTCAATAGTTGCAGTAATAAGCTTGCTGGAAGTTTCAGAATAATCAACCGCATCGCCATAACTGATGCTGTCGTTGATATCCTCATCGGCGTCACCATCGATTTGAGTGTTTTCATCGGTATTTACATCATCGGCATAATCGTCACTTTCGCTATTGGTATAAACGAAATAGGCAATAATGGCCAATATAACAATGATGAGTAAAATCCAAGGCCATATTGGTTTTTTCTTTTCAATTTTAATTTCTGCCATAATAGTGTTTTTAGTGTTTGAAATTTATCCGTCCGAAAAAGAAGCGGAAGCGACATTTTATATTTCTCTAATTTACAGCAATTACAAAAGGCAGATTGGCTCATAAACGAATAATATTGACCTGATAAATAAAATGTAGGGGTTTCTATTTTGTGTGTTTGTTGTAGTCCGAAAGGATGGATGTCTAATCTGCCGAAATGTTTAACTGATGTTGCTGCTTTATCAATGCAGATCTCAAAATGCCCTGAACATCCATAGTTTCTTTCTGAGGGATAAGGAAATTTTCCAAATCTTCTGGATTTATAATTTGTTCGGATTGATCTAGAAACCCGTACCCTAAATACACGCCATTTTTTATCATCACAAAAGCATCTTCTTGCAGATGCCGTCCTTTTTCTTTGAGAACAATATTTTTGGTGGAACCTGTCAGGTGTGCAATGGCTAATTGTACACGTTCATTGTAAGAAGTTACAGGCTCTTCCTCTTTGCAAACGCCTTTGCAATTGGTAATTTTAAAATGGGAACAGGTCCATACACTTTCCTGCAAATGACAATATTTAGGGCACAGTTCAAACTGCTCACAAAGTTGTTCAAGAGAAAGCCTACAGTCACGGATGCTGTGAAAAATTTGCAGCGCATTTGGAGTTGCCTTTAAGGTATTGAATGCCAAATGCAGGATACCCTGACGGTCTTCATAGCTAAAAACGGCATAAGGCTTGGGCACTCGTTTGGCTGCTTGATTATAGATTGGGAAATGGTGTTTAATGGCAGCATCTTCCATAAGACGCGCAATAAGATCACTCCCAGAAAGTTCAAAATCGATGTCTGCCGTTTCCCTGCATAGATTTAATTCCTTTTGTTTTTTGTCATAAAAATGGCCTAAAACCCGTTTTTTAAGATTGATGGCCTTCCCGACGTAAATGATTTTCCCTTTTTTGTTTTTGAAGTAATACACCCCTGGAGCATTAGGGATGGCATCAAAAATAGTATTCGGCAACTGGGATGGCAAGGTGGCTTCTTTGGATCCTTTTTTTAAGAAATCGGCAAACACGGCCTGTGAGTTATCGTGCGCCAACAGCTTTTGAAATAATGTCACGGTAGCTTCTGCATCACCTCTTGCCCTATGTCGATCTACCAAATCAATTTGCATCGAATGGCACAACTTCCCCAAACTATAAGATCGAAAACCAGGAAACAATGTGCGCGACAATCGGACGGTACATAATTTTCGACGTCTAAAATCGATGTTGATGGCTTTAAATTCGTTGCGAATGACGTTGTAATCAAAATTAACGTTATGTGCCACAAAAATGGTGTTTTCTGTGATGCTCAAAACGTCTTCTGCAATCTCTGAAAATGTTGGGGCATCAGCGACCATAGCATTGTCAATTCCTGTTAAGGCTGTGATATAATCCGGAATCAATGCTTCTGGGTTCACAAGTGAGGTAAATTCCTCTACCACCTGTTCGCCATCATATTTAAAAATGGAGATTTCGGTGATTTTGTTGCCACGCCCTGTGGTTTCTACATCGATGATGGTATATAGAGGCCCCCTGAATCCCCCAGAGGGGGACTTTACTGTATTTGCTATATGTCTTTTATTAGATTTAATCGTCTTATTTTTTAGATTTTGAAATACATTTAATCAGCGCTTATTCAAGAACGTCCTGAAACTTAAAGGTTCTTGATTCTCTTTTCTAAAACCTCCTTTTGAGAGGTCGAAATTCTTTTTTCTAGAATTTTGGGTGGGCTCATTATGCCATCTTTTGTACGGCTTCCAATTCCACTTTCAATTCTTGGAACATGGCCATAATGCTGCTCATTTTTAATTCTTTTTCGTCGTATTCCTGGGTGTTGATGCAACAGGTAAATTCCCAAAGTTCCAGCACATTTTCAATCGGTACTTCATAAGGTTGATACGCTTTGTTATCGCTACTCAATAGTAACGATTGTTTCTCATTAACTAGATTATAGACACGTTTATAAACCAAACCATCCTCTTTAGTTAATATAATGTATGTTCTGCGGTTTTTGACATCCATGAGGTCTTCCACAAATTTCGCCACAATAAAAGAACCGTCTTTTACGGGGAGCATTGAATCGCCTTTAATGGGGAATGCCCTGTGTGTACCCGTAGGAAGAAAGGGCAACTTTATTTTTTGAAGTTGCTCTATATATTCCGGATCGTCATAACCTTGGAGATATCCAGCCGATGCTTTCGCCGGAATGATCTCGATGAGGTCTTCATTGTTTTCATTGACCGTTACCGGAAACAGTACACGCTTATTCCCAATCTCAATAAAAGAGGTGTCTTTGGCCAATCGCAAATCATTTTTCACCAAAATATCAATGGGAATATGAAAGTAATTGGACAAATCAATCAATCGGTCGATGGGCGGTTCCGAACGCCCTTCTTCATACGATCCTACAATGGAACGCGACCATTTTAATTCATCTGCAAACCGTTCTTGAGACAATTGTTTAAGCGAACGCAAATGTTTGATGTTGGCTTGTATGTTTTTCATCTTTAACATTATTTGCTACAAATGTAAGCAACAAAAACTACATATAATAGCTAATTTTGAAAAATAAATTCATTGTCAGCAGACGAGAAAGATGTACCTCAACTCTCACACATATTACAGTCTTCGTTATGGCACCATAAAGCCAGAACAACTGCTTGCCATTGCTTCAGAAAATGGCCTGCAGACCTTGGCATTGACCGATATCAATACCACTTCTGCCTGTCTGGATTTTGTGAGATTGTCTTCAAAATACAAAATCAAACCCGTGCTGGGTATCGATTTTAGGAATGGCACCGAGCAGCAATTCATCCTTATTGCAAAAAACAACAACGGGTTTCAAAACATCAATGTGTATCTGTCTGCGTTTTTACACGATTCTAACTTAAAAATTCCGAGCATCGCTCCACAATTGGAAGATACCTTTGTCATTTATCCGTATGTGCATCACAAAAACTTCCATCCTAAAGACAATGAATTTTTAGGTATCAAACCCCAGGATTTAAACCATCTCAAATTTTCCAAATGGAATGCGTTTAGGAGTAAATTAGTCGTCTTGCAAACGGTGTCGTTTCAGAATAAGAAAGGTTTTAACACCCATCGGTTATTGCGTGCCATTGATAACAATACCTTGTTGAGCAAACTTCCAAAAAGCGAGCAAGGACAGGAAACCGATACCATGTTGCCATATCAGGAATTGTGCGGGAGGTACGAAGAGTTTCCGGAATTGATTCAGAACACAACCACCGTTTTGGAACGTTGCCATATCGATTTTGATTTTTCACAAACAATTCCCAACAATCAAAGATCCTTTACCCAAAGTGAAGCATCAGATTATGAATTGCTGCAACAATTGACGTATGAAGGGATTGAATATCGGTACCAAAATCCGGATGAAATCATTTACAGTCGGATTGAAAAGGAACTCGACATCATCAAACAGAAGGGGTTTGTGTCCTATTTTCTCATCAACTGGAAAATTTTGGAATACGCACGCAGTAAGGGTTACTTTTATGTAGGTCGAGGCAGTGGTGCCAATAGTATTGTGGCTTATTTGCTTCGCATCACCGATGTCGACCCTATAGAATTGGATTTGTATTTTGAACGGTTCATCAATATGTTTCGGCAAAATCCGCCCGATTTTGATCTCGATTTTTCATGGAAAGATCGGGATGACATCACTGATTTCATATTCAAGACCTTCAAGAATACGGCTTTGATTACGGTGTACAACACCTTTAAATTCAGGGCGTCCATCCGCGAATTGGGAAAAGTATTTGGTTTGCCAAAAGCCGAAATGGATATGCTCACGAAGGGAAGCTATGACATCGAACGATTGGATAAATTGTCTCAATTAGTGATCAAGTACAGTAAATACATTCAAGGATTTCCTAATTATTTGGGGATTCATGCAGGCGGAATCATCATTTCAGAAAAACCCATCCACTATTATGGGGCTACATTTTTGCCGCCCAAAGGCTATGCCACCACACAGTTTGATATGGTGGTTGCGGAGGATATCGGGCTGTATAAATTTGATATTTTGAGCCAACGCGGACTCGGAAAAATAAAGGAAGCTACAGAGATTGTCGCCTACAACCATCCCGACCAGCCACCCATTGACATTCATGACATCAAGCGGTTTAAAAAAGATGAACGCATTAAATATCTGTTGCGAAATGCCAAGGCCATCGGTTGTTTTTATGTGGAGTCCCCCGCGATGCGGATGCTGATGCGAAAATTGCAGGTCGATACCTATTTGGGCTTGGTGGCGGCGAGTTCCGTCATTCGTCCCGGAGTGGCCAAAAGCGGCATGATGCGCGAATATATTTTGCGCCATCGCAATCCGGAGCGCCGTAAGGAAGCGCCTCAAGTGTTACTCGACATTATGCCGGAAACTTTTGGTGTGATGGTGTACCAGGAAGATGTCATTAAGGTGGCGCACTATTTTGGCGGACTTACTCTGGGCGAAGCCGATATGTTGCGACGCGGTATGTCGGGAAAATTCAGGTCGCGTGAGGAATTTATGAAAGTGAAGCAGCAGTTTTTTGACAACTGTAAAAAAGCGGGAAAGCCAGATGATTTGGTTGTTGATATATGGCGGCAAACGGAGAGTTTTGCAGGCTATGCGTTTGCCAAAGGCCATTCTGCTTCCTATGCGGTGGAAAGCTATCAAAGCCTGTTTTTAAAAGCCTACTTTCCGTTGGAATACATGGTGGCGACCATCAATAATTTTGGCGGATTTTATAGCACAGAACTCTATGTTCATGAAGCCCGAATGGATGGAGGCATTGTGGAAGCACCTTGTATCAATCGTAGTTTTACGCAAGCAGTCATTCATGGGAAAACAATTTATTTGGGCTTTATGTTTTTGCATTCCCTGGAATCTAAAGTCATAAAACGTATTGTAAAAGAACGCACTGAAGCAGGAGAATTCAAAAGTCTCGATGATTTTATCGAGCGTGTTCCAATTTCGATGGAACAAGTAGCGATTCTCATTAAGATTGACGCATTTCGATTTACGGGTACCCATAAACGGGAATTGCTCTGGGAAGCACATTTAAAGATCAGTAAGCACGCAGTTCAGGAACCTGTTGTGACCTTGTTTAAAACCGAGCGCATCAACTTTAAAACACCCGAACTGCCCAGTACCGCACTTGAGAATGCTTTTGATGAAATTGAGTTGTTGGGCTTTCCGTTGTGCAATCCGTTTTCACTTCTGCAAAAGCCTTCCGTAAACCCACTACGCGCAAAACATTTGGAGGATTTGGAAAAAAAGATCATTACGATTGAAGGCTATTTGATTGCGACCAAAAACACAAAAACCTCCAATGGTAAAATCATGCATTTTGGAAATTTCCTCGATCGTGACGGGGATTTTGTGGATACCGTTCACTTTCCGCCCGTGGCTGCTCGATATCCGTTTAGGGGCAAAGGGATTTACAGCATCACAGGCCACGTGATGATTGAGTTTGATTGCGTTACCATCGAAGTGACCCATATGGAACGCTTGGCGGTTATTGAAGACCCGAGATATAGCTCAAGGTCTTATAAATATGAATCAAAATCTGAAGCTCTGTCAGTTCGAGCGTAGTCGAGAACCACATCCCGACAACGCTCGATGTGACAATTTTAAATAAGAATACTTATTGGACATGAATAAACGAAAATCTAATTATAAAAAATACACTGTTTATCATTTGGTTGATGGCAACTCTTTGTTCTTGGCTCTTTATTCTTTTAAAAAAATATGAATTACGAACGCTCAATAGTACATATGGATTTGGACACTTTTTTTGTGTCCTGTGAGCGCAAGCTCGATAGTCGCCTTAACGGAAAACCCGTGCTTATAGGAGGCACGAGCGATAGAGGTGTGGTTGCTTCCTGCAGTTATGAGGCGCGAAAGTTTGGTGTGCATTCTGCAATGCCGATGCGAATGGCAAAAATATTGTGTCCCGAAGCCATTGTATTGCGTGGCAATTCGGGAATTTACACCGATTTTTCAAAAGAAGTCACCGATGTCATTAGGGAAAGCGTGCCACTGTATGAGAAAACATCCATTGATGAATTTTATATTGATTTGACTGGGATGGACAAGTTTTTTGGCTGTCATAAAATGGCATCCGAATTGCGCCAACGCATCATCCGGGAAACTGGCTTGCCCATTTCTTTTGGGTTGTCGCTCAACAAAACCGTGTCCAAGATCGCGACTGGTGAAGCCAAGCCCAACAATGAAATTCGGATTTTTACAGGAGCCGAAAAATCATTTTTAGCACCACTTTCCGTTAAAAAAATTCCGATGGTTGGAGAGGTCACCTATAAATCTCTCTGCGATTTGGGGATTAAACACATCAAAACGGTACAGGAAATGCCTATGGAACTGATGTACAAAGTGCTTGGAAAAAACGGATTGAGCATTTGGAACAAAGCCAACGGAATTGATAACAGCCCTGTAATACAGTACCACGAACGTAAATCGATTTCTACAGAGCGCACTTTTAATAAAGACACCACCGATATGGCAAAATTAAAAGGCATTGTCATTGCCATGGCCGAAAACTTGGCGTACCAACTGCGTCGTGGCAATAAGCTGACGGCTTGTGTGACTTTTAAAATACGCTATTCCGATTTTCAGACCTACACACAACAGCAACACATAGCGTATAGTTCTATGGACCAAACGATTATTCCTGTTGTGATGGAGTTGTTTAGAAAACTCTACCACCGAAGGCTTTTGGTACGATTGGTAGGGGTTAAATTCAGCCATTTGGTTGAGGGTGGCCATCAAGTGAATTTATTTGATGACGATGAGAAACACCTCAATTTAAGCGAGGCCATTGACAGGATGCGAGAGCGTTATGGCGACAGGGCGGTCATCAGTGCCGCAGGAATGGAGGCCAAAACCATTAGCCGTTGGAATCCGTTTACAGGAGAGCCGCCACCACTTTTGGCCAATAGAAGATCCTGATTTTTCGATGCAATTTATTTTGTGTGTATTTTGTTTCCTTGTACCTTTGAGCCTACCCAAACAACAAACCTATGTTCGACGATTTTTGGTTTAATGTGCAGTACGGCATGAATCATGTGCTGGATATCAACGCCTACGACCACGTACTTTTCTTACTCGTCTTAACGGTACCTTATGTATTTAAGGACTGGAAGCGGGTTTTATTGCTAGTTTCGATGTTTACCTTGGGCCATACCTTGTCATTGGTGATGGCTGTATATGGGGTTATTAGTGTCAATGCAAAATTGATAGAATTTCTTATTCCGATTTCTATTTTAATTGTGGCATTGTACAATGTGTTTACGGCAGGTAAAAAGGCAGCGAGTGAGAAAATCGGTCTCCTATTTTTGTCAACCCTATTTTTTGGATTGATACACGGTCTAGGATTTGCAAGGGAATTTACAATGTTTGTAGGCAGGTCTGACAGTAAGTTGCTTCCGTTGGTGGAGTTTGCGTTGGGGATAGAATTGGCACAACTCATTGTCGTGTTTATTGTGTTGTTTTTGGGATTTATTTGCCAAACGATTTTTAGGTTCTCAAAGCGCGATTGGATTGTGGTGCTTTCGGCCATTGTGGTGGGATTGGTCATTCCGATGCTCATTAACAATGAGTTATTTGCTTGATGGGTGTAAAGCAAGGAAAATCGTTTTTCAATAAAACATCTTACTAAAAAATTGTATTTTTGAGTAAATACTTTAATTATGGATTTACAAACTAGAAAACTCAATTTAATAACTTATTTGGCTCAAATTAAGGACGAAATGTTTTTTGATAAATTGGAAAATTTTATCCTAAAAAGAGAAGCTGAACATAATCCCGACCTAAAACCATTTACAGTTGAAGAGTTAATTAAAAGAATTGAGCAGTCCGAATTGGATTTTAAGAATGGGAAATATAAAAGTCAAGAAGATTTAGAGAAAACATCCGCAAATTGGTAGCGATGAAAATAGTTTGGACTGATTTTGCTATCAGAAATCTAAAAGACATTTTTGACTACTATTCTACGAACGTTAATAAAAAGGTTGCCCATAAAATTATAAGACAAGTCCTTAAATCTTCTAAACAACTCAAACACAATCCAAATTCCGGCCCAACTGAACCAAACCTTACAGCACTAAAGAAAACCACAGATATTTAGTAAGCGGAAATTATAAATTGATTTACAGAATAATAGATAGCCAAGTCATAATAAATGATGTTTTTGACACAAGACAAAATCCATCTAAAATGAATAATGAAAAGTGAATTGCCGAATAAAGCAACAGGCACACCCTGTATAGCTCATTGTGACTAAAGTGCTTAATCCAATGTTAGTGATTATTTGCTTACTTTATTACTTAATCGAAAAGCCTTGCTTTTAAACCCGTAACGAGCAATTCACATCAACGATGGGTGTAGTTTGACTGAACGTGAAAGTTTGGAATTTTTACCAATTTTTGGTAAATTTGATAAAATTTAATAAAGATGAAAAACACATCTATATCATTAGGGGATTATTTTGACCAATTTGTTAGTAGTCAAGTTTCTGCTGGTCGATATAAAAATGTTAGCGAAGTCATCAGGGCTGGTTTGCGGCTATTAGAAAATGAAGAAAGCAAAGTAATTACATTAAAAAATGCTATTCAAGAAGGACTTAATAGTCCAAGAGTTGAAATTTTTGACTTTGATGAAAATCTCAAAAAACTAAAAGCTGAAAAAAGAAAGAATGGCTAAAGTCATATTGAGACAAAAAGCAATTAATGACTTGAATGACATTTGGGACTACACTTTTAAAAAATGGTCAGAACATCAAGCCGACCTGTATTATGTGACACTAAAACTTGCTTGTAAAGGAATAGGCGAAAATCCTAAAATTGGAAAAGAATACGTTGCAATAAGCAAAAACTTACTCGGACTGAAATCTGGAAAGCATATCATATTTTATCAACAAATTTCGGAAATGGAAATTGAGGTAATCAGAATATTACACGAACGAATGGATTTAAAAAATAGATTAACCGAATAATAATAAACAAACCCATAATTGACTGTAAGTAATTGCTTGTTCTCGCAACTTACTATAGCCTAGCTGACGGCCTGTAAGTTTTGGTAAAAATTTAACGCTCAACATAGAACAACTAAAATACCAACCACTTATATTCGTTATTAAATTTGCGTGAAGGATGGAAACGGCATCCTTTTTTAGTCTGTAAGCGAAATGCGAAGTCAAACCGAGGACATTTTAGACTAAAAAAGATATAGTGTACAGCCTGGTTGCCTGAAGCCAAAGCGGAAGGGAACACGCCCAAATACTTAAAATTAATTAATGCCAAAGAAGAAACAATTACGATACGATAAAGCATATTTGAGAATG
>JBGTCT010000168.1:0-2908 GCA_041748695.1 Aquaticitalea sp. | reverse complement strand
TCGCGGCATGTTCGCTTCACGATCAAGCGGTGACGCTACACCGTCACCGGCGCGAGAAGTGAGTTTAATTTACCACAAAAGCGAGCTTAAAATGCAGATTGTTGATGCCTTGCATACGGTCATTTCCGGAATTATCCGTGGTGCCATTGCGTTCTCAAATGTTCAAATCATCAGTCCATTACCTAAATAAAAAAAGCGATCGTACGATCGCTTTTTGTTATTGTTTTAGATAGATTAAACATTGATTTAAATCTGGGTTCTGTTGAATCAGCGATCTGATAAAAATCTCAAGCTCTTCAATTTCGTAAGGCAATAAGCGTTGTATTGCTTTTTGCACTTCTCTGCAGAACAAAGTAACATCAAAACTCACTTTTTTCAGCACTGTTTTGGTGTACTCAAACATTGCTCTAGCCATTTTTAATTTAGGTTTAGGGTTAGAAAGAGTAAATTTGAATTATAGGCGGTATATTTTTAATTTGAATCGAATGTAATAAAAAAAATCCGATTTTCAGTCAATTAAGTAAAATTTAACAGGGAATTCCAGCCATTAAATTGGAGGCTTCAATCCGTAAAATATGCCTTAATTTTTCTGTTAGTTAAAATCGATTATCACCGTCCAAGATATTCCCCAATCCACCTAGGATACTACCTTCACCTTTATCTTTTCCTCCACCTTGTGGTGCGCTTGCCAGCACGCGTCCAGCCAATCTACTAAATGGCAACGACTGAATATAAACCGTTCCGGGACCTTGTAGTTTCGCATAAAACATGCCTTCGCCTCCAAAGATTGTGTTCTTTATTCCGCCGATAAATTCGACATCATAATTGACATCTTGCGTAAATCCGACTAAACATCCTGTATCAACCCTTAATATTTCACCAGATTGAAGAACTTTTTTTGCCATCGTACCGCCTGCGTGAACAAAAGCCATTCCATCACCTTCCAATTTTTGCATGATAAATCCCTCACCACCAAACAATCCTCGTCCCAACTTTTTTGAAAATTCAATTCCGATGCTCACACCTTTCGCGGCGCATAAAAAGGAATCCTTTTGGCAAATGAATTTACCTCTAAACTCTGTCAAATCAATCGGAATTATTTTTCCTGGATAAGGAGAGGCAAAAGAAACATTCCGTTTACCAGAGAGCGTGTTGTAAAATGCAGTCATAAAAAGGTTTTCTCCTGTAAGAATACGTTTTCCTGCACCGAGTATGGTTCCAAGAAAACCCTTATTTTTATCGGAGCCGTCGCCAAATATGGTTTCCATTTTAACGCCGTCGTCCATCATCATAAAACTTCCGGCTTCGGCAATGACGCCTTCTTGTGGGTCTAATTCAATTTCTACGTATTGCATTTCCTCACCGTAGATTCTGTAATCGATTTCGTGTGCTGTCATGTTCTTTATTTTTATAAATATATGTTTATAAAGCTACTTATTTGTTACAAATAAATTTCAAATTTTTTATCAATGAGCAAATTGCTTAAATTTAATTTTTGTAACAAAACCAAACGACCGTCGTCCTATTTGTAACTAATCAAATTCCTTCATTTTGGATACAATTTTAACTATCAGTCATCTTACCAAAAAATTTGGAACTCTCACAGCCGTCAAAGATCTGAGCTTTACAATTAATAAAGGCAACGTCTATGGCATTTTGGGTCCCAATGGAAGTGGTAAATCCACAACACTCGGTATCGTTTTGAATGTTGTAAACAAAACATCGGGCGACTTCAGTTGGTTTGATGGCAACACAACCACACACGACGCTTTAAAAAAGGTGGGCGCCATCATTGAGCGACCAAATTTTTACCCTTATATGAGTGCCTATCAAAACCTGAAATTGGTGTGCAAGATTAAAAATGTTGCTTTCTCAAAAATCGATGAAAAATTGGAAATCGTTGGACTAACAGAACGTAAAGACAGCAGATTTAGCACCTATTCACTTGGGATGAAACAACGTTTGGCAATTGCTTCTGCACTTTTAAACGATCCTGAAATATTGATTTTAGACGAACCCACAAATGGTTTGGATCCGCAAGGGATCCATCAAATCCGTTCGTTGATCAAACAGATTGCTAATGCCGGAACCACAATTTTATTGGCTTCTCACCTACTCGATGAAGTGGAAAAAGTATGCTCACATGTTGTGGTGCTTCGTAAAGGAGAAAAATTGTATTCGGGTCGTGTGGATGAAATGATTAGTAGTCATGGCTTTTTTGAATTGAAGACTGATAACCAAGATCAGTTAGTACAATTGCTTGAATCTGATCCAAATTTTTCCAGCCTCAAAGTTGAAGGTGACTTGATCACGGCTTTTTTGAACGAACCTATGGATGCCTCTACATTTAATACCTACCTTTTTGAAAACGGCGTTAGCTTATCGCATCTCGTCAAACGAAAAGCAAGCCTTGAAGAACAATTTTTGCAACTAACGGACACGAACTAAACCAACCAAAACTATTCCAATGTTACGACTCATCAATCTAGAATTACAAAAACTGTTATTGAGCAAAGTAAACAAAGTACTGATATTTATTTCCTTTATCTTACCATTTACTGTTCTCATCCTCTCGTCCATTAAAATTAATTTTTTCGGGTTTTTTACCTTGGAATTGGGTGAAATGGGAATCTTTAATTTTCCTATCATTTGGCATATCACAACATTTTTTGCATCCTATTTTAAGCTCTTTTTCGCTATTGTAGTAGTTAGCATGATAGGCAATGAATACAGCAATAAAACCATCAAGCAAAACCTTATTGACGGTTTGAGCAAAAAGGAATTTATTCTATCCAAATTCTACACTATTGTGTTCTTTTCATTGGTATCTACAATTTTGATGACTGTAGCCTCCTTTTTAATAGGTTTATATTATTCCAGTTATACAGAAGCGTCGATCATTATTAGG
>JBGTCT010000167.1:0-12540 GCA_041748695.1 Aquaticitalea sp. | reverse complement strand
AATATGTCGGCTATCATGACCGCCATAAAGACAATTATGATTTCATTGAAATTAAACATCGCAGGATTCATTATTCCTTCGCGTGCAATCTCCATCATGCCACTTGAAAAGACAGATCCCAAAATAAGACCGACAGAAGCGACTATCATAATGGTTTTTACAGGTACTGCTTTAGAACCTATAGCGGAATTTAAGAAATTAACTGCATCATTGCTAACGCCTACAATTAGGTCGGCTACTGCTAAAAGGCCCAGTGCAATGAGCATGTATATGTAGATATTTTCCATGAAATAAATCTGAATTATGCAAGTACAAATTTCACCTTTTAAATTGAACGTAATGTTACCAAAATGTTATCTCTAAGAGATTTCAGTGCTCGCATAATGATCAGAAAGATTCTTATTTATTTAATAAAGGCGCTGTTAGTCAATCAAAAATTCATTTTATTAAAATGTAAATAACTAGAAAACAGGTAAATAAATTGTTAATGTAAAATTAATGTTACCTAAATGTATAATTAATGTAAAAAAATAGTATATTTGTTAAGTGAACATTAATTTTATACCCCAGTTAAAATGAAAAACAATCAAATTATAACCGTTTTATTTGTAATGTTAATTACAACTGTATCATTCGCTCAAAACGAAAGAACTCTGAAGCTCAACAATGATTCAAATACTATCGAAGTAGTCTATTACCATAGTAATGGAGCTGTAAGCCAAACAGGAGCTTACACATTTGATGGTAAGTTGCAAGGCGACTGGTTGACGTATGATACTAATGGAGTAAAAACCGCCTTCGCGAAATATGATGAAGGTAAAAAAATAGGCACCTGGTATTTTTATCAAAAAGATGTTCTACAAGAAGTAAATTATTCTGACAATAGAATTGTTGAAGTTGTTACATGGAAAGACAGTGAAACGAAAGTTGTAAGCAACTTTTAATTAATTAGAATTTATTAAAAAAGGGCTTCGAGGTTTCGAAGCCCTTTTTTGTTTATGGTTTAATTCTTTAGAAATTTAAGCTGTATCCTATCGAATAGGCGGTTCCAGGCTGTCGTAATGAGAATGGCACTTTTTGAGCTCCAAAAGATTCATATAGACTTTGTCTCTTTTCATCTAAAATATTATCAATTTTAATACTTACTGCAGATTTTTTATCTTTTCCAAAGGCTTTGGAAAAATTAAAATTCAAACTGTTAAAAGGCTGAACAAATACATCTGGATTTTTTCCAAAACCTACAACTTCCAAAGTTTTCCCTTGAACGTTGTAAAACAATCCTGTTTCTAATCCAATTGTTTGATTATTATAGTTTAATCCTGCATTTACTAAAAATGGTGACTGACCTTGCAAAGCTCGCGTGTCATCGATCGTTTCTCCATTACGGGCAAAGGCCTGTCTCGAGTCAAACTCTTGACCTTCTCCTTTGTTCATTTCAATTTTTGATTCTATGATGGATAAGTTCACATTTAAACTTAAATTATTTAAACCTTCGGTTAAAAAGCCAAAATTCTTTCTGGCCTCAAATTCCAAACCAAACACTTCAGCTGATTTAGAATTTCTTGGCGTAAATTGATTTGGAGCAATTACTGAAAATGCCACTAACTCTATGGGATTATCAAAATTTTTGTAAAAGCTACTAATGGCAAACATTTGAGACTCTTCACCAAAAATTTCAAATCTAAAATCAAAGTTATTGATGTACGAAGGTTCTAAATCAATGTTTCCCAGAAAGATAGTTCCCGTTAATAAATCGGAAATTTGTACTAATGATTTTTCTTTGAAGCTTGGTCTAGCGGTTGTTCTTGAATAAGAAACTCTGATATTTGTTTGATCATCAAATTCGTAAATTAGATTAGCAGACGGGAAAAAGTCTAATTCGTCCAGTAGTTGTTCGTTATCTAAAATTACCGTACCATTATTATCTTGACCGGAAAAAAAACTTGTAAAATATTCTGTTCTTAATCCCAATATGGTCCTCAATCTACTTCCCAATTTAAATTCGTTGGAAATATAAGCTGCTGCAGTATTTTGATTGGCATCAAAAGAGTTGGCAGGTTCAAAATTCCCACGAATAAAAGAACCTCTATTGTTTTGAGGGGTCCATATATTTTCGTTCGCTAAAATAGCATTTGGATTACCTTCAAATCCGGTAGGACTTAAATTCAAGAAAGCAATCTCATAACTGAAGATATTGTATTCACGCTGTTTATAACTGTATAATCCACCAAACTTAAACGATGAATTTTTACCAAATAAGTTGTATTTTTTTGTAAAATCAAGCTTTCCTACAGCATTTACTTCTTCTAAATCTCTCCATATACGATTAGGGAAACCGGCATCAGAGCTAATGGTAAAATCTCCGTTTAGATCTTCAATAAACGTGGTTAATCTAACATCTTTGTCATACACTCTAGTTAATGTAGGGGAAAGTTTCCATTCGGTTGTAAAAGAAGCATCGTCACTAGTGTGCTTTCCACCAAACAGCAAATTTGATATAGATCGTTCAGTGTATTCTAAATTGTCTTTTACCACATCAATAGCATTCGATATTTCCGTTACCTGATCAAATAGGGCAGCTCTGCTTTCACCATTTTGAATATGAAGAATGTTTAAAGTGTATTTTGATTTTGTGGTTTTGTAAGTCAAACCAGTAAGAATAGAAGCCAATACATTATTAGAACCCAAATCACCTGTTTGACGTCTATCAAAACGTAAATTAAAAGCATCTCGTTCTTCAGGTTTTTGATAAATACCGTTTTCAAAACCTTCATAAAATGTTGTGGTGTTTTTATAATCCAGTGAAGCAATAAGTCCTAATTTGTTGTCTCCGATTTCATATTGATTCCCGTAACTAAAACCTAAACTAAAATCTGGTAAGCTAGAGTTTCTTTCAACTGCCATAGTTGGATCAAAAGCTCGCGTTATATTGTCTAGAATTCCGTTATTTTGGGATGCTGGATTTGGTATATTCTGATTGGGTGATATAGGTAAATCTCTCGTGCCATCATCAAATCCCAAAAAATCGGTTGCACCACCTTGATAGTTGACATAGTTTTCTTTAAAATGCATTCTTGGATTGTAACCTCCAGAGAAGGATAAACGCATTTGTTTTTGTGTTGGAAAATCTTTTGTAATGATATCCACAACTCCACCAGTAAAATCCGCCGGCAAATCGGCCGAGGCAGATTTCATAACTAAAATATTCTCAAGAATATTGGTTGGGAAAATGTCCATTTGAATCGTGTTTTTGTCTGGGTCTAACCCCGGAATATCCATCCCATTTAAAATCGATTTAGTGTAACGATCACCTAAACCACGCACAAAAACATATTTTCCTTCCTGCACGGAAACTCCGGGAACACCTTTTATGGCAGAGGCTATACTGCTTGCCCCTGTTTTATTTATGCTTTCTATTGATAAGCCATCCATCAAAGTGGCCGAATTTTTTTGTAAGTTTAAAACCGACTGCTCTGAATTTCTTCTGGCGGTTGTGGTAATCACAACTTCATCTAATGAAGCTGTTGATGGTTTAATTGTTACGTTTAAATCTGTTACTTTTCCGCTTTTAACTATAACCTCCGTAATTTCTTGTGAATCGTATCCAACGAATGAGAAGATTAAAGTGTAGGTGCCCTGTTCAAGCTCTAAAGTATAATTTCCATCAAAATCTGACGTGGCTCCTTGTGCAGTGCCTTTTACCAAGATATTGGCAAATGGTAAGACATCATTGTATTCACCATCTAAAATTTTACCTGTTATCTTTCCTGTTTGCGCATTTACAAATTGTAAAGTCAATAAACAGATTAATGTAATAACTCCTTTTTTTAGCATTGTAGTTTATGTTTAATAAATATTTTATAAATGAATAAAATGCCCATAGCTTTTTAAGCAAATGGACATTTTATTTATAGGTTCTAATAATTAACTAGAAAGCATTTACAGATTTTGCGTACGTCCAAGCAAATACTGAAGTATTTGCACCAACAGTAGCTGCACTAGGTGAGGTGATAGCTGTGGCGTTATTTAAAAATTTAGCTTCATCACCAGGTAAGGCACCAGTAATGATACTAGATAAAGCAACACCTGAAGGAAGAACAATTTCCCATTTGGAAAAAGTAATTCTACCGGTAGCTAATTCTGCTTGAGAATCTGCACCGTTAACTCTTATTTTGGCATCAGCACCAAAACCATAAGCCAGCACATTGTTCATGTTAGCTATAAGTCCATCTCTTAAATCAGCATATCTTGAAGACGTTCCGGCCCCAATCATAGTTACATTTTCAATTGTATAACCGGCTTCGGTTGCTGCAGATCCAGCTGGACCATCAAGTTCTAATGCAGTATCAGAATCTACACCCAAAATAACAAGTGCATTACTCACTTTACCTGACCAAGCCTCATCAGCATCTAACCCATCATCACCTTGGGCATAGGTAAGTACATTGGTAACGTTAACGGTACCACCAAACCATTCAATGGCATCATCTTGGTTGGCAACCACTTCTATATGGTCAATAACAGTTCCAGAACCAACACCACCTAGTGTTAGGCCGTTGATTTCATTATCACTACCTATTGTGATACCACCATGTCTGATAGAAAGGTATCTAAAGACACCGGAGTTGTCATTTGATAAAGTACCTCCATATTGACCAAAAGAGTCGGTTGCAGGAATACCTTCTATTTGGTTTGTTTGAACATCACCACTTACAGAGATAGGAGCTCTACCTAAAACAATAATACCACCCCATAAACCTGTATTGGCTATAGTTAAATTAGTTCCAGCCTTTTGACCTACTTGGATGTTATCTAATATAGAGGTAAAAATGATTGGTTCAGTAGCAGTGCCATCAGCAATTAATTTTCCACCTTGATCAACAATGAGTGCAGAGGCTAAAGACCCTTGACCTTCTGCGCCTTTAATAATTGTTCCTTTATTAATGGTTAATGTAACACCATCGTTTACAACAACTTTTCCTCCTAAAACATAAATATTGTCAGCAGTCCAAGTTTCATTGGCATTTATGATGCCTACCTTGGTGATTACATTACTGACTGGAGGATTGCCACCACCATCGTCATCATTTGAAATAATAGCGTCATCATCATTACCACAGCTTGTAGCAAAATTTAAGGCCAATATTGATAATACTAAGTAACAGAATTTTTTCATGATTTTTTTAATTTAGTGTTGTTTGATTATTGATTTAAAATTTTTAACAAAGAAACCACTGTTGTGTAAAGTCGAGGTTAATTCAAGGTTAAACCTATTTCATAAAAAAGTTACCTAAACGTTACCTAAAAGGGTATAATTTTTAAAATGGATATGTTTAGTTAACATTGAAAAGATGTATCTTGCCGAGCTTTAACACATATCAATGAATTGGGAACAATTACTCTCCTTAAAACGCCACGGAGATACTAACAAACGTATACGAAAAGAACAAGACGAAACACGATTGGGGTTTGAAGTGGATTATGACCGCATTATATTTTCATCGGAGTTCAGAAGCCTTCAAGATAAGACACAAGTCATCCCTTTATCAAAAACAGATTTTGTTCATACACGTTTAACCCATAGTTTGGAAGTAAGTGTTGTTGGACGTTCTTTAGGACGAAACGTGGGGCAGAAGTTACTTGCCAAATATCCGCACTTGCAAACGATTCATGGGTATCAAATCAATGATTTTGGTGCTATCGTTGCCGCGGCGGCCTTGGCTCACGATATTGGGAATCCTCCTTTTGGTCATTCAGGGGAAAAATCGATTGGAGAGTTTTTTAAAACAGGTAAAGGCCAAAGGTTTAAAAACGAATTGACAGAAAAGGAATACCAAGATTTATGCGATTTTGAAGGAAATGCCAATGGTTTTAAAATATTAACCGAAAGCAGAACAGGACGGGAAGGCGGATTGCGATTAAGTTATGCGACGCTTGGCGCATTTATGAAGTATCCAAAAGAATCCTTACCTAAAAAACCCACAAATCACATAGCCGATAAAAAATACGGATTTTTCCAAAGTGAAAAGGAAGCATTCATAGATATTGCCAATGAACTTGGATTAAAACAAACCAGAACTGGTAATGATATCAGCTTTGCAAGACATCCATTGACATTTTTGGTTGAGGCAGCCGACGACATTTGCTACACCATAATCGATTTTGAAGACGGCATCAACCTTGGCCTAATACAAGAAGAATATGCGCTCGAATATTTAATCAACCTTGTAAGGGACACTATTAATAAAGAGAATTATTACACCCTTACCAATACCGAAGATCGCATCAGTTATCTGCGTGCGCTAGCCATCAATAGTTTGATCAATGAATCTGTTCAAATCTTTATGGCCAATGAGTCTAAAATACTAGAAGGAAATTTCGATAAGGCCTTGCTCGACATGAGTAAATACAAAGCGCAAATCGATGACATCATCAAAATAAGCGTTCAAAATGTATACAATTCAAAAGGGGTTATTGACAAAGAAATTGCAGGTTACGAGGTAATTAATGAACTTTTGAATATCTTTATCAGCACGGTTTATAGTCATTATACAGAAAATTTAACAAGTTATCATCACTTAATATTGAAAGTATTTCCTGAGACAATAGACTTAAACAAAAATTCGCTTTATCAAAACATAATGTCTATCTGTAATTATATTTCAAAACTGTCTGATAGCAATGCCATATTGACCCATAGAAAATTAAAAGGGAACCATTTATAAATTTTAAAGTATGAAAAAGAAATTACTTATCATTACATCCATTTTTACTTTAATTATTCTGGGTGTTATTGGTTTTAAATTAACACAAAAGAACAGTGTTGAAAAACTTCGTGAAAAACATCAATCGTTTTTAGACAACAGTCCGTTTAAAGAAACCCAACTTTTATCTAAAAAGGAACGCAAAGCTTTGGCCATGCCACCTAATGCATATTATGAGCAATTATGGGAATTAACCATGGACCCGAATACAGGTAGACCAATGCCAGAACGTTTGGAAGCTGTCCAAGCCGAATTAGTTGCCCAAAGAGGACTATTTAGAGCTTCAGGGGGTAAGGCCTCAAACCCTTGGATAAATAGAGGGCCAAATAATCAAGGCGGACGAACAAGGGGTATTATGTTCGACCCTAATGATGTAGGGAATGCAAACCCTGCAGATGATTACACACGGGTTTTTGCAGGAGGTGTATCAGGAGGTTTATGGGTCAATGAAGACATTACCGATGCCAACTCTTCTTGGAATCTGGTCTCAGGAATGCAGTCTAATATATCTGTAACCAGCATTATTTCAGATCCCAATAATTCCAACATTTTTTATGTAGGATCTGGCGAATCTTTTACTTCGGGCGATGTAGTAGGTAGAGGTGTTTGGAAATCATCGGATGCTGGTGTTACTTGGCAGAATATTTTTGGGGGTTACACGGGATTTAATTCTAATAATGGAATTGTAAATGGTATTTTTTATATCAATGATATCGTAGCACGAAATGTATCCGGCACTACCGAATTATACATTGCGGTAGCTAGTGCTATATATGGTTCGGCATCATTCCCTAACAATTTTAGTGGCGTCGCTGAAACAGGGGTTTATAAGTCTGTTGACGATGGCAATAATTGGACACGATTTAATATCCAACATGACAATGGTGCTTTTAAAAACCCATGTGACATCGAAATAGATATTAATAATAATATTTGGTTTACCACAACACGAAGTGTATTTGGAAATGCTGGAGGGGACATTTATAAATCGACTGACGGATCTACGTTTTCATTAATGCACACAATTTTTTTTAATGCTTCAAGAACTGAACTTGAGGTTTCAAGCACCGATGCCAATAAATTCTGGGTAGCTGCAAATGTCAATGGTGCTGCTAATCTTTTTTCGACAGTTGATGCTTTTGCAACAGTCACATCAATGAATGAACCAAACGACGCGGACAATGATATTCCTGCAACAGATTATACTCGTGGACAGGCATTTTATGACCTACCTATTGAAGTAGACCAAAATGATAAGTTATATGTAGGTGGTATTGATTTATTCGCATCGGTAACTAGTGGTGATACTTGGAGCCAAATTTCGAAATGGTCCAATAATAATGCGCTTAGTGGGCTCAACGTGCCATTGGTGCATGCAGATCAGCATGCCATCGTATTTAGACCTGGAAGCAATGGTAACCAAGCTGCAATAGGAAATGATGGAGGCGTCTATTTTGCAAATGATCTTTCAGCAGCATCAGGAAATGGTGCCGCCATACAATCCCGAAATAAGGATTATATTACCACGCAGTTTTATTATGGCACTATTGACAGAGTTGGTGGAGCCAATGGAGATGACATTGCTGGTGGAACTCAAGACAACGGAACCCAAATATTGTTAAACGGTGCTGTTGGTGCCAATCCATTTTTTGATCCCGTTGGAGGTGATGGTGGATTTACGGAAATTGACGATATTGGTACTCGCTATATGATTTCTACCTACCCATTTAATAATCATGTATATCTCAACTACCCGAGTTTTTTAGGGCGCTTTGTCATATCTACATCTGGAGAGCCGAATAATCCAAATGGAAGTTTTATAAATGAGGCAGCTTTAGATAAAAACTTAAATATTTTATATTCCAATGCTTCAGTTGGTTCTAATAGAAGAATTGAAAGAACAGCAGAATTTTTACCAGGAGGGGCTGCTCAAACCAATACCTTTCTTACCGATGTGCTTTTGAACTCTTCGCCAAGCGCAATGACTGTGTCTCCATTTACGACAACAAATTCAACTTTATTTGTTGGCTTAAGAAATGGAAGACTTTTAAGAGCAACTTTCGCCGATTTCAGCCCTATTTGGACCAATATTACTGGGCCTAATTTCGTGGGAAGTATATCAGATATTGAATTTGGACAAACCGAACAGGAACTATTTGTTACCATGCACAACTATGGTGTTCAGAGCATTTGGCATACTAGTAATGGTGGTAGTATATGGAGAAGTCTTGAAGGAAATCTTCCTGATATCCCAGTAAAATGTGTTTTGCAAAACCCACTAATTCCAAACGAACTCATTATTGGGACGGACCTTGGCGTTTGGGCAACACCAGACTTTACAGTTGATAACCCTGTATGGACGCAGTCGTTTAACGGAATGAGTGATGTTAAAGTGGTTGATTTAGATTTAAGACCTTCTGATAATACCATTCTGGCGTCTACTTTTGGGCGAGGTTTGTTTACGGGTTTGTTTACTGATACAGTTTTAAGTATTGGTGAAAATGAAATTGTATCAAGCAATTTTTCAATATTTCCAATCGTATCCAAAGGTCAGATGAGTATTGCGGCTCGAAATAATGTAGGAATGACCAAAGTTGATATTTATAACTTGGGCGGTCAAAAAGTATTTTCCAAGTCATTAGACTTCTCTTCAGGCACTCAAGATATTTCTTTACAATTGAGCACTGGAATGTATATGGTTAAGATTATTGGATTGAATGTTACAGAAACCAAAAGAATCATCATCAAATAAAACAGTCATAATCAATTTTAAAAGGAAGCCTCACACGCTTCTTTTTTTATTTTCAAAAACATTTAATCCGAAATATTTGCATTTTATCGATAATTTATTATATTTGAACCCAAATCCAATTTTAACCTGCCTATCATGAAAAAAAATCTACTCGGTGCTATTGTTATCTTCTTCGTGACTTTAGCTTTTTTATTGATGATTGATGACATCTCTAAAAGTAAAAATCTGCAATCGGAAAATGATTCCAAGGATCAACCTAATATGGTAATTAACGATCTGGAACAATAAAGCATTCAATGCTTTTTATGAGACTTTGAGTGTCAATTTCCAACTGCTGCTGAAGTTGTGATATGCTTCCATGCTCTACAAAGCGATCGGGGATTCCTATTAATTTAACTGGTTTAAAATAGTTGTGCATTGCTGCAAATTCGAGCACTGCACTACCAAAACCGCCTTTTATCGCACCATCTTCTACTGTTATAATTTGATTATAGGTTTTGAATATCGCATGCAATAGGGTTTCATCCAAAGGTTTTGCAAAACGCATGTCATAATGCGAAAGAGCATCGGGATTTGAAATGTTTTCAATCGCTTCCTGAATATTTTGTGATATGAACCCAATACTTAAAATGGCAATTTGAGATCCTTTTTTAAGTATTATACCTGTTCCAATGTCTATTTTACTAAAAGCTTGTTTCCAATTGATGGTAACGCCTTTCCCTCGTGGGTAGCGAATGGCGATTGGATGATTCAAGCCCAATTGCGCTGTGTACATGATGTTGCGCAATTCTATTTCATCTCGAGGCGCAAAAATAATTAGGTTGGGAATGCATCGCAAATAGGCCAAATCAAAAACGCCATGATGTGTTGCACCATCTTCCCCAACCAAACCAGCTCTGTCCAAACAAAAAATAACCGGTAAATTCTGTAGGGCGACGTCGTGAATCACCTGGTCGTAGGCACGTTGCAAAAAGGTACTGTAGATGTTGCAAAACACTACCAAACCTTGGGTTGCCATACCAGCTGCAAGTGTAACAGCATGTTGTTCGGCAATCCCTACATCAAAAGCCCGCTCTGGCATTTGATCCATCATAAATTTTAATGAACTCCCTGTTGGCATGGCAGGTGTAATCCCTACTATGTTCTTGTTTTCTTTTGCGAGTTCTACAATCGTATAACCAAATACATCCTGAAATTTTGGAGCTTCGTGGCTTTTGATTTTAGGCACCAATTCTCCTGTTAGGGCATTAAACTTTCCGGGAGCATGATAGGTGACCTGATGTTCTTCTGCCTGTTTTAGACCTTTGCCTTTAGTAGTAATCACATGCAGGAATTTGGGTCCTTTTATTGATTTTAAACGTTCTAATTCTGAAATGATTTTATGAATATCATGACCATCAATGGGACCGGAATAATCAAAATTTAGCGCCTCGAAAATATTATCCTGTTTTTCCGTTCCTTTTTTTACATTGGTTAAATATTGTTTTAATGCACCCACACTAGGGTCAATTCCGATGGCATTGTCATTAAGAATTACCAATAGATTGGCATTGGTAACTCCAGCATGGTTGAGACCTTCAAACGCCATCCCGCTGGCAATGGATGCATCGCCTATAACTGCTATATGATGTTTGAGTTCTCCCTTTAATTGAGAAGCAATGGCCATACCTAAAGTCGCTGAAATGGAAGTAGATGAATGCCCAACTCCAAAAACGTCATACTTGCTTTCACTCCGATTTGGAAAACCACTAATGCCATTGAGTTGCCTATTGGTATGGAAAATTTCCTTTCTGCCTGTCAAAATTTTATGTCCGTAGGCTTGATGTCCCACGTCCCAAACCAATAAATCATCAGGGGTGTTAAAGACATAATGCAATGCTATGGTTAATTCGACCACTCCAAGGCTTGCGCCCAGATGCCCTTCTTTTGTCGCAACGATATGAATGATAAAGTCCCGCAATTCTTTAGCGAGTTGCGGCAAGTCGTCTTGATTTAATTTTCGTAAATCAACAGGTGAATCGATATGGCCCAATAATTTGCTCACGGCTACAAATGTAGTATATGAAACGCCATAAACAAAAGTTTAATGATAAGGGCGATAATAATTAGACATGGCATTCACGATTAAAATTATACTAGTACATGATGAAATTGTATTTTTGGGTTTTTAAGATTTTAAATTTTTGATGATGGAATACCCTTTTGACGATTCTTATTTTATGAAAAAAGCCTTACAGGAAGCTGAATTGGCTTATGAAAAGGGCGAAATTCCGGTAGGTGCCGTCATCGTGATTGACAACAGGATTATTGCCAGAACTCATAATCTAACGGAATTATTGGTGGACGTAACTGCACATGCAGAAATGCAAGCCATTACCTCGGCCTCCAATTTTTTGGGAGGCAAATATCTTCATAACTGCACACTCTATGTGACTTTAGAGCCTTGCCAAATGTGTGCTGGCGCTTTGTATTGGAGCCAAATATCTAAAATTGTTTATGGAGCTACAGACAACGAACGTGGATGCACGGCTTTAAATACAAAATTACACCCAAAAACGATTATAGTTGGTGGGGTTTTGGCCGAAGATTCTTCCGAATTGTTAAAGCGATTTTTTATTGAAAAGCGGAACTTGAATTAACGACCTTTATTCTTTTCACGATTGCGCATCTTATCCAAATTTTCTTTGGTAAGCATATAATCTTTCACATCTTTATCCTTCCAGCGGTAGTATGAAAACAATGGGAATACCACAAGAAACAATCCCACAACCCCAAAACCGATCATTTTTTCGGAGTATTCGGAATCTATAAGAAACCCACAAGCAATGCTGCTAAAAGTGAGAATGGATAAAATGATAATCAGAATTTTCATTATTGTGTAATGTTAATTAATTTTCGTCGGTACATGGTCAGCAATTTTGATTTTGAAATAAAACCGACATAGATTTCATCCCTGACCACTGGAAGATTCCAAGCATCGCTGTCTTGAAACTTCTTCATAATATCGGTCATTTTATCCTTTTC
>JBGTCT010000166.1:0-17831 GCA_041748695.1 Aquaticitalea sp. | reverse complement strand
TTAATTATTAGGGTTGCAAATATAGGGATATTTATTTCAATATTTCAAGCCTAATTAATTAAAATTTAACCTACTAAACATTTATTTTTGCAAGAACTTATATTTTAAAATGAATTTTGGCAAAACTTTAACTAATTGGTACTCAATAAATAAACGATATTTTCCTTGGCGAAATACAAAAAACCCCTATTCCATTTGGCTCTCTGAAATTATTCTTCAACAAACGCAGATTAAGCAAGGGTTACCATATTATGAAGCATTTGTAAACAAATACCCTACTGTTTTTGATTTGGCAGAGGCCGAAGAGGGCGCTGTTTTAAAACTTTGGCAAGGTTTGGGTTATTATTCCCGAGCACGGAATTTGCATACAACAGCAAAATACATTGCTACAGAACGCGATGGAAAATTCCCCGATACCTATAAAGAACTTTTAAAGCTAAAAGGAATTGGCGACTACACCGCTAGTGCCATCGCTTCCATTTGCTATAACGAACCTACTGCAGTGGTCGATGGCAATGTCTATCGTGCGTTATCCCGCTACTTCGGCATCGATACACCAATAAATACATCACATGGCATAAAAGAGTTTAAAACCTTGGCGACGTCCTTGCTGGACTCTAACAACCCTGGTGATTACAATCAGGCAATTATGGAATTTGGAGCTACTCAATGCAAGCCCCAAAACCCAGATTGCAGTGTGTGCCCTTTTAACACAAGTTGTGTGGCACTGCAAAAAGGATTGGTCAGTTTACTTCCCGTAAAATTGAATAAAACCAAACTGACACAAAAATATTTCAATTTTTTGGTATTTATCTCTTCAGGTAAAGAGACCTTATTTCAAAAGCGAGCCTCTAAAGGTATTTGGCAAAATTTGTATCAATTCCCATTAATTGAAAGCGCCTCTAGCTTATCTCCAGAGGATTTTAAGAGCCACTTTTTATCTAGTTCTCATAATTTGAACACAGCATTTGAATTTAGCCTCTACAATGAAACCGACGTCATCCACAAATTATCACATCAACATTTGCACACCAAATTTTGGATCATTGAAGTTGACAAGCTTCCAATAGAAGCCGTAGCCATTTCTAAATTGAAAACATTTCCGACGTCAATTCTCATCAGCAATTTTATTGACGGGTTTAACTTTTCCATCTAAAGTCGCATTTTTTTTATTACTTTTAAGAAGTCATTCCAAAAGGCTACTTTTGCAGTAATAATTAAATGATATGTCTGGAACCTTAAATAAAGTGATGCTCATTGGGCATCTAGGTGATGAAGTGAAAATGCATTATTTTGAAGGTGGTGATTGTGTTGGCCGTTTTCCGTTGGCTACAAACGAGACTTATACCAGCAAAAAAACCAACGAACGTATTTCCAATACGGAATGGCACAATGTAGTGGTTCGAAATAAAGCGGCAGAAATTTGTGAGAAATATTTGAGCAAAGGTGACATGGTCTATGTTGAAGGCCGCATAAAAACCCGTAAATGGAATGATGATAAAGGCATAGAGCGGTATTCAACTGAAATACAATGTACGGATTTTACGTTTTTAACAACCAAAAAAACTGGTCAGGCGCCTTCACAAGGAAACGAAACTGCGTCTAAAGAGGAACATGACAATGCGATATCGGAAAAAGATGACCTTCCGTTTTGATGTTTTTTAAACCTATTGCATTCCCAATCGGTTGTTGCCCATTAGGAATATTGTTTAACCAATTTTATGTCTATTGGACCCAGAGCCCACGAGTTTAGTCATTTTATTTTCCACTGATAATGTTTCCCTCACTTTGGGGATTGTTCTTCTTGTTGTTTTGTTGATTTGTTCCGCGCTTATTTCGGGTGCCGAAGTCGCTCTTTTTTCATTGACGCGGTCTGATCTAGAAAATGAACTCCAGAAAGGTTCTAAAAGTATTGAGATCATCACAAAATTGATGGAACGCCCAAAAAAATTGTTGGCTACCATACTTGTTGCCAACAATTTTATCAATATTGCCATTGTTATTCTCTTTGCCTATTTGGGTGAATTTATGTTTTATAGCATCGACATCATATGGCTGCGTTTCTTGATGGAAGTCGTTTTGGTAACTTTTCTCATCTTGCTGTTTGGAGAGATTACACCCAAGATTTATGCGAGTAGAAACCGAATTAAGTTTGCTTCTTTTATGGCCTATCCAATCAAAGTATTGGATGTATTGTTTTCACCAATAAGCTTGCCGATGAGACAAGTAACGATCGCGATTCACAATAAATTGGGACGACAAAAATCTAATATCAGCGTCGATCAACTATCACAGGCTTTGGAGCTCACAAAGGAAAGTGACACCACGCAAGAAGAACATAAAATCTTGCAAGGCATTGTGTCTTTTGGTAATACAGATACCAAACAGGTAATGCGCCCGCGAATTGATATTTTTGCACTTCAGGCAGATGAAAAATACCTGGACATTATTCCACAAATTATAAACAATGGTTATTCGCGAATCCCAATTTATAAGGATAGTATCGATACGGTTGTTGGTATTTTGTATGTAAAGGATTTGTTGCCTTATCTGGATCGAAAGCAGTTTGATTGGACTACACTGATGCGTGAACCGTTTTTTGTGCCAGAAAACAAAAAACTTGACGATTTGATGGTAGAGTTTCAAACCAAAAAGGTGCACCTAGCAGTTGTGGTGGACGAGTATGGTGGTACCTCTGGATTGGTGTCATTGGAGGATGTCATTGAAGAAATTGTTGGCGATATCAGTGATGAATTTGATGATGATGATTTGATTTATACTAAAATTGATGAAAATAATTATTCGTTTGAAGGCAAAACACCTTTAAAGGATTTTTATAAAATTGTCGATCTTGAAGAAGAAACTGATTTTGAAGCACATAAAGGCGAAGCAGAAACGCTTGCTGGATTTGTTTTGGAGATTTCAGGAATTTTTCCAAGACGTGGAAGTAAAATAAATTTCAAGAATTACGTTTTTACTATTGAAGCATTGGATAGAAAACGCATCAAGCAAGTAAAATTTACGATTTTAAAATAACTACCGCCGTTTTGACCCAGCAATCCAAACACTCTTTAATAGGATGATTAAACCAAAATATTTATTAATACCTTTGCTCGCCAGTATGTTGTGGTCCTGTGGAAACGACACGATTCCAAAGCCAAAAGGCTATCTGCGATTAGAGTATCCAGAACCAGATTATATAAATGTTGACGTATCTCTTCCGTTTACTTTTGATAAAAACAATTTGGCCGAGCGCATACGAAATATTAAAGCGGACTCTGCCAATCAGGTGTATGGGGTTGATATTGATTATCCTACTTTAAAAGGTACCATTTACTTAACCTATAAAACTGTTTCGTCAAAAGAACAATTGATGAGCTATATAAAAGACGCTCAAAATCTTACACAAAAACATGTCATCAAAGCAGATGAGATTGCGGAACAACCTTATTTCAACAAAGCCCATAATGTTTTTGGAATGTTTTATGAAATTGGTGGGAATGCGGCGTCACAATCACAATTTTATGTGACTGATAGCACAAAACATTTTTTGAATGGTTCACTATATTTTTATGCAAAACCCAATTTTGATTCCATCTTACCTGCTGCTCACTATCTAAAGAATGACATCAAGCATATTATGGAAACTTTACGTTGGAAATAATGAAATAAAAAAAAGACTGCCTTTTCAGGCAGCCTCTTTAAATTATATTAAGTATTCGATTAAAAACTATATCTCACACCTACTTGCATTTGCCATCTTGAAGATTGTAATCCTGAGTCATCAACAATGTTTTCAGTCTCTCCAGCTCTCGGATCAAATGTAAACTCTGGTGTTGTGCCATCTGCCCCAAAACCTTCGAAATCCAATAATTGAACTTGGTTGAAACCTGTAAATGTTCTCACACCCCATTCTTTATTGAGAAGATTCGTAAAGTTGAATATATCAAATGTAAATTCAAATTTGTGAACATTGTTACCGATATTGAATCCAACCTCTTGAGCAAATTTTAAATCAATGATATGGCTCCAATCAGAACGATCTGCATTTCTTTCTGCAAATTGCCCTCTTCTAGAATTTAAGTATTCATTCCCTGATATATAGGCATCCAATAACTGCCATTGCTGTGCCGCAGATAAGTCATCGGTATCCACTAATAATGCTTGTTCCTGATTCGCAGGCACAAATATAAGCGCAGAGTCAGATCCTGTATCTGAAAGTAAGCCATTGCCATCATATACGTAGCTAAATGGCGAGCCTTCCGCACCCTCATAGAATAACCCTAAACGTGTTTTAATATTATCTGTCCATTTCCACTCAAGAGTAGAATTAGCGATTACACGATGTCCAGCTGAAAAATCTGAAGTTGATAAAACAGGTCTGTTTGAACCATTTACCGTTTCCAAATTTCTCCATTGTGAACTATTTTGAGAACTAGTCGCATCTAAAAGAACATCAGAATCACCATAAGAATAAGTTATCCCTGTTCTTACATCCAATTTATCGGTTACAAAATTTTGGGATAATGTACCGCTTAAATTGTAAGAGCTTCCTTCACCTGTATTAGATCCTAAATATATATCACTATATGTTCTGTCTATTCTCGCAAAACCATAGTTAGGACGAGATCCAGCCCCAGTGGTCTCAAATTGAGGGCCAACAAGGTTAATGTTCTCATAAGCAATAGCAGTAATATTGTCATTCCAGATAAAATCTGCAGAGAATACAAAGCCGCCGCCAAGTTTTTGATCTACTGCTATATTGGTTTTAAATACTTGTGGTAATTTAAAATCTTTAGCAAACAAATCAACTTGTCCTCCCACTGATCCACTTCCTGGTGCAGGATCAGCAAATTGACTATTAGGATCAGGATTGAACAAAGGTGCATTACTGCCTGTTAGTTGAATGAAACCTGCACTAACTCCATTATTATTATACGCAGCGCCTGGCCATACTAGCGGGATTCTAGAGGTAAAGATACCTAACCCACCACGTATTTGTGTTGATTTTTTACCGTCAACATCCCAATTGAATCCTATACGTGGAGAAATATGAGCGCTAGGATCAATTCCTTGTCCAACACGAGCCCCTTTTAAATCTTTTCCTGAAGCCTCCAATAAACTAACTGAACGGGTGTTAAAATCTTCATTCTCAAGACCATCCTCCCAATAAGGAATGTCTACTCTCAAACCTGCTGTGACTTTAAAGTTATCAGATATGTTAACGTCGTCCTGCACGTATAATCCTAATTGGAAAATATCAAATTCAGCAGCTCCTTGCGAGTCGTCGCCAAAGCCGCCTAATAATGAATACCCATATCTATATCTGTTAGGGCGAGCATTATTCAAGAAATCATTTAAATTATTAAAACGATAATCTCCGAAATTTTGTCTAAAAAATACATTCTTAGCAGAAGTAAACTCATTATTGGTACCGATTGTGATAGTATGTCTCCCTGAATAAATTTCAAAGTTATCAGTAAGAGTTAACACACTCTGTTCTAATAAATTTGCTGTAGAAAATGGTTCAGAACCAAAGAAAATTGATGTTCCTGCCGCATCCCTTATTTCAACGGATGGAAATGAGCCTCCTTGTGGATCTCTGTCATCATTTACTGTAGTATACCCAATAACAAGATTGTTAGAAAATTTCTCTCCTATTTTGGAATTGAATTCTAATGCTGTAGAGTTTGTGATGGACTCGAAATTGATTGCTCTATTAGAAAAGTTAATTGATCCTGTATTTGAAGAAGGCGCATCCAATTGAACGGCCTTAACATAACTATGTTTTAATGACAATCTGTTGTTGTTATTAACGTTCCAGTCAATTTTTGCGATTAATTTATCACTAACTAATGAAGACGTATTATTAGCATAACCTCCAGCATCATAACCAAAATTGTTCGATAAATAGTTGCTTAATGTTGTTAAATCAGCCGCAGTGACGTCCCCTCTATAGGTAGATATATCAAATGGTTGAGGGGTTTCATTATCCTGTCTTTCGTAATTAACAAAGTAGAATAATTTATCTTGCACGATTTTACCTCCCAATCTTACACCATAGGTTGTAGACGAAAATTCAGAGAGTTTTTCTCTAGTTCCGCTATCTCCGACTAATTTCACAGGCGTTTTACCAGCTAAATCCTGATTTCTCAAGAAAGCATAAGCTGATCCTTCTAGTTTATTAGTACCAGATTTTGTAATCGCATTAATACTACCTCCTGCAAATCCTGATTGTCTTACATCAAAAGGAGCCACATTAATTTGAAACGACTCTATTGCATCTAATGAAATTGGACTAACACCAGTTTGTCCTCCATTAGTACCATTTCCAGCTAAACCAAATACGTCATTGTTTACAGCACCATCAATGTAGATGGCATTGTATCGATTGTTTTGTCCCGCTATCGAAATGACGTCGTCGCCTGTTATTTTAGCTTGAGGTGTTAATCTCGCAAAGTCAGCTATATTTCTTGAGATTGTAGGCAATGTATTTACCTGTCTTTGAGAAACACGTGTATCGGCTCCTGTTTTACCAGAATCAAATATTCCATCACGTTGTGCCGTGATTACAACCTCATTTAAAACATCTGCATCCTCTCTCAACGATACACTAATTTTTTTAGCATCACCCAGTTGGAGATAGACGTTTTCGTCAATGAATTCTGTGTAACCGACATAAGAAATGGTAACCTTGTATGGGCCACCTGTCCGCATATTTGACATTCTAAAGAAACCGTCAAAATCGGATGCAGCTCCATAGGTTGTTCCCGAGGGCGTGTGAATTGCTACAACGTTGGCACCCGGAAGAGGTTCACCTGCTGCATCAGTAATCTGTCCATTCATTGAAGATGTTGTGACACCTTGCGCATATGATACAGTCGCAAACAGTATCATCATGACGAAAAAAAATAATTTTGTAAATTTTTTCATTTTTTGGTTTTAGTATTTGGTTTAATATTTTTGGCAAAATTACATCTTTATATAGATCTATTATTAACATAAGGTTAAGAAAATTTAATGAAATAAATTTGAAAAATTTGAGCGTTTAGCAGATAATTAAAATATCAAGCTGTAAATAAGTTTTTAATAAAAACTATGTTAATTTCTTGTAGAAAGTGAGTAAATTTTGAGTTGAAGCATCGTGTTTTGATAGTGGATGACTGCTACCAAAATCCTTTAAAATGGTATCAGCAAGCTGTTTTCCGAGCTCCACACCAAACTGATCGTAACTAAAGATATTCCAAATAATGCCTTCGACGAAGATTTTGTGCTCGAATAACGCTATAAGCTTGCCCAAACTTTCAGGCGTTAATAAATTAATTAAAATAGTAGTGGTTGGTTTATTACCTTCAAATATTTTAAAAGGTGCCAAATAGGCGATATCCTCTTTTGAAGTATTCTTGCTTTGAATTTCACTTATGACTGTTTCTTCAGTTTTACCGTTAAGTAAGGCTTCGGTTTGGGATATAAAATTAGACATCAATTTATCCTGATGGTCTTTATTGCCATGCAAAGACTTCGCAAATCCAATAAAACTTACAGGAATTAATTTTGTACCTTGATGAATCAATTGAAAAAAGGCATGTTGCGAGTTGGTCCCTGGTTCGCCCCAAATGATACTTCCGGTTTGATAATCAACTTTGTTACCGTTTCTGTCAACACTTTTTCCATTACTTTCCATAATGGCTTGTTGTAGATATGTGGTAAATTGATTTAAATATTGGGAATAAGGTATCACGGCTTCACTCTCAACCTCAAAGAAATTGACGTACCAAACGCTCAATAAAGCCATTATTACTGGAATGTTATCTTCAAAATCTTCGGTCTTGAAATGTTCATCCATTTTATGGGCGCCCAAAAGAAGCTTTTCAAAATTTTCATAACCGACTGATAGACTAATTGACAATCCCACAGCGCCCCATAATGAAAATCGGCCTCCAACCCAATCCCACATCGTAAAAATGTTGTCTTCTGAAATTCCGAAATCCTTGACCTTCTCAATATTTGTAGAAACAGCTACAAAATGCTTGGACACATCATCCTTGCTGGCCGATTTTAAAAACCATTCTTTGATAGTTGTGCCGTTTGATAGGGTTTCTTGGGTGGTAAATGTTTTTGAAACAATAACGAATAACGTCGTTTCAGGATTCAGTTTTTTCAATACTTCATTAACATGATCACCATCCACATTACTAACAAAATGAGTTTTTAAATGATTTTTGTAATATTGAAGCGCTTCAACTACCATAGACGGCCCCAAATCCGAACCTCCAATGCCTATATTGACGATATCAGTAAATGGTTTATTGGTGTAACCTTTGCGATGTCCATCTACAACTTCATTGGTAAAAGCCTTCATTTGCTGCTTTACCTTTGAGATTTCGAGTATCACATTAATACCTTCGACATAAAAATCTTCATTTTTTGTATCCCGCAGTGCTACATGGGCAACCGCTCTTCCCTCTGTTTGGTTGATGATGTCACCTGAAGCATACTTAGAAATAGCGTCTTTTAAATCAACCTCTTTGGCTAATTGCAAGAGTAGCTTTTTTGTTTCAGAAGTGATTCGGTTTTTTGAATAATCGACATAAAAATCGTCCCATTTAATGGTCATTTGGTCGGCTCTCTCTAAATCTTGAGCAAACCAACTGGTCATGTGCACGTCTTTAATGGCTTTAAAATGTGCCTTGAGCGACTTCCATGCGTTTGTAGTAGTAGGATTAACTGATTTTAATGCCATTAATTGACTTGACTGATTAGATTTTCTTCAGAAGAAAACTTCTTTCTTTTTCCCTCTTTAAACGGAATTTGATCTAACTGTACCTTTAAGGGTTGAATATGTAATTCGTACTTTTCTTTCAGTGCATCTGGAATACTTTCGGCCGTTGGCAGTTTTTCCTTGAAAGGATCTACCTGTTCACCATTTTTCCAAAAACGATAACATACATGAGGTCCTCCAGTGTTTCCAGTCATTCCAACATAACCGATGACATCTCCCTGCTTCACATACTGACCTTTTTTAACGGCCTGTCTGCTCATGTGCAAGTATTGTGTACTATAGGTGTCATTATGCTTGATTTTTACATATTTGCCATTACCCCCTTTTTGAGTGGACTCAATGATTGTTCCATTGGCCGTAGCCAAAATTGGAGTGTTGATTGGTGCAGCAAAATCAGTACCTTTATGCGGACGCAATGCATAGCCATAATAAGCAATTCGACGATTCAGATTGTAGCGTGATGAAATTCTACTGAATTGAACTGGCATTTTTAGAAAGGCTCTTTTTAAACTCTTTGATTTTTCATCAAAATAAGTCTGAACTTTCTGTAAACTATCGGTTTTAAATCCGAAGGCATAAAAATCTTCCCCTTTGTGTTGAAAATAAGCCGCTTCAATACTTTCTAACCCTACATAAATATTGTCTTCAATAAAACGTTCCTTATAAATGATTTTAAACTTATCACCTGGCTGAACCTTCAAAAAGTTAATGTTCCAAGCATAAATGTCTGCCATATCATTGATTAACTGGTATGGTAAATTTTGAGCTTCCATGGTTTCTGAAAGTGAATTCATAATAATACCAGAAGCTTCTTTAGTAACCACAGTTACTGGTTTGCTTTCCTTATAAGCAACCACAGAATCTGCGAACTTTATAACGACATAATCAATATTATTGGGTTGATAAATAAAACACTCTGGTTTTTGAAGTGAGTCTTTAGAGAATAATAAGGTATACGGTTTTCCTACTTGAAGTTTTCTAATGTCATAAGAATCTTTGGCACTGGTAGCAATATTGTGAACTTGACTTACGCCGACGTTGTTGCGCTGTAAAATCGCACCAAAACTATCGCCATTCCTGATTGTGTCGCGTTTAACAAAATAATCGTTAAGATTAAATCCGAATTCGATAATTTCTGGCTCCACAAAGGCTTGTAGGTCATTTAAGTCGTTTTCTTGTTTTTCTTCTTTACAAGAAAATAGGCCAATAGAAATTAAAAGAGCTAATACTAATTTTTTATGCTTCATGTAACAGGTTAGTTAGGTTGCTAAATGTTTGTTCCCCAATTCTCCAACTCTTCTTGAGTCCAAAGTTCTGGGAAAAAAATGCGTCGTTGGTATTTTGGGTGCATATATTTTTTCCATTCACTTCCGCCAGTTGCCTCAACTTTTTTACTACCGCTCTCAATATAATGTTTTGCGGCGTTATAGTGGGCCATCACCCAAGTAATGTTAACAGTATAGTCATAATGCCTCATGGCCTTGACTAAATCTTCATCCTGTTGGTCTTCTTTGGGCAACTCTTTAAAACGCGTCCACAGATTTTTGGTGTTGTACTTTTCCATAAATCGGAGAAACTCGTCTTTATAACGATTCTCAAAATTAATCAAAAGAGTTGATTTATCACCATTTTCGTGGTCTTTTCCTGCAGCTTGCCAGTATAAATGTTCGAAAGCGTGCATATACGGGGTGTTCCTGTCTATATTTTTTCTGAATCGATAGTCGATTAAGTTGATCAATTCGGTGGAAGCAAACTCAATTAGTCGGTATTGCGCACTTTGAAAACCGCTTGCTGGAGTCAATGTATTTCTAAATTTCATATACTGTTCCACCTCCATTCCTTCGCGCATAATATTGAAGGATGTGGTCAACATATCAAAATAGCGACTAATTCGCATGATCTTATTTTCAAAAAATACAACGTTCAATTGTTCCTTTTCAGCCACTTGTGAAATTTCCCATAAAATCATTTTAAAAAGAAGTTCGTTGATTTGATGGTATGCAATAAATACCATCTCATCGGGCAATGTGGTGCGTTGAATCTGAAGGTTTAATAACGCGTCGGTTTGTATATAGTCCCAATATGTAATAGGCTTACTGTAGAGTAAGCCTTCTAAATGGGTTTGCGTATCTTGATTTATGGTGCTGAACTTCTGTTGAAGCTGTTCTAAAATGGGATCAAAAGTGGGTTGGTTAGACATTTTTTTAATCAAATTGTACTTGAAATGAATGTTTCAATCCTCTAAAAGCTTCCAAATTGGCTTGCAAAGAACCAACTCGTAAGTCAGCTTTAATTTTCATAGGTATCTTATTGTTATCAGCACTTACCCATAGTGTAAGACTTTCTTCTTCTTTAAAAACACGACCAGCCATAACATAAGGTCTAAATTTAAGTGTTTTTATTTTACCAAACTTGGTGTCAATGGTTTCCCTACCAAGAAATTTAAGTTTAAAATTGTAATTTTCATCATCAAAAAACATGTTCAATGATATGACGTCGCCTTCCTTAATGGTCGCAGTATTATAGTTATTTCTCAAATAATAAAACGCAGACACCATATCCTGAACATCTCTTTCAGTTGAAAAGGTGTTTTGTGTGTTATGTTTTTTATTGTTGACATGAGCTTTACGATTTGCTTGATCAAATTCCGTTTCTTCGTCTTTAGTATGGCCACCTTCATCTATTTGTCGGATGGATTTGTAAGGGAGGCCTGTTTTTTTATCAAAATAACTTTCATAACGGTCTTTCACTTTAAAAAACCATTTGATGGCTCCAGTGGTCCAACCTTTTCCGACAACATGGTATACAGGCTTTCCCTTATAGGTCGTTTCTTCTACGCTCATGGTTGCATTTCCTGCCTTTAACCAATTGCTATAGCTCATTTCAAACTTAAACCATTCGCCATCTTGAAAAGCTTGCTCTTTTTGGGTAAAAGCAACTTGCGTCGAGAAAAACAATAGAGCGATAAGTAGGATATTTTTCATAATTTATAGTGATTGTAAATGTAACTATCGTGTTGCTACATTTTAGCTTTGGTGGTTAGATTTACAATTACTGTTCCAAAAATAGAAAAAAACTTGGAACATCCTTTACAAATGGCGTCTCATTGGTGTTAAATAAATGTTTAATTTTTGTGTTAAAACAATCAGACCTCAAGGCTTTTTATGCCATTTGAGGTCTAAATAAATGATTTATAAAAAGTAAAATCTAAAGCGTGCCTCTCAGGGCCTGTTCCCTTTCAATAGATTCAAAAAGTGCCTTAAAATTTCCTGCTCCAAAACCTCTTGCACCCATTCGCTGAATTATCTCAAAGAATAAGGTTGGTCGGTCTTCCACAGGTTTAGTGAATATTTGCAATAAATAACCTTCTTCATCGGCATCAATCATGATTCCGAGACTTTTTAAAGTTTCTATATCTTCCCTCAATTCATGATTGTGTTGATGCAAACGTTCTGGCACAGCCTTATAATAAGCTTCTGGAGGTGTAGATAAAAACTCCACACCTCTTGATTTTAGCTTGGCAACTGTTGTAATGATATCATCGGTGGCGACCGCAATGTGTTGCACACCAGAACCTTCATAAAAATCGAGATACTCTTCAATTTGTGAACGTTTTTTTCCTTTTGCCGGTTCATTGATTGGGAATTTAATTCGGCCATTTCCATTGCTCATCACTTTACTCATGAGTGCAGAATATTCGGTATGGATTTGTTTGTCGTCAAATGATAGAAAATTCACAAATCCCATAACATCTTCATACCATTTGACCCATGTATTCATTTGTCCCCAACCTACATTTCCAACCATATGATCGATAAATTTTAAACCAACCGGTTCTGGATTATAGGCTGATTTCCAAGGTTCAAATCCTGGCATAAAGGCGCCTTTATAGTTTTTGCGTTCAACAAACATATGCACTGTTTCGCCGTAAGTATAAATTCCGGCGCGCACTACTTCGCCATGTTCATCGGATTCAACTTTGGGATCCATATACGATTTTGCACCACGTTTCGTGGTTTCTTCGTAAGCACTTCTGGCATCATTCACCCAAAGTGCAACTACCTTAACACCATCGCCATGTTTGACAATGTGGTCATTGATTGGCGATTTGCTATTTAAAGGTGTGGTGAGTACCAATCTTATTTTATCTTGTTTTAAAACATAACTCACCTCATCCCTCGAACCTGTCTCAAGGCCTTTATATGCATGCGATTGAAATCCGAAGGCGGTTTTATAGAAGTGAGCCGCTTGTTTGGCGTTGCCTACATAAAATTCTACATAGTCGGTTCCAAGTAATGGCAGGAAATCTTCTGCACCTTCAAAAATTTTTTCTAATCCGTATTCTGCTGATTTAATGTGTTTGTTCATAATAATAGCCCATCCTAACCTTCCCAAAGGGGAGGAACTCAAATCTGGACGGATTCTGAGTTTAATTAAATGTTAATTTATAAGAACTATTGTAAAAAGTCCCCTTTGGGGATTTAGGGGCCTACAACCAAGATTTAAAATAATCTTCGTCAGCGATTTTTAAGGCTTCTTCCGTGACTTTTAAAGGTTTGAATGTATCGACCATAACAGCCAACTCATCGGTTTTTGCTTTGCTTAAGCTACGCTCGGTTGCTCCTGGGTGTGGTCCATGTGGAATACCAGATGGATGCAACGATATATGGCCTGCTTCGACGTCATTACGACTCATAAAATCGCCATCGACATAATATAGAACCTCATCGCTATCAATGTTGCTATGATTATATGGCGCCGGAATGCTCAACGGATGATAATCATACAAACGGGGTACAAAACTGCACACTACAAAGGCATCGGTCTCGAAGGTTTGATGTACTGGAGGTGGTTGATGAATACGCCCTGTAATGGGCTCAAAATCATGAATTGAAAAAGCGTACGGATAATTGAATCCGTCATAACCGACCACATCAAAGGGATGCGAGGCATAGACCATTTCGAATATGTCATCTTGCTTTTTGACTTTGATTAGAAATTCTCCTGACTCATTGTGAGTTTCCAGTTCCTGCGGTTTGCGAAGGTCACGCTCGCAGAATGGGGAATGTTCCAATAATTGTCCAAACCAGTTTCTGTAACGTTTTGGAGTGTAAATAGGTCGTCGGGATTCTACGATAAACAACCGGTTATCTTCCGTATCAAAATCCATTTTATAAATGATGCCTCTAGGCACTAGAAGATAATCGCCATATTTAAAATCGAGGTTGCCTAGATGTGTACGGAGTTTGCCTGTGCCTCGATGAACGAAAATAAGTTCATCGGCATCTGTGTTTTTATAGAAATAAGCATTGGTGGATTCCTTTGGAGCTGCCAAAATGATACTGCAATCGCTATTGGTCAGGATAGTCTTTCGACTTTCCAAATAGTCGTTTTCGGGTTTTACCTGAAATCCGCGAAATCTATAGGATTGGATGTGATTGCCTTTAGCGATTTTAGGAGCCACATTATATTGCTTTTTTATCGCTTTTACTTGTGTGGGTCGCTGCTCGTGATAGGAGTTGGTGTACATCCCATCAAAACCAATGGTTCCAAACAATTGTTCGGAATATAAACTCCCATCTGGTTTTCTAAACTGTGTGTGTCGTTTAGGCGGAATTGTCCCTAGTTTATGATATAATGGCATTTCTTTGAATATTAAATATTGGGTATTAAAAGTTTCAGGTGTCTATTCTAAAACTTTTGACTTGATATAAAGATACAATTTTGCCTACTTATTCTGGGTTTCTTTTGATAAGAAAATGGAGGTGTGAGAGTAAATCGGTCCAGAAAAGCTTCATAAGATTACAAATATCATAAAAATTTCTGACATTACTAAACGGACTATTTAAAATTCTAAAACCAAAACCCAAGGTTAATATACCACAGGCTTTCTTTTAATTCTGGCGAGTAGGTGTATTTTGCCTCAAGAGGCCCGAGAAAGGTTTCCAACCCGTAACCAATGGCAAAACCACTATAATCCAGTTTTCTTATCCATTCACCAGTATCAAATAGATTATCTTCTATATTGGCAATGTTGGCAGCAAGGATGATATGGTTTTTTTTGAAAATCTCATAATCCATCGTAAAGGTGGTTTTTAAAAAACTGTTACCTGCCAATTCCAAATAATCATATCCATAAAATGATTGGTAATTATTAATAAGGTTGTTGCCATAACCTCCCAGACCAAAATTTAAGGATGCTGGTGAATTTTCGCCTATTCTAAAGCCACCACCTGTAACAATATTAAATGCCACTTTATCCATAGGCATGAATGCATATCCTAAATTGGCTTTAGCAATTGAAAAGGGTCTAAAATCATTATTGAAACTTGAAGCATGCAAATACCAATGGAAATCACCACTAAAATAAAATCCGGTTTTTGGGAAATACCGACTGTTATAGGTATCTAGCTTTAAAGTTCCAAAAACACCCAAATAATCGGTTTTTTCAAAGATGATTTCTCCAGTGTTTTCAATATTACTCAAGGTTTCCGACTTTATTTTAATGCGCTTGTGTTCGCCACCAATACTTAATGAAAAATCCTTTCTAAAAAGTGTTTGAAAATAAAACTGATTGGTTTGGTCGTTCAATTCAACATCCAGCTTATTGACTCCAGCAGGGATGTCTTGATTCTCATCCAAAAATAGCTGCGCCGCAATATTCTTGTGAAACTGATTGAACCTTGATTTCAAGCCTATACTCCAATAAAACCCCTTATCAATAAAATACTCAAAGTTATAACGAACGTTGTCCCCTAAAATGACGTCCAGGGAAGCGACGTCATTGTCTAATAGCAATCGCTTTTTGGTGAGGTTCACCAAAGCCGCACTTTTGTACAAATCATCATAATGCAAACCCAGTTTTAAAAAGGTTGTAATTTGATTTTCCGCCAAGGTGGCATACATATCATAGCCTTTCCCGTTTTTGTTTTTACGGAATTCATATTGAAACACATCAAAATTATTGGTCGCCACCAAGTTATTAATGCCAACGTTTAAATCGACATAGCTCACTTTTGTGTCTGGTTGTAACTTCAATTTCCCAAGTAAATAAGAGCGTGTATATCGATCATTACCTTCAAAAATTATATCATTTACCAAAATAGTATCTTGAACTACTTCTTGAAGTTTTGGACGTGAGGCATATTTGTTTTTTGATAATCGATTAAGAGCATCAAGTTTTTCTAAAGCCGCATTCTCACCGCTCCTTATAATGCTATCGCCTTGACTGAATGAAATGACGCTAAATTGCTCAATTTTTGGTTTGATGTATATATCTGTCTTTTCAGACTTTTTCTTCATGTCGCTTAAAGTTCGATAATTATTGATCTGCAACAAAATTTCTGGTGCGGATGTCAAATTTTCACGGCTTGCCAACCCATCTTGCACATCTACACCAATGATAATATCCATTCCCTTTGCCTTTAATTCGTCTATTGGATAGTTGTTGATAACGCCACCATCAATTAATATGCGATTATCAATGGTTACAGGTTGAAAAAGCGATGGTAACGCACCACTTGCAGACACAGCATGTGCCAAATTACCTTTATCCAAGATAACAGCCTCCCCAGTTTCAATATTGGTCGCGATACAGAAAAAAGGGATGGGCAAACGTTCAAAATCATTTATTTCACTGACATGAAGTGTCAATTTAGACATAAGGTTATAAACATTTTGACCTCGAGACAATGCAGATGGTAATTTTACCTTAAATTTTTCAAAGGGCAAGGTAACGGCATATTTCTCCGAGTTATCGCGTTCATAGAAAGTTTTGGCTGCTCTTGGTAGATTATCGCTGATGACATCATCAAAATTCAGCGCCCTAAAAATTGAATCCAATTGCTTGCCAGTGTAGCCCGATGCATAGAGCGACCCAATAATGGCTCCCATACTGGTACCAGCCACATAATCAACCTTAATATTCAAACTATCAATAACCTTAAGAACTCCAATGTGCGCAAAACCTTTAGCTCCTCCGCCACTCAAAACCAAACCAATTTTAGGATCATTCACTTCCGTGTCGTCTTGGGCCATCGCTTGAAAACTGACTAAAATGAAAACTAGGATTATGTATATGCTTTGTTTCAAAGGAATGTGAATAACTTTATTGTTTTCTGAATATAATGATAATATGACTTATTTATTATAAAACTCCATGATTTTTTTGGCTCTCGAATCTCCTATGATTGGTTTTAATTCATCAAAGTTGGCTTGACTGATTCGTTTCACAGTTTTAAATTGTTTCATCAACTCCACAATGGTCTGTTCGCCAATGCCCGGAATGGTTTCCAATTCTGTGGTCAACGCACCTTTACTCCGCCTGTTTCTGTGATGCTCAATACCAAAACGATGGGCTTCGTTTCGCAACTGCTGTATAATTTTGAGGGTTTCACTTTTTTTATCTAAATATAAAGGAATTGGGTCGTACGGATAAAATAATTCTTCCAAACGTTTGGCAATCCCGATGATTGCTATTTTTCCCCTTAAATTTAAGTCATCCAAACTATTTAATGCTGAAGACAATTGGCCTTTGCCTCCATCGATAATAATGAGTTGCGGCAATGGCTGTTCTTCATCGAGCAGTCGTTTGTAGCGTCTGTAAACTACCTCTTCCATAGAAGCGAAATCATCAGGGCCTTCAACGGTTTTAATGTTAAAATGTCTGTAATCTTTCTTACTAGGTTTGCCGTCTTTAAACACCACACATGCTGCCACAGGATTGGTACCCTGTATATTGGAATTATCAAAACATTCAATATGTCGGGGTTCTTCCTTTAATCGTAAATCAGATTTCATTTGCGCCATAATCCTATTGACATGACGGTCTGGATCGGTTATTTTTACCTGCTTAAAACGCTCCATGCGATAATACTTTGCATTGCGTTCCGACAATTCCAAAATCCGCTTTTTATCGCCTAATTTAGGTATGGTAACCTTTAAGTCTTCACCCAAATCCAAATCAAATGGCACATACACCTCTTTACTGTTGGAATGAAAACGCTGCCTAATTTCCGTTATCGCCAATTGTAGGAGCTCTTCGTCAGTC
>JBGTCT010000165.1:0-7059 GCA_041748695.1 Aquaticitalea sp. | reverse complement strand
TTTAGAAACCCAATATTTCTGTTTGGATTATTTGTTTTTTAGTATCGTACCCAGCTAGAAATTGTATAAACTTAAAAAGACCCAACATTACATTGGGTCTTACAATTTTAACAAAGATTTATCTCTTTATTTCTTCGCCATTAAAACAGCGTCAATAACATGAACAATTCCATTGCTAGCCATTTGATTAGCTACAACAACCTGTGCTTTTTTTCCAGTACCATCCGTGATGAAGAACTTGTCACCTGTCATGCTCGCTGTCAATTCAGTACCTGCTACAGTATTGAATTTGTAGTTACCATTAGCAGCTTTTATAGCGGCCGCCAACTGATCTGAAGTAACTTTACCAGATACAACATGATATTGCAGCACACCTGTCAACATCTGTTTGTTCTCTGGCAATAAAAGGGCATCTAGTGTCGCTTTTGGCAATTTTGCAAATGCAGCATTCGATGGTGCAAAAACAGTGTACTCTCCTGGTTCAGAAAGCATTGTCGCCAAATCGGCCGCCGTCAAAGCTGTTACCAAGGTAGACAAGTCATTGTTATTCATCGCTGCAGCTGCAATACTGTTATTTCTTGCCTCTTCTTTCATGGCCGCCTCTTGAGCTTCCATCTCCATTCTTTCTTGTTCTGCTTGTTTAGCAGCTTCCATTTCCATTTTTTCTGCTTCCTTTTTGTCGTCTTTACAGGAAGTTAATACAATTGATGACATCATTAATACAGTCAATGCAATACCTAATTTTTTCAAAATCATAATAATAGTGTTTAAGTTGTTACGCTAAAGATACGCTAATAACTGCACAATGGTTTACGTGCTATGCTCCTTTAATATAATATTAACACAGTGGAAGATATTGATGATTATTGGAACTGTTAATTATAAATTTATTTCAGACCTTCAAATTCACATTCAAAAAAACAAGTAATCCTTGCGTTATATGGCAGTCGATTCTGAATGGGATAGTAATAAATTTAAAATCGTCAAGATATTCGATTATTATTGTGATAAATTTGTTATTACTTAAATACCTCCGTGAACCAAAGTACGCACACAGCAGAGAAAGCTCCAAAGAAGAAAAAATACAGGGCTCTCAAAATAATCGGAAAAATTATTTTGGGAATCTTCATTTTTATTTTTTTAATTTTGTTATTTGTCCGTAGCCCATGGGGTCAGGGCATTATTGTTAATAAGGTAGTTAATTACATTTCAAACAAAACAAATACCACAGTTTCCATTGAAAAACTTTTTATCACTTTTGATGGCGATATCCAATTGGATGGTCTGTATCTCGAAGACAAAAAAGGAGATACCTTAATTTATTCCAGATCGCTCGAAGCCAATATTCAGTTATGGTCCATGATTAAAGGTGAAAGTTTTGGAATGGACGATTTAGATTGGGACGGAGTTCGTGCCAACATTATAAGACAAGATACCATTGAAGGCTATAATTTTCAATTTTTAATTGATGCATTTGTAACACCTGATGCCACGGCCGTTCAAAGTGATTCGATTTCCAAAACATCAGCCGTGATGCTTGGAAAGCTCAATTTTAAGGAATTGGACATTGTTTATGATGATGCAGTTACAGGAATCGAAAGCCACTTTAAAATTGGAGCACTCAACGCCGACATGGAGACCACCAATTTGGAACAAATGGTGTTTGAAGCATCTCGACTGACACTTTCCAATTCCAAAATCAAATTTATCCAAAAACCAATTCCCTTCGATCCCAATGCCGATGCAATCCCACTTCCCTCCTTCTCGGTTGAAACGGCAACCCTAAACAATGTTTTTATAGATTACCAATCATACGCCGACCGCATTGCAGTAGAGCTCAACATTGATGACTTATACGCGGAAATTAAACGATTTGATTTGGCTAACAATGTGTTTGAAATTCGACAATTTGATCTAAAAAATTCCTTCATAGGGCTGTATACCGAAACGGAAACCAATGCCGTGACTCAAAAAGTTGTGGAATTGACCCAAGAAATAAAGCAAGATATTCAAAACTTTGAGTGGCCAGAAATGCGTGTTGATATTGGTTCCATTGATTTTGAAAACAATGGTTTTAGCTATTCTGTTAGAGATGGGCAAGCAAAAAAAGGAAGTTTTAATCCTAATGCCATTTTCCTATCAGAATTAAATCTTCATGCCAACAATATCAATCTTAAAGAAAAAAATGCAGAAATGCATATTGAAAGTTCCTCTTTTAAAGAAGTATCTGGTTTTAATTTAAAAGAATTGAGTCTCGATTTCAATGCCTCCGACAATAGACTAAAAATCACCAATTTAAGAACGGCTTTAAACAATAACAGGTTGCAAGCAGATTTGCAACTCGATTATCCAAAACTATCAGCCTTGTTTGAGTCGCCAGAACAATCCAAAATTAACATTAATATTCCATCGTATCAGGTGTCTTTAAAGGATGTGTTCCTTGTTCAGCCAAAACTCCGAAACAATGAATATTTAAATACCTTGAGCAAAAAATTGCTCACAGGAAATTTGAAAGCCAATGGATATATTTCCGCCATAAACATTCAGAGCCTGAATGCCAATTGGGGAAATAACAGCAGGATTTCTGCATCCGGAAGCATTCTTAATGCAATGGATCCAGAGAACTTACAGTTCAATATTCCAAATTTTGATATCACTACAAAACGCACGGATATTGTACAGTTTGTAAATGAAATCGATTTGGGTGTTACGCTGCCTTATGACGTTAAATTATCTGGAAACCTCAAAGGAAACCTCAATGATATTGACACCCAGGCAACATTAACAACTTCCCAAGGAATTGCTACAATTGACGGCTATTTTAAGAATGCCCAAACGCTTGAATTTGATGCCGACCTCTATATAGAAGACTATCAACTCAACGAATTACTAAAAAATGACCAACTAGGTACATTGAGCTTAACATTAAAAGCGAATGGAAAAGGCACAAACATCAATAATCTCGATGCTGATATAGATGCAACCATTTCCAGTTTTGAATATAATAATTACGAACTCAAAGATCTAAAGCTTATTGGTGATATCAAAGACGGTCGAGGCAAAGTGACCTCGAATTATAAAGATTATAATCTTAACATGGATTTGTATGCAACTGTGGTATTAGATTCCATAGCGCCTGAAGCTAACGTGGAACTTGATATTAAAGGTGCCGATTTAAAAGGTCTTGGCATTATGGATCGTGAAATTAAAACAGGCATGAAGATCTATGCCGATTTTAAAGGTGATGCCACGAATTATAATATTGCCGCTATTGTAGATGAAGGGGTTGTGGTTTATGACAATAAAACCTACCTCATTGGCGATTTAAATGCGCTGGTTCATGTTAGGAAAGATACCTCATCGATCTCAATAAAGAATAAGATGGTAGATTTATTATTGCAATCCAACGCCGACCCGCAAACCTTTACAAAATCCATTAAAAGACACGTATTTAGCTATTTTTACAGGGATAATAAGGTGCCCGACAGCATCGTTAATCCTGTTAATTTAAAACTACGCGGACATATCAGCCAAGCGCCTATCCTCAACGAAGTATTTCTGGTGAATGCCAATGATATCGATACCATCAGTATTGCTGTCGATTTTAAAGAAAAAGAACGTCAGCTAAAAGCCGACATCACGGCTCCACACATCAATTATAGTGGTTATGAATTGGACAGCTTGGCGTTTTCAATGGATACAGATAAAGAGAAATTTATTTTTGACTTGGGTTTTAACGAAATTAAGGCAGGACCCATCAACATCAAAAAAACCATTTTAAAAGGCAATCAAGTAAACAATGAATTGTCATTGGATTTCATCGCTTATCATGAAGAAGAAAAAATGATTCAAATCTTGAGTAAAATCACTGGAAGTCGCGACCGTCTGCGTTTCACCGTGACACCGACAGATTTGATCCTCAACAAAACCCCATGGAATACACCCGAAACCAATGAAATCATTTATACACCAAACAAACTGGTATTTAATGATTTTCGTTTTAGCAAAGACAACCAATCTGTAGAGATTACAGATAAATTAGCTTCAAGTTCCAAAGACCATGTTGCCATTGATTTTCAAAATTTCGAATTGAGTGAATTTTTAAGCTATTTGAATCCTAATGATAAATTGGCAACCGGAAATCTCAATGGTAATTTTATACTCGAAGAACCATTTGCCGACACGGGTATTGTAGCCGATTTGGATATTAGGCAGTTGGGGTTTATGCAAGTGGATATGGGGACTTTAAGTATTGATGCCAAATCTTTGGGAGGCAATAGTTATGATTTTAATGCGGCCATCAAAGGTGGGGAAATTGACCTGGTTTTAAGGGGTGGATATTTAGCAAATCAGACTGGAGCCAATCTCGATTTGACTTTAGACATCCATCAATTCAATATGAAAGCACTTACCGGATTTTCTCAAGATAAACTTACGGAAACCGATGGTAGTTTTTCAGGAAAATTTACACTATCCGGCACCCCGGCCAAACCAATTTATGAAGGGCAATTAAGCTTTAAAGATGCGGATTTTAAGATTGCAATGTTCAACGCGGGCTTTACATTGGCCAATGAAACTCTTAAAGTGAACAATGCCGGCTTGTCAATGAACAACTTTACCATTTTAGATGAAAATCAGAATGCTTTAGTTGTTTCAGGTAGTATAGGTACCGAAACGTTCATCAATCCAACATTCGATTTAAAAATTAATGCTGAAAATTTTCAAGTGTTAAACGCCACAAAAGAAGACAACGATTTCCTTTATGGAATTGTGAACTTCGACGCTATTGCAGAGATTACAGGCGACCTACAAATTCCAAAAATCGCAACCAATATCACTGTGGGCTCAAATACAAAAGTCACTTATGTCATGCCTTCCGCCACGGTAAATATGGAAGAACGTGACGGGGTTGTAGTTTTCGTGAATAGAGAAAATCCTGATGCCATTTTAACAAGAACCGAAGAACAATCGGCAACTATTAAAGGATTCGATATCTCTGCGTATTTAAAAATCGGAAAAGAGGCTTCCGTTACCATTGTTATAGATGAAGAAACGGGAGATAACTTCAAAGTTTCTGGAGAAGGCGATTTGAACTTTAACATGAATCCTAATGGAAACATGAACCTTACTGGTGTTTACGAAGTGGAAGATGGTCACTACGAACTGAATCTTTATAGCTTGGTCAACCGTAAATTTGATATTATGTCAGGTAGTCGGGTCTCATGGTCAGGAGATCCGTTTGATGCCAAATTAGACATTAGGGCAGTTTATAAAGTGGAAACATCTGCCTCCTCGTTAATGGCTCCAGTTTTTTCTGGTGATGACCCATCCTCAAGAGGGAAGTACCGTCAAGTATTGCCTTTTTATGTGTATCTTAACATAGATGGTCAATTGATGTCACCAAAAATTTCATTTAATCTCGATATGCCCGAAGATGAAAAAGGAGCCATCGGAGGCCAAGTTTTTGGACGTGTGCAACAACTTAACCAACAGGAGGATGAACTCAATAGGCAAGTATTTTCCCTTTTGGTCCTCAACCGCTTTTATCCAGATCCTGGAAGCGATGGTAGTGGCGGAGGCGTCGCAACCATAGCGAGGGACAACCTTAACGATGCGGTCTCCGATCAATTGAATATGTTTTCTGATAAAATATTTGGTAAATCAGGTTTTGAAATCGATTTTGGTCTAGACAGCTTTACCGATTATCAAGGAACTTCAACCCAAGAGAGAACCCAATTGGATATTGCGGCACAGAAAAAATTATTTAAAGATCGTCTCATTGTTCGTGTTGGAAGCGAAGTGGATGTCCAAGGAAGTAGTTCTTCTGGGGAAGAAACTCCACTTATAGGCAACGTGAGTATTGAATACATTCTTACTGAAAATGGTCGATACCGATTAAAAGGTTTTAGGCGTAATGAATTTGAAAATGTGATTGACGGACAAACTATAGTTAGCGGAATCGCTCTGATATTTACACAGGAATTTAACAAATTTACCGAGCTGTGGGATGCCATACTAAAATCACAAACCAAAAAACAAGAATTGGAGAAAGAAAAAGCCAAAGCAGCTGAAGAAGCACAAAAATTAGAAGAAGAAAAAACGGATGAAAGTATTGAACAAAAAAAGAATTAAAAATAGTTAATCTCTTGAAGCTTTATAAAAAATACATACTGATGCTGCTTCTTATCATAGGAAGTTTCTCCTCGTGCAGCATCATCAAATACATTCCAGAGGACGAACGTTTATATACAGGCGCAACTATTAGCATTGCATCCGATACTATAATAAAAAATGAGGAAGGTCTAAAAACAGAGCTCGAAACGGTTTTGCGCCCTGAACCAAACAAAAAGTTTTTGGGCATGTATCCTGGCTTGTTTTATCATTACAAAAACCAACAAGAAAATCCAGGTTTTATCAACCGCTGGCTTTACAAAAAGTTTGGTGAAGAACCCGTTTACCAGTCTGATGTCAAAACATTTGAAGTAGAAGATTTGTTGTATAACAGACTCGAAAATCGAGGATTTTTCTACAGCGTGGCCAATTCAAAATTTGAAGAAAAGGAACAAAAAGCCTCGGTAGCATACACTGTAAAATTAACAAAGCCATATCGAATGAAAACCTATCAATTGGATTCAATACCCGAACCAATTTATAGTGAAATACAAAAAGATATTGTAACCTCACCAATTAAAATAGGAAGCCGATTTGACTTGGCCAGCATGAAACTGGAACGTTTGCGGATCGATTATAATTTAAAAAACAAAGGCTACTATAACTTTAATGAGAGTTTTTTGATCTTTGAGGCCGACACAAATCGGTATGACAATAAAAGCTTTGACTTATTCCTTAAATTAAAAAAGGCAGTTCCTGAAAAAAGTATAATTCCTTATAAAATTACCAAGGTTAATATCTATCCGAGTTATGAAGTTGCTGACTCCATTCAAACTTCCGTTACACGATTCAACGACAAGAATTTCATTCAAAAGGAAGTCTACTTTAAGCCAAAATATCTTGATCCTTATATTCAATTAAAGGAAGGTCAACTATATAATCCAGAAA
>JBGTCT010000164.1:0-5996 GCA_041748695.1 Aquaticitalea sp. | reverse complement strand
TACAAAATAAAGCATTTCATCGAAAAATTAAACTCTTTAACGTAAAATTATATTTTATTTCATTAGTTTAGAAGCTCTTAACCAAATAACCATGGAAAAAGCCACTACAACTTTAGCCCCAATGAAACTCTATTGCAGCCTCTTTGGGCACCAATATGAAGTTTCAAAAAAAGTCACACTACATGTTAAAGAATATACATGTAAATGCTGCAAACGACAACTAACAACCAACAGCAACGGAAACCTTATTGAGTTAACACCAAAATTTAAAGAAATCAACACTATTTTGGAAGATATCTATATGAAAAGAAGGCTACGGATAAGACGAAAATCGTACGATTCGCCTATATTCTTAAGTCATGCTGCTGGTTATTAGTTTATTTTTTACTAAATTCGATTCCCTCTAACAAGTAATTAAAATTAATTAAGCCAGTGAAAAATATGTATTGTTCAGTTTTTGGTCATCATTTTGTGATTACAAAAAAAGTTACACGTCATGTTAATGAATACAAATGCAAACATTGTCGTGCCCAAATGACAATTAATGGAAATGGAGAATTGACTCCCCTAACCTCAAAACACAGAGAAATAAATTCGCTTTTAGAAAACATCCAAAATAAGCGCGCAAAAAAAAAGCAATCAAAACAGTTTACTTTTGATGATTAAGAGCATTCCAACCTTTTGCAATCAAAGGAACTAAAGTTTCGCCCCGAGTTACCAAGTGCATTCCTTTACTTTCTTCAGTGATATAACCTATTACTGTCAAATGTGGATTGGCTTTAATTTTCGGAAAATCTACTTGAGAAATAGTCATCAACAACTCATAATCTTCACCACCATTTAAAGCAATCGTCGTACTGTCAATATTAAATTCCTCACATGTCGATATAACCTGCGGATCTAGTGGAATTTTATCTTCATACAATTCAACCCCAACCTTACTTTGTTTGCACAAATGAATAATTTCTGAAGACAAACCATCACTTATGTCAATCATTGATGTTGGCTTAACTTTTAAATCTTTTAGGAGTTTGACAATATCCTTGCGAGATTCTGGTTTAAGCTGTCGTTCAATAATATATGTGTATGGATCTAAATCAGGTTGATTGTTAGGGTTAACTTTAAAAACTTCTTTTTCTCGCTCCAACACCTGAAGCCCCATATACGCAGCGCCCAAATCTCCAGTAACAACCAATAAATCATTTGGTTTTGCACCACTTCTATATACAATATCTTGTTCGTCAACTTCCCCTATTGCTGTCACAGAAACTATCAATCCTGTGGTGGAAGAGGTTGTATCGCCTCCCACGACATCCACACCATAAATTTTTGATGCAGCGTAAATACCTTCATATAATTCCTCAAGCGCTTCCAGTGGAAACCGATTTGAAACTGCAATCGAAACAGTTACCTGGGTTGCATCGGCATTCATAGCATATACATCAGACAAATTGACCATAATCGCTTTATAGCCTAAATGTTTTAGTGGCATATAGCTTAAGTCAAAATGCACATTCTCCACTAGCAAGTCGGTGGTCACAACCATTTTTTTAGATTTAAAATCCAAAACTGCTGCGTCGTCGCCTATACCTTTAACTGTAGATTTTTGATTGATTTTAAATTGCTTGGTCAAATGGTCTATGAGACCAAATTCCCCCAATTCACTTATGGAGGTCTTTTGCGGATTCTTATCTTCTATCATGTTGCAAATTTAAATAGCAGATATGAGGTAGCAAAACCTTTTTCCTTAAAAGCACATATATCATACTATTTTAATTTAACTTCCGTTTTTAAACACAAAAAGTACTATGAAAAGATTAAATAGAATAGTGAGCATATTAGTAATTATAAGCTTTTTCTTCATTGGAATAAGTTGCTCAAAAGATGATGAAAATCCCCAGACAGATCCCACTCCCGAAATAATAGAACCTCTCTCTGTATGTGTTAATGGGATGGCAGGAATATATCCTTGCAATGATTATGATTTAATGGGATTGCTGGATATCGTTTCTCTAGGTGGATCTGGTGCTAAAGGCAATGATTCTTGGGGTTGGACAGATGTTTCTTCGGGGAAGGAATACGCATTGGTGTGTACAACCACAGGAACTGCTTTTGTCGATATTTCCAACCCAACCCAACCTCTATTGGTGGGACGATTACCTACCGCCACAGTCAACAGTCCATGGAGAGATGTAAAAGTGTATAAAGACCATGCGTTTATAGTAAGTGAAGCTAATGGGCACGGCATGCAAGTGTTTGATTTAAAGCGTTTGAGAAATGCAGTCAATGCACCAGAAACCTTTACCGCTGACGCCATATATTCAGGTTTTGACCATGCACATAATATTGTGATTAACGAAGATTCTGGTTATGCATATGTTGTTGGCTCGGATACCTTTAACGGTGGGCCTCATTTCATAAACATTCAAAATCCGACAAGTCCCATGGCTGCTGGTGGAATTTCGGACTATTATTCACACGATGCACAAGTGGTTACTTATAAGGGGCCAGATGCGGATTATATCGGGCGGGAAATTTTTATTGGAAGCAATGAGAATCGGGTAGATATTGTAGATGTTACTGACAAATCCAATCCTGTATCGATTTCTGGGATAGGATATGATAATATTGGATACACGCATCAAGGTTGGTTTACGGAAGACTTGAAGTATTTTATTGTTGGGGATGAAGTGGATGAATTGAATTTCGGTATCAATACTAGAACATTGGTATTTGATTTGACTGATTTGGACAATCCTACATTACAATTAACCTATCTTGGACCAACTAAAGCCATCGACCATAATGGGTATGTTAAGGGCGGCCTATTTTACCAATCTAGCTATACAGCAGGTGTAAGGATCATTGATGTGAGCGATCTAGATGGTGGTTTTATGTCGGAAGTGGGGTTCTTTGATTCGTACCCTCCCGACAATAGCACCAGTTTTCATGGGGCATGGAATGTATATCCCTTTTTTGAAAGTGGAAATATTATTATAAGTGATATTGAAGGCGGGCTGTTCATAATAAGAAAAAGTGGCAGTTAGATTTAGTTGAATTATATTTATTTGATTATAAAGACAGCCCTTGCAGGTTTAATTCTTTATTGTGAGGGCCCATTATATCAAATCACTTTACTAAAGCTTCCAATTACAAAGCAGGCTTTTTGCATTAAAAGATAATCAAAATCAATTATAACATTAGCTAATATAATGTTAGGTTTTATGGTAAAACCCTTCTTATATTGTATATTTGCAGTCTATTTAGACAAAATCTACATAACCAATGATAAAAGTTTCTGAAACAGCTAAAAAGAAGGTCATTGAACTCATGAGTGAAGATGGCTATAACTATGCCACCGACTTTATTCGCGTTGGTGTAAAAAGTGGCGGTTGTTCAGGTTTATCTTATGATTTGAAATTTGACAAGCTACAACAAATTGAAGACAAGGTTTTTGAAGACAATGGCGTCAAAATTATTGTTGACAAAAAAAGCTTTTTATACCTTATTGGCACCACTCTCGAATATTCAGGAGGATTGAACGGAGCTGGTTTTGTATTCAACAATCCCAATGCCAATCGTACTTGTGGGTGCGGTGAAAGTTTCTCCCTATAAAAAAACACAATGAACAAATATACTGAAGACGATTTAAGAGAAGAGCTCAAAACCAAGGAATATGAATATGGTTTTTATACTGATATAGAATCAGATACATTTCCTATTGGGTTGAATGAAGACATTGTCAGGGCCATTTCATTAAAAAAGGAAGAGCCGCAATGGATGACCGATTGGCGATTGGAATCGTTTAAATCCTGGAAAGAAATGATTGAGCCAGAATGGGCTAACGTTACATACAAAAAACCAGACTTTCAGGCTATTTCTTATTATTCAGCTCCAAACAGCAAACCTAAATATGACAGCTTGGATGAAGTCGATCCAGAATTGTTGGAAACCTTCAAGAAACTGGGAATCTCTATGGACGAACAAAAAATGCTTTCTGGCGTTGCCATGGATGTGGTCATTGACTCTGTTTCTGTTGCTACTACCTTCAAGAAAACTTTAAAGGAAAAAGGGATTATTTTCTGTTCCATAAGTGAAGCAATTCGAGAACATCCCGAGTTGGTCAAAAAATATATCGGTACCGTTGTACCACAAAAAGATAATTTTTATGCGGCTTTAAACAGTGCCGTTTTTAGTGATGGAAGTTTCTGTTACATTCCAAAAGTCGTGCGTTGCCCAATGGAATTATCGACTTACTTTAGGATTAACCAAGCAGGTACAGGTCAATTTGAACGAACGCTTGTCATTGCTGATCAAGGTAGTTATGTCAGTTATCTCGAAGGCTGTACCGCTCCAAGCCGAGATGAAAACCAATTGCATGCAGCTGTTGTAGAGTTGATTGCTTTAGATGATGCTGAAATTAAATATTCTACCGTTCAAAACTGGTATCCTGGAAATTCTGAAGGTAAAGGTGGTGTTTTCAATTTTGTGACTAAGCGAGGCTTGTGCGAAAAAAATGCCAAAATCTCCTGGACACAAGTGGAAACAGGATCTGCCATTACTTGGAAATATCCAAGTTGTATTTTAAAAGGTGATAATTCGGTAGGTGAATTTTATTCAATCGCTGTTACAAACAATTATCAACAAGCAGATACTGGCACCAAAATGATTCATTTGGGAAAAAACACCAAATCGACCATCATTTCAAAAGGAATATCCGCCGGTAAATCGCAAAACTCATATCGTGGATTGGTACAAATTAGTTCGAGAGCCGATAATGCGCGTAACTTTTCACAATGTGATAGTTTGTTGATGGGCGACCAATGTGGCGCACATACGTTTCCATACATTGAAGTTAAAAACAAATCAGCCATTGTAGAGCACGAAGCCACTACCAGTAAAATTGGTGAAGATCAAATATTTTATTGCAACCAACGTGGAATCGACACCGAGAAAGCCATTGCCTTAATTGTTAACGGATTTAGTAAAGAGGTATTGAATAAATTACCGATGGAATTTGCAGTGGAAGCTCAAAAACTATTGGAAATAAGTTTAGAAGGATCAGTGGGCTAAAATGCCAGTTCATTAAAAAACCGGAAGTTAAATTAAAAGTCGCTCACAAGAGTGAGAACAAAAAAATGAAAAAACTATCATTACTACTTTTAACGGTCATAACGCTAATTGGTTGCAAAAACGATGAAAAAAAAGACAACAATCTTGATGATCAAATCAATCAGACCGATGTCGTTCAAATGACAGGAAATTTCATCTACTATGCCGATGCGGCAGTTTTTCAAACCAAAAGCGAATTATACGGCGTGGTTGATAACGATAAAACAATGGATTTAATAGTTCAAGCCGAGCCATTGAAGAACGAATCAACAGATGAGGTAGTGGCTACATTAAAAGTAAGAATAACAAAAAAACCAGAAAATGAGGAAGGTTGGGAAAACAGAATTGAAATTATTGAAATCATCAAAGTTTCTAAAGCCAACCAAAACGACAATAGTATTATAAAATTAGGAAAAGAAAAAAATGCTGAAAATCAATAATTTACACGCGAGTATCGACGGCAAAGCCATATTAAGAGGTGTTAATCTAGAAATTAATGCAGGCGAAGTGCACGCTATCATGGGACCGAATGGTTCTGGCAAAAGTACACTAGCCGCCGTAATTGCAGGCAAAGACGAATTTGATGTCGAGTCTGGGGAAATTATATTCGAAAATGAAAACATAGATGAGCTAGCGCCAGAAGAGCGTGCCCACAAAGGCATTTTCATGTCATTTCAATACCCAATTGAAATCCCTGGAGTTAGTGTCACCAATTTCATGAAAACTGCCATCAACGAAACCCGTAAGGCAAATGGTTTGGCAGACATGCCAGCAAATGAAATGCTGAAATTGATTCGCGAAAAATCCGAGCTTTTGGAAATTGACAGAAAGTTTTTATCACGTTCATTAAACGAAGGCTTTTCAGGAGGCGAAAAAAAGCGCAA
>JBGTCT010000163.1:0-3321 GCA_041748695.1 Aquaticitalea sp. | reverse complement strand
TATAAGATTGCTGCAGTTGTTTTAATGCTTGCTTTATGTAAGATTTAAAAGTCCCTAATGGCACCTCCATCTCTTCATGCGCCTCTTGATGCGTCAATCCATTGAAATAAACAAGTTCTATTGCTCTTTGATGGTGCGCTTTTAGACTTTTTATCTTACCGTTTAATTTTAAAAAATCTTGTGGATTGGTTAGGTCTTCAGTTCTACTTTCATATACACTCAAATCTTCAGTTTGGATGAGCTCATCTTTTTTCCGAAGAAAATTTAACGTTTTGTTCTTTGCGATACGATAGGCCCATGTGTAAAATCGTCCTTTTTCAAAATCGTAGCTCTGTGATTTTTCCCAGATGGTCAGAAACGTATCTTGAAGTAAAATCTTTGCGTGATCCTCATCCTTACACATTCGTATGATGACGCCATACAAAGCCGCAGAATAATTGTCATAAATAGATGACAAAGCAGTCTCGTCTTTGTTTTGAAGTCTTTCAATAAGCGCTTTGTCGTTGACCATTATTGTTAAAAATTTCACAAAAAATCTCGATGGCTCATCCAGTGGCTAGAATGCTGTGTAAATATAATTGAAAGTACTTTAAAACAAAATAAAAGTGCTCTAAATAGTTTAACCAAAAATTCTTAAAAAATTATGAAAAAAGTAGTACTGATTTTAACCGCGTTTATGGCTATTTCTTTTAGTCAAAATTCAACTGCTCAAGGAACAATTGTTGATGCTGTCGTTGGAAATGAAAACTTTTCAACTTTAGTTGCAGCTTTAACAGCCGCCGATTTAGTTACTGCATTGCAAGGTGATGGCCCATTTACTGTGTTCGCTCCAACAAACGATGCATTTGCTAAAGTCGATTCTAAAACTTTAACATCCTTGCTAGAGCCAGCAAATCAAAAAGCATTGGCAAATATCTTGACCTACCACGTGGTCAGCGGAAAATTGACTGCTACAGATGTTGTTGCAGCATTAAAGAAAGGCAAAGGCAAAGTAGAGTTAAAAGCTCTAAACGGTCAGACATTGACAGTAATGCAAAAAGATGGAAAAATCTGGTTGAAAGACCAAAATGGAAATTACAGTGAAATCACTGCTACCGATGTAATGGGAAGTAACGGTGTTATTCATGTGATTAATTCTGTAGTGATGCCTAAATAATTTGGGATAAACTGCTATGAAAAAGAGGAAAAGCATTCACATTCGTGGATGCTTTTTTATTTTTATTAGTATTGAATATTGCCTATAGAGTTGTGTAAATCTTTGTAAAAAATATTACTTGTTTAACTTTTGTTTATATTTACTAATCATTTCATCAAAATTTTAAATAACATATGAAATCGCCATGATTTGGAAATATGAACACCCACAAAGATTAAAGCAATAACTCCCTGTAGCAATCGGGAGACCATTAAAAAACAATAAATATGCATATGAAATCCCTTGATTTAACAATCGCAATTGATAATCATCGAACTCCTATAAAAATATAAGAGAGTGAGATAAATACCAATGACGATCTTCCTTATGGAATACCATATGACCTTTAAAAAACAATAAATATCTAAATATGAAAATTCTGTTCTTCATTTTAAAGTCAAGTCTACTGTATTTCGGATTACTGATACTAATTCAGTCAAATAGACAGAACTCGGAAGTTACTATAGAAGACTTTCAAGGAAAAGCTTACTACATCTCTAAATCCAAAATGGATTTAGGAAATTGGGGAGCCCGTATGAGTGAAGCTCAAAAGAAAGAAATTGAGGTACGAATGAAAAACAGACTTGAAAAGACCTATATCCTAACTTTCAATAAAGAAGAGTCTGTTTTTGAAGAAGATGAAAAATTAGATGCTATTTCTGGAGCTACAGATTCTTGGGGCAAAAATTTTGCCCCTGGTGAACAATATAAAAACGTAAAAATAAATACGCAGGTACAAAGTCAGGAATTCTACGGGAAACAGTTTTTAGTAATAGATGAATTGCTACAGATAAAATGGACCATAGGTAAGGAAGCAAAACAAATAGGACAATATATGTGTTTCAAAGCAACTGCATCTGTTCCTACCAATGATCTCACTTGGTACGATTTCTCATGGGATAAAATAAGTAATAATGAAAGTCTAGAGCAAGAAGTTAAGATGACAGAAGTCGAAGCTTGGTACACTCCGCAAATACCAGTCGGCCATGGTCCATTGGAATATTGGGGGTTACCAGGATTAATTCTGGAAGTGAGCGCTGGAAACACAACAATGTTATGTTCAAAACTTATTATCAATCCTGCAAACAAGATTAAGGTTGAAGCCCCAGAAAAAGGTAAAGTCGTTACCAAAAAAGAATATCAAGATATACTCGTTGTAAAGATGAAAGAATTCCGCGATAATTACAGTGGGCGTGGGCGTGGATAAAAACAAATGTTACTATTAACGCTACTTTTAATTTTTATAATAAACAATTCTTACAACAAATTTTCTTCAAAAATAAAATTGAACTCAAAATAAAGAACACACTTTAGAGTTCTAATTTATTGACGATTTAAAAACTTGGCAAGTAAACGCTATTTCAGTTCCCGAATCAAAGCCAAAAACCCTAACTTTGTAAGATCATCAAATAAATTTATATGGATTATAGAATTGAAAAAGACACCATGGGCGATGTGCAAGTCCCTGCGGATAAACTCTGGGGAGCACAAACTGAGCGCTCTCGCAATAATTTTAAAATTGGCCCAACGGCTTCTATGCCATTAGAAATTATCTATGGATTTGCTTACTTAAAAAAAGCGGCGGCTTTTACCAATTGTGAATTAGGTGTATTACCAATCGAAAAGCGAGATTTAATTGCTCAAGTTTGTGAAGAGATTTTGGAAGGCAAACACGATGATCAATTTCCTTTGGTTATATGGCAAACAGGATCTGGAACCCAGAGTAATATGAATGTCAATGAAGTTATTGCCAATAGGGCGCAACAATTAGCAGGAAAAGTTATTGGTAAAGATGAGCCTGTTATTAAAGCCAATGATGATGTCAATAAATCACAATCGTCCAATGATACCTTCCCAACAGGAATGCATATTGCTATTTACAAAAAAGTTGTAGAATCTACCATTCATGGCGTCATTCAACTCCGAAATACCTTGCACAAAAAAGCAAATGACTATAAAAATGTTGTCAAAATCGGCCGTACCCATTTGATGGATGCTACGCCCATAACACTTGGTCAGGAAATATCGGGTTACGTGGCACAATTGGATCATGGATTAAAGGCATTACACAATACGTTGCCACATTTAAGCGAATTAGCACTTGGTGGAACTGCGGTAGGCACAGG
>JBGTCT010000162.1:0-2656 GCA_041748695.1 Aquaticitalea sp. | reverse complement strand
ATATCATTGGTGTTGATTTTCTTTTTATTGAAGTCATCGCAAGACCATAACGAAACCAAAATTAACAAAAGGATATAACGCTTCATGCAAATGCTACTGAAACCGAAAAGTACAATATTTTTTCATATTAAAATAAATTCCTCTTAGCTACATCGCCTACATAAAATCAGAACATCCATCAATCAGTTTTATAAAATTTTTCCTCTTTCAGTTCCTTGATGCGTTTGTCCACTAAAAACATATACATACTCTTTGGATAATTTTCCTTGTAGCTTTCATACAATTTGAGTCTGGACTCAATATCCTCATAATATTTATCTTTGGCAACAACAATATAAAAGGGCGATTGTTGATTCTTGGGATTTATTTTTAATGATTTATGAAAGGCTTCAATGGCTTCTTTGTATTTGCCTTGCCGGTTTAAAACCAAGCCAAGTCTCATATATTCGTTGTCCAAAGGAACATCGCGAATCTCCAATGCCAGTGTCATATACTTTTCGGCATTTACAAAATCTTCAATACGTTCATACAGTTGACCCTGAATAAAAAGATTGTTCACATTGACAGGATCGTATTTCAATGCCAGATCACCTTGTTGTATGGCTTTTTGGTATTCTGAATCTTGGGCATAACAAAAACTCAATTTCTCATGTATAAATAAAGACGATTCACCAAGTCCGATAAGTTTTTCAAAGCATTTTGAGGCTTCAATGTATTTTTCTTTCCAATAATAATTTTGCGCTTTTAGACTGATGAGTTCCAAGTTATTCTCATAGGATTCCAAACCAATTTTGATATAATCAAGGGATGTATCAAACTCACGATCGATCAAAAATTGTTTGGCAATTTTATAAATGGCCTTTTGATGTGTACGGTCGAGGTCAAAAGCATTTCGATATCTATTTAATGCCGTGGAATCTCCTTGATGTTCTAAAACAACACCCAATTCATAATGGTAATTGGGATTTTGATTGTCGTTATAAACCAATTCATTAAGTAGCTTTGCCGCATCTTTATATTTTTTTATGCTCGTAAGCAGTTTTGCGTAATCATATTTCAACAAGGCATCGTCAGGATGTGCTTCCAGCGCTTTACTGTAATTGATTTGGGCTTCGTCGTAATTGCCAAGGATGAGATAGGATTTCGCCATGGCCTCAAAAACTTCCGAAGGTTGATCGTATTCTTGGTACTTTTCAATGGCCTTTGAATAATTTCCTGTAGCATACAAACTATCTGCAACGACCAAGACTGAAGTTTGGGCTTCGGTGTTGAAAACCATAAATAGAACACATATGGTTAAAAATCTATTCACCGACCTGGAAAATTATAGGTAAACTATATGGAACCACAACTGGCTCTCCCCTTTGTGTGCCAGGAATCATTTGAGGCAATGCAGCAATAACTCGTTTGGCTTCGGCTTCTAATGCAGGATGTGGCGCACGCGCTTTAATATCATCAATTTTGCCATCAGTTCCTATTTTGAACATTACATTAATGCGCTGTCTACCTTTAAGACCAAGTTCCTTACCTAAATTGGTGTTGAAATTCTTGTTGACAAAATCTGCAATGGTATTCGATGTACACATCCTAATTTCTTCTTGAGTGGCCAAATTTAGACAGGTCTCAAAGGTTGGTACTTGCTCTATGACTGAAAATGGTACATCTGTATAATTTTTTTCCATCTCATTTTCTTTTTGTGAAAGTTTAGGCCCCGGAATATCTTTACCATCAATGGAATGTATTTGCATGGTTGTTGAACTCATTCCATCAGTTACCAACAATGAATGATAATAATCATCCTTTTCGATCAAAGCGATTTTATCTTCTCGTTTCGTTTTTTCTATTTCCGTAAAATTTTTCATATCCTCAACAAACAATCTTAATACGCCATCACGAGATATACTTTCCCATGTTTTTTTTGCTTTGTCAGTTTTTTTATAGTCCAAATACTCATCATAGGTTTTATGTAGGTCAAGCATTTTCTGATAACTATTTAAGGTTTCATCATCCAATGTATTATTAGCTGATCTTTCCTCCATATATAGTTTAGAAATATATTTAAAAAATGCTTTTGAGCGCGCTAACTCATCCTTTGTCCATATATACTTGGTATCACCTGCAAAAAACTCTTTATCAAGTTTAGACATATCATTCCCAACACGATCATTTTCAGCCAGTTCAAGATAGTATAATTCTACTAATTCATCCAACGTGATATCCTGTGATTGCATTGGCACTTTCTGCGCATAAGACGACGTATACATCAACATCCCTGCTATTAAAGGAATTAACAGCGCATACTTTAATAAATGGATTCGGTTTGATTTTGATTTGCTTAACATAACGATTCGTTTTTTGATTAATGATTGCTTATAAAATGTGTTTGTAAAAGATATGTGTTGTGTGTCAAACACCTGCGATAACAGATTTTGATAGTATTGGGATTTATTGCCTTGTTTCACGGCTTTTGAATCTGCAATATATTCGTGGAGCGTTGTCATTCTGTTTTGGTACATGTATATCAACGGATTGAACCAAAATAGGATGCGTAATATTTCGAACAATAGTAAATCCATGGTATGTTTTTGCGCCACGTGCACGGATTCATGTTTTAGGATGGCTTCTTTATCGTCTTCTTTTATCAATTCTCCCAAAA
>JBGTCT010000161.1:0-2380 GCA_041748695.1 Aquaticitalea sp. | reverse complement strand
GGCACATTCTATTTTTACTTTATCTTCCGCATTGAAGGTGTCTAGAATACCTTCGCCAAGGTTTAAGAAATAATCTTTCATTTCGATACTGCCTAAATTCTCACCTTGATACAATTTTTGATGGATGATTCCCATGGATTGTACACGGTTTTGACTTGCTATCATGGCATCTTTGGTGGCGGATTCTTCCAATTGGGCAGATTGAAGGGCAAGCAAGCTTTTGACCAATTCCAAATTGTTTTTCACACGGTGGTGAATTTCTTTGAGGAGAAGTTCGTTTTCCGCATTGCGTTTATCTAGCAAAACATTTTTTTCCGCTAACTCTCCATTCAGTGCTTTCAGTTTCTGATTACTCCTTTGTTTAAGTCTGTAATTACGATATAATAATGCGAGCAATAAAGCACCAATCATTAAGGCAACAATATAAATAATTTGTCGTTGCTGATTGGCATCAAGCTGTTGATCTTGTTTGAGGACATTTACTTGCAACTCACTTTCACGAAGGCTTCTTTCGTTTCTTTCTACTTCGATTATATTGTTCGCCTCTGCCCACTCTTTATGGTATTCAAGAGCGGTCTTGTAGTCGCCCTTGAGCTCATAAATACTGAATAATTTATTGATAAAATAGGCGGTATTTGCTTTGGTATTAATTGCAATTGAGGAATTCTTGGCTTTTTCATAATAGGCAATGGCTGCATCATAGTTGCCTTCTGCCTTGGCAATGTCGCCTATACGGGAATGTGCAAATTGGTAAGTATCGATGGTAGTGAGGTTATATTCCTCTAACAATTGTATAGTTTTAATCAGGTAAGATTTTGCTTCTTCATATTTTTCCCTATCAATTAGGTTATTGCCCATTGAATAATAGTACCACGTATGATGAAATGGATTGGTAAGTTGAGGCAATAGCTGTTGAATTTGATTCATATAATAGTCGGTCGAATCGGGATTTGAATCTACAAAATGGTAAGTCAATAGTTTGTAGGCCATGACAAGGGACTCTTTCTTTTCCGGATAATCTGATTTTTGATAGCCAATCACACTCTCCTTTATATGTTGAAATGCTATTTTTTTTTCTTCAGGCAAACCGTATTGATAATAGAACCTACCCTTATCTTTCATAATCTTGAGCTGAATTTCAGGTCGGGGATCATCTTTTAACAAGTCCAAAGCTTTTACAAAAAGCTCAAGCCCTAGCTTTGGTTCACCTCTTACAATTTTTATCAATGCCCAATTGATCAATAAGTCATAACCCAAAACCTTATCTTTTTTGCTTTCCGGTATTTTTTCGTAGTACTCCCAACCTATGGGTGCGAGTGAATCAACTACATTAAAGTTATGGGACCTATTCGCTCTATCCGTGATATCACGATACAAATCAGCCAACTGTTCATATTGTCGGGGCTGACTATTCTGGAGTATTAGTGCAGCCATATCAAAATAAAAAACAGTACTGTCCCGGTTAAAATGGGGCATTTCCTTAAACCATAATGCCTTGTCCTGATAGGCTCTACTCAAAGCAGTAACTTGATTTGAAGAAAGGTTTTGCCCAACACTCATTTTTTTAGTATGCAAACTAGAAAGTTTTGTTTGATGAAGGGGCTCTTTGGCATCGAACACTTTAATTGTTTTATCCGCATAAAAAGCGGCATTGTCCTTATTGTACTGCGGCATATCGGTAAACCAAGCAGCTTTTTTGGAATAGGTGTTGCTCAATTCAAGTGCGGTTTTTGGATTACTATTTTTGACTCGGGGACTTTGTGAAAATCCACTCGCGCATAAAATCAAAGCAGCACAGCCTAATAAGGCTTTAATAGAGGAGTTGTTAATCGCTTTTCCAGTTTGGCTAAAATGAATATTGATTTTTTTTGTCATAAAAGTCTTTATATAAGAACTGTTTCTAGCAAAAAATTAATGATGTATAAAGTGGAACCAAATACTACATAGATTTGTTCCATTACGCTGCTGTTTTGATGTTAAACTGAAATTCCACAGACGTGCCTCCTTCATTTGTTTCCAGCATCTTTCCATTTAACTGTTGTGTCAACAATTGAATCAATTGTGAACCAAAACCTGTTCCTTTTGGAGCAAGACCAAAAACCTTTCCAATGCCATTGTCGGAAACCTTTAAGGTCAAGGTTTCAGGAGTGGATTTTGAAAGGCTAATCATAATATTGCCTTTTCCATCTTCAGGGAATGCGTATTTTAAGGCATTGGTAAGTAGCTCATTGACGATCAGTCCTATTGGTACTGCAGTATCGACGTCTAATTCCAAATTCTCCATGGCACATTCTATTTTTACTTTATCTTCTGCGTTAAAGGTGTCTAGAATACCTTCGCCAAGGTTTAAAAAATAATCTTTCATTTCAATACTTCCTAA
>JBGTCT010000160.1:0-11759 GCA_041748695.1 Aquaticitalea sp. | reverse complement strand
TGTTTTCGGCCACCGAAAGTGATTTGTTAACGCCTTTTAGAAATGGCGAAAACATCGAACACATTATTCAAAAGGCAGTTTTAGGAAAATTTGCCATGCGTGGCGGCCTCTCAACGCCCGAACAATTCGAAGACCCAAAAGAACATACCGAAAATCGCAGTATGATTAGGATTGGAGGTTAGCCAGTTTCAGAAGTCGTTGATAGGCTTCTGGTGTATCAATATCTTCCAAACTGCTTTTGCAGGGAATTAAAACAACATTATTTTGATGCTTTTTAATAATGGGTTTGGCACCTGCTTCTCCGTGCAATGCCATTAATTCATCGAGATAGGAGCTATCAAATAAAGTTGGTGGACCAGTAAATCCAGTATCTGATTGTGACACGATGATTTGGTTTTTTCCAGACTCAAAGCCGTCAATCATCTTTTGAAAATGTTTTGAAGTAATTAATGGCTGGTCTACCAATGCGATAAGAATTCCGTCATAGTGATTTTTATTAAAATGAATGCTTTTTGCGCCGCAGGAGATGGAGGTTCCCATTCCCATTTCCCAATCGTTGTTGTGATACACGTCTACGCCTAAATGTGCAATCGTTTTTTGAATCAATTCGGCGTTTGCACCCAATACCACCGAGACTTTTAAGGTTGCTTTTTGCAGTATTTCAATTTGATGTTCAATTAATGTTTTAGTTCCCCAAGGCAGCAATTGCTTTGGCGTACCCATTCTTTTGGATTTACCCGCAGCGATTAACAGGGCATGGATATTAGTCATGAATCTTTCCCGCTTTTTCTCGTAGTGGCATCAGTTCGGCATCTCTAATCACGCTTAATATTTCTGCTAAAATTGAGAGTGCAATTTCCGAGGCACTTTCAGCGCCAATGTTCAAACCTGTTGGACCATGCAAACGTTCGAAAAATTCGTAAGTGGTCTCTGGAGCATGATTCAACAGTTCAGAAAATAACCGTTCCCTTCGTGTACTTGGTCCCAAAAGGCCGAGATACGTTGGATTTGTATCTTTAAGCGCGATGAGATATTGCACATCTTTATTAAAACTGTGGGACATGAGAACAACGGCGGTGTTTTCACCAATTCCCAATACATCAATCGCATCCATCAACGGAGCAGATAAACTTGTGGCGCCTTTAAAATAATCAATGGTTTTCTGTTCGTCGGGAGGCGCAATGATATGGACGTCCCAACCAATTTTAGACGCCAATTCACAAAGCTGAACCGCATCGTGTTCTGCACCAAAAATATAAAGTTGAAATATGGGCTGAAAATCTTGTTTGAATAGTTGGAGTTTGTCGTTTTGTTGATATGAAAAAGAGGGGTGCAAGCTAAACACATTGCCATCAATTGCTAACTGTGTCCCAAACGTGTTGCTTTCAATAAATTCAGGTTCAAAATAGGATGTTGCCGCAAAGGTATTTCGGTTTCGAAAACAGTCTTGAACACGATTGAATACCGTTTCAGAAATTTGGAGTGGTTCGAGCAAGATATATAAAATGCCTTCACAACCCAAACGGAAACGACCATCATAGGTCATGACTTTAGCGATGCCCGTTTTAAATACAGATTGCGATTGTCGCAAGACCTCCTTTTCGACACAGCCACCACTTACGGCACCTTCCATCACACCAGAATCGCTGATGAGCATTCGAACGCCTGGCCTTCGGTATGAAGAACCTTCTAAATCAACGACTGTCGCCAATACTGAACGTATGCCTTTTGTTTGCCATGTAAAAGCAACTTCAAGAAGATGTTTAAATTCGTGGGTCATTCAACGATGTTATTTTATTGAAACTATAGTTTAAGCCCTTTACGTAAGTTATCGGTCCGCCTCGCACTATGTTTAATATACCTCTTTATTGTGGATTGTGTTTATTCCGGTTTAATTCTGACAATTTTATCTCCCTCCATAATTACCAATTCACTTTTTTTCTCCTTTTTAAATACAAGAAGTTTTTCGTAAACCTTTTCAAGTCCTTTTAAAATTTTATCTTTTAATTCTAGTTGTTCACCCTTTGTTGTCATAAAATTCTTGTACAAATTCTATTTTTCGAGCTTCTAGATTCATTTCAAATTGCTTTTTATCAAAGATACTAAATTACCAATTCAGTCAATATTTTTCTTGATTTGAGGTATTATAGCAGGTTGCCAGCGGTCTTGCAAAAGGCTCGAAGCGTGTAAATTTGTGGGTATTTTTCGGTAAAACACGAGCCAAATTAAAAATTTGGTGGAATTCGCAAATATCCAGAAATTTCGATTAAGCAACTTCCAAGCTATGAGCTATATATTGCTTGTTGTAAGTAGTGCTTTTGCGTTCTGCTATGCCGTTTGTAATAAATTTATTCCGCTCAATTCTTGTCCAATTTGATGTATTCCGCTTAAGATTTTCTCGGTCTGTTTTGCTGATGGTTTTTTAGTACCTGAAACATATTGAGAAAGTAGGGTAGCGTTCATTCCGATTTTCTCGGCAAGAAATTTAGCATTTAGAACCTTGTAAAACTTAAAGAACTGCTTAAAATCTATTTCAAATCTAATGTCGGTCGGTTCAACTTTTACTTTTTCGTCCTCAAAATGTAATTCGGTCGCCTCGTAAGTATTATTAATCAGTTCGGGAATTGATTGTCCGGTAGTAAATATTGGAAAATCTGCTGAAAAGGCAGAAAATCCAGTATTCGTTTTTTCAACTGTCATTGTCACTTTAATTTTTTTTGACATAATCCGATTATTTAATTTTAGCGTCTTTTAGAATTTTATTTTCTAATCCTTTACCCATTTCTTGACTTCCGTGATTTGGAAAAATAATCGTTCCCTTTTTCGTTTTGTGTCGCATTTTTACGTGTGAACCTTTTTGCTATACCGCATACCAACCGTCTTTTGTTAATATTCGATAAAGTTGAGAACATTTCATTCATTTTCGCTTTAATTCAGATTTCAAAGGTAAACTATTATTTACTTTATTCAAAACAAATTTTGATGCGAAAACGAATTTATAACATTACTTTCAACTGAAGTCTAAAAGCAAAGCGGTCGAAATTCTCATTTAAACACTTTCCTTTTCTTGAAGGTAAATCTTTTCGATATCCATCATAAAGGGTTGATGATAGTAGCGTTTGCCAGTCGCCTTATACATGGCATTTGAGAGAGCAGCAATCGCGGGCGCAAATGGTGGTTCTCCCAAGCCTGTTGGGTGCACATCACTTTCCACAAAATGAACTTCCACATCACGAGGCGAATCATTATTACGAATCAAGTGATAGTCATTAAAATTGGACTGCTCAGGGACGCCATCCTTCAAGGTCAGCATACTATAAAGCGCATGCCCAATGCCGTCGATACTGCCACCTTCCATCATATTGGAGGCAGCAACTGGGTTGACCACAATGCCACAATCAGCAGTACAATAGACTTTCTCTATAATCGGCTTTCCATTTTCCATTTTTAAATCGACCACATTGGCGGCATAACTATTGTGGCAATAATAAGCGGCAACACCTCGGCTAACGCCCGATTTGGGATTATCCCAATTTGATTTTTCACGGATTAATTTCAACACGCCTGCATAGCGTTTGGCGTCGTAATCATTTTTCTCTCCAACCGGATTTTTGATGGCTCTATCAAAAAGTTCCAATCTAAAATCGATAGGGTCTTTTCCTGCCAATTCAGCCACTTCATCCAAAAACGCCTGTTCGACCGCACCGATAAAATTAGACCTTGGCGCACGAAAAGCACCAGTACTGATATTACTTTCAATACTCCATGACTCGGCTAAATAATTGTCCACGGTACCTGCCGGAAACCGATTGGCAAACAAGGGACTTTCTGATACGCCACCCGTTTTTACGTGAAAAGCAATGAGCTTATTGTTTTTATCCAATCCAGCGCGATACGTGGCTTGATATGCTGGTCGGTACGTACCAAAAGTCATATCGTCTTCACGCGTATACATTAACTTGACTGGCTTTTTAATTTTTTGTGATATTACTGCGGCTTCCACAAGGTAGTGTCCGTACAATTTTAGTCCAAAACCTCCACCAATACGGGTCATTTGAATATCAATCTGTTCAAGACTCATTCCTAAGCGCTTGGCAATGGATTGTTCCATAAATTCAGGCGTTTGTGTTGAGCCTATCAATACTGCTTTATCCGACGTGACATTTGCATAAAAATTTAGCGGTTCTAACGGACTGTGCGCTAAATAAGGAGCGGTGTAAGAACGTTCAATCACTTTGGCTGCTTCGCTAAAAGCTTTTTCAGGATTACCATCTTTGCGTTCGACTTTAGCAGTTTCTTTGCTTTTTTGAATCATCGCGGTATAGTGAACCGTAGTACTTTCATTGCCAGAAGGCACTTTACTGTCGTTGACATTACCACTCCCATCTTTTACTTTAATGGAATGTGGCTCAAAAGGTACCCAATTGGCTTTAACGGATTTCTTGGCTTTTAGAATGCTCCAGGTAGAATTTCCTGTAATGACAATCAATTCAGAAAAGGCACTAACATCAGCCCAAATGCGCTCAAAATCATCTGGATAGGTTTGAATTGTAAATACATCTTCAATGCCTTTCATCGCAAGTGCTTCGGAAGCGTCAAAGGAATCAAGCTTCATCCCAAAAGCGGGCGCATGTATGATAGACGCAAACACCATATTATCTGCGTAAACATCTAACCCATAAACGGCTTTTCCCGTCACAATCGCTTGGCCATCCACATTTTTTTGGGAATTTCTAATGATTTTAAAGTCTTTTATACTCTTGACTTGCACTTCTTTTGGCACCTTAATTTTTGAGGCGGCTGAAGCCATGTCTCCGAAGGTAGCTGTTTTACCACTTGTGCGATGCGTCATAACGCCCGCTGCGACATCTATGTCTGAAGCTGAAACGTTCCAAGCAGTTGCAGCAGCTTCTACCAACATGTGCCTTGCCGTAGCGCCTGCCATCCGTAATGCATTCCAACTTTGGTTGATGGACTGACTTCCACCTGCCAATTGCCGTGTGAATATTTCTGTATTTAAAGGCGCCTGTACGACGACGACATTTTTCCAATTGACATCCAATTCCTCGGCTACAATCATTGGCATCGAGGTCTTTACGTTTTGCCCAATTTCTGGGTTTGGTGATGCTATGGTGACAGTTCCGTCAGTGGCTATTTTGATATAGCCATTCAAGTCGTAAGCACCTTCTAGTTTTGGATTTTCCATTGCCAAGCCTGAAAACCAACTAAATTGTAGCAAAAGTCCTGCGCCGCCAGCGGTGCCTATTTTTAGAAAAGAGCGTCTATTTAAATGTGTTTTTATTTTTGTCATGATTACATGTCTTTGGATGCGGTTCTTATCGCACGGTTAATTCGGGTATGGTAGCACATCTGCATAAATTACCGTTCATGGCGCGTCTTATTTCATCGTCCGATGGATTCGGATTTTGAGCCAATAGCGATGAAGCGGTCATAATTTGTCCAGCCTGACAATAGCCACATTGAGGTACGTCATGCTCAATCCACGCTTTTTGTACGGGATGGTCACCGTTTTCCGAAAGCCCTTCAATGGTTACAATTTTTTTGTCTTCCACGGCACTGATGGGATAGGAGCAAGAGCGCGTTGCTTCGCCATCCAGATGGATGGTGCAAACACCGCAATGGGCGATGCCACAACCGTACTTGGTACCCAACAACCGCAGATTATCTCTTAAAACCCATAAAACAGGTGTGTCAGCATCGACATCGACCTGTTGCGATTTTCCGTTTACATTAATATTAAATAGTGCCATGCGTTTTATTTTTAATGATTATTGAAATCCATATGTTATTTGGAAGGAGCGTGCGCACCATTATCGAGCCACGCATACCAAACTTTTTTAAATTCTTCGTAAGATATCGGCGGCGTTTCTCGATTGCCGCCCATCTGCCATCCAGCTTTTACCAACGTATCGTCGGCGTGCTCTCGCAACGCTTGCATATCTTTATTCCCATTTTTTTTAGGATTGACCAACTGTAGCGCCAATTCGCGGGCGGATTTCCCTTGAAACACCATTTTCATGTCTGCTGGAGGCAGATGCCAGCTTGGGTTTCCAGGTGGTGTGTGGTCCCCAGGAACTGCTTTATCGGCATGGCAGGTCGCGCATTTCATAGTCGCAATTCCTCTGCCATCAGGTCCACGTTGTGGTAACATCGTATGAATCTGGCTATTATCTCCCTGTAATGGAATGTCTCCAGAAGGGTGACAGTTCATACATCTTGGGTGCATTAAAACCGCGTACACTTTTTCGAATGCCGCAATGGAGGCGAGACTATCCTGCATTTTTGCCACTGGTAGCGATACATAGTTGCTATTCGATGTGTTTTTAGATTTACATGCAATAGTAAATGCAGTGAGGATTATAAGAGTGATGGAAAAAGCGCCAATCTCTTTGAATTTTTTGAGATGTCGAGGGTTTTTTATCATTGCGGATGATTTTGTTTTTAAAGATAAATAAATTAATTTGGAATTGTATGTATAATTCTTAAAGTAAAATTAAATTTTTAAATAAATTGAAATTTATATAACGCTTCCTGTGAAATAAATATAGAACTAGCCAATTAAATTTTTTAGATAGAACTTATTTCACATGTCAATTTATATAAATTGGTTGGAGTGTCTTATTTGCCACAAGATTAACTGTCGGAAATTTAAAAAATGATTTTCCAAACTGGTAAAGAAGTTGCTTTTAGTTGTCTTTTTGCTAATTAATTAAATGGGCAGTGAACTGCACTTGTACTAAATTTAATTGCCATCCAGCTCGATAATATCACTGTAAAATACTGCGTCAGGAAGTAGCTAAACTTCATTTAATTAATCTTTTAGGAATTTGAAATTTTATTTGAAATTTGATGCGTCGTTTGCTTTTATTAAGCTAGTTCGCTACTTATGTAACTATATTTTAACAAATTTTTTAACATATAATACTTGAATTAGAGTAGATTTACATATTCATGAAACAATTATTTAATAAAATAGTATCAATCTCAATGGCACTTGTAGTGCTGTTTTCTACAATGTCATTCACCATAAGTTCACATTATTGCGGAGAAAATTTGGTGGACAGTGCTATTTTTTCGAAATCGAAAACCTGCGGAATGGAATCTAAAAATCAATCCATGGCAACTCTCAAGAGTACAGATTGTTCCGTAACTAAAGCAAATTGTTGTACTGAAGATTTAAAGATAATTAAAGGACAGGACGAGCTAAAAATAAACTTCGATAAAATTTCTTTTGACCAACAACTTTTTGTTGCTGCTTTTTTGCAAGCTTATTATACAATTTTTATAACTTCAGAAGACCCTTCCCCTTCATTAAATGAATACCCTCCGCCCATTATGGTCAGGCAACTCTACAAGCTTGACGAATCTTATTTAATTTGATTTTTTAGACCTCAAGATTTACGCCCTTCTATTTTTTTTAGAGTTGGGCACATTTTATTGTATTCAATTTTTTTGAACATAATAAAATATAAATTTACAAACGTCTAATTATCAAAGTCTATGCTCAATAAAAGCATCAAATTTTTAATAGAAAACAAACTCGTCGCCGTATTAATGCTCATCGTTTTTGTGGGTTTTGGAACGGTGTATGCCCCATTTAATTGGAACACAGGAATCTTGCCAAGCGACCCCGTGGCCGTCGATGCCATTCCGGATATTGGCGAAAACCAGCAGATTGTTTTTACAAAATGGGACGGTCGTTCTCCACAAGATATTGAAGACCAAATTACGTATCCCTTAACCACCAGTTTGTTGGGAATTCCAGGCGTGAAGACAATTCGAAGTTCTTCAATGTTCGGATTTTCGAGCATCTATATCATTTTTGAAGAGGATATAGAATTTTACTGGAGCCGAAGCCGCATTCTTGAAAAATTGAATTCATTGCCAAGCGGATTATTGCCAGAAGACGTCAATCCAGCTCTAGGCCCAGATGCAACCGGATTGGGACAAATATTTTGGTATACACTCGAAGGTCGAGATAAAGATGGTAATGTCACTGGTGGTTGGGATTTGCAGGAACTGCGAAGCATTCAGGATTATTACGTAAAGTATGCTTTGTCATCCGCAGGCGGCGTATCTGAAGTGGCTTCCATTGGTGGCTATGTAAAGGAATATCAAATTGACGTGAATCCTGAACTGATGCGCCAATATAACATTGGCCTTGGTGCCGTTGTAAAAGCGGTGAAGGAAAGCAATAAGGACATTGGAGCACAGACTTTGGAAATTAATCAAGCCGAATACCTAGTGCGCGGTCTGGGCTATGTAAAATCTATTACGGATATTGAAGATGCGGTAATCACTTCCGAAAATTTTACATCTATACGAATAAAGGATATCGCAATTGTTTCTTTAGGCCCTGCAACACGACGTGGGGTTTTGGACAAAGAAGGAGCCGAAGTTGTGGGAGCGGTTGTCGTTGCTCGATATGGCGCGAACCCTATGGAGGTTATCAATAATGTCAAGGACAAGATAAAGGAATTGAGCGCAGGTTTACCTTCCAAAACATTGAGTGATGGCAGAACCTCCCAACTTACCATCGTTCCGTTTTACGACCGTACCGAACTTATACAGGAAACATTGGGTACGCTCAATGAAGCATTAACCTTGGAAATACTGATTACTATTTTGGTCATTATTGTGATGGTGTTCAACCTTCGGGCCTCTATCCTTATCTCGGGACTCTTGCCGGTGGCAGTCTTAATGGTTTTTATTGCGATGAAATTTTTTGGCGTAGATGCCAACATAGTTGCCCTATCTGGAATTGCTATTGCCATTGGGACAATGGTGGACGTGGGCATTATTCTTTCGGAAAACATTATACGGCATATGGATGAAGAAAAGGAGAGGCTAGAAGCTGGAGGCCAGAAGTTGGAAGGTAGTGAATCCAGCTTCCAAACTCCAACTCCTGATTTCAAACCGCTCTCAATAAACAAAATCGTTTACAACGCCTCTGCCGAAGTTTCGGGAGCTATCGTTACTGCGGTAGCGACAACAATCATAAGCTTCATTCCGGTATTTACGATGATTGGTGCAGAAGGTAAATTGTTCCGTCCATTGGCATTTACCAAGACATTTGCACTTACGGCTTCTATTATTATTGCCCTGTTTTTGATTCCTCCGTTTGCGGCATTTTTATTTAAGGGTAGAAATATCAAAAAAGTTACGAGCTATGGCATCAATGCAGTCTTACTGGTTGCTGGAATTGTTGCCCTGATTTTTGGACATTGGATAGGTCTTATTCTTGTTGCTTTTAGTGTTGTTGCATTTGCAACACTTCAGGGAAAACTGTCCAAAAAGCAGTCGAACAAAATCAACATCTATCTTTCGGCAGCAGCCATAGTGATTCTTTTAGCAGAATATTGGCGGCCTTTGGGAGTGGATAAAACTGTTTTCTGGAATCTTATATTCGTTGGAATCATCTGTTTTGGTTTATTGGGAAGTTTTTTACTTTTCCAAAATTACTACGCCAGAATCCTGAAGTGGGCATTGGCAAACCGTCTACTGTTTTTGACAATTCCTTTAACACTTTTTGTTTTTGGTTTTTTCATCTATAAAAATACAGGTAAAGAATTTATGCCTTCCCTAAACGAGGGCTCATTTCTCTTGATGCCCACATCCATGCCACACGCAGGAATAGAAGAAAACAAACGGGTATTGCAACAATTGGATATGGCTGTTGCGAGCATTCCCGAAATTGAAACTGTGGTAGGCAAAGCAGGAAGAACCGAATCTGCGCTCGACCCAGCTCCCTTGTCAATGTATGAAAATATGATTCAGTATAAAACTGAATATATGCTGAATGAAAAAGGCGAGCGACAACGCTATAAAGTTAATGATGACGGATTTTTTATTCGAAAAAACAATAGCTTGGTTGCCAATCCTAATGCTAATGTCAGTCCTGGCGAAGTAGAGAACTATCGAAAAAAAGGCGTGACGGTTTCCACTACATTAGATGTGAGTAAAGAGAAATTAATTGCCGATGATGACGGCGAGTTCTACCGAAATTGGCGGCCCGAAATAAATTCCCCAGGAGATATTTGGAATGAAATCATAAGAGTCACCAAACTTCCCGGCGTTACTTCCGCACCCAAACTACAACCCATAGAAACACGGTTGGTTATGCTGCAAACGGGAATGCGCGCACCAATGGGCATCAAGGTAAAAGGTCAGGATTTAAAACAGATAGAAGCTTTTGGTCTCGAATTGGAAAATATCTTGAAACAGGCCGAAGGCGTCAAACAGGAAGCCGTTTTCGCAGATCGCATTGTCGGAAAACCATATCTGCTAATTGATATTGACAGAGAAAAACTTGCGCGTTATGGCGTTACCGTTGAGAGCGTCCAAAATGTACTTCAGGTCGCAGTAGGTGGGATGTCCTTGACTCAAACGGTTGAAGGCAGGGAACGTTATGGTGTGCGCATTCGTTACCCACGGGAACTTCGCGCAGACCCTTCCGATTTAGAAAAAATTTATGTGCCGGTAGAAAAGGGAAGCCCAGTTCCGTTGAGCGAGCTGGCAAGCATCCGCTACGAACAAGGTCCGCAGGTCATAAAAAGTGAGGACACTTTTTTGGTCGGTTATGTGTTGTTCGATAAATTGGACGGCTTTGCGGAAGTAAATGTGGTTGAAAGTGCCCAATCACTTATTCAACAGAAAATAGACAATGGCGAATTGGTGGTTCCTAAAGGCATCAGCTATAAATTTACGGGAACTTATGAAAATCAATTGCGTGCCGAAAAAACGCTGTCCATTATTGTGCCCCTATCTTTATTGATTATTTTCTTAATCCTATATTTCCAGTTCCGATCTGTTTCCACAACTTTAATGGTCTTTACAGGAATTGCGGTCGCTTTTGCAGGTGGTTTTGTGATGATTTGGTTGTACGGGCAAGATTGGTTTTTGAATATCAACTTTTTTGGCGAAAACCTGCGGGAGCTTTTCAATATAAAAACCATCAATTTGAGCGTTGCGGTATGGGTTGGTTTTATAGCTCTTTTCGGAATCGCAACGGATGATGGGGTGGTTATGGCGACCTATCTCACGCAGACTTTCGATAAAAACGACCCAACGGATATTCAAGAAATTAGGAAATCCACTTTGGAAGCGGCATCCAAACGCATTCGCCCTTGTTTGATGACTACGGTAACTACTATTTTGGCACTCTTGCCAGTATTGACTTCCACCGGAAAAGGAAGTGATATTATGATACCGATGTCGATTCCAATTTTTGGAGGAATGCTACTAGACACAACATCATATTTCCTTCTTCCTGTGCTTTATAGTTGGAGGAAGGAACGGATTGCTAAAAGGCGAAATAAAGAATTAGTAATCAAGAACCAAGTCTAAAATGATGAAAATGAAACAATCAAAATATTATATAAAACAAAAAAGCGTCCTGTTTTTTGGCTCTTGTTTCTTGAGTCTTTTAAGTTATGGTCAAGATCTACAAACCTATATAGACGAAGCGATTTCCAACAGTCCGGAAATCGAAAAATTCCAGCTCCAATATGAAATTGCAACTGAAAAAGTGAATGAAGCAAACTGGCTACCCAATACAGAAATAAGTGCAGGCTATTTTGTGAGTGAAACCGAAACCCGTGTAGGGGCGCAGAAAGCCAGAATTTCACTAAAGCAAATGCTTCCTTGGTTCGGTACCATTATGGCACGTGAAAACTATATGAATGCTATGGCTGCAGCCCAGTACGAGGATTTGGTTATCGCAAAGCGAAAACTGATTG
>JBGTCT010000159.1:0-2470 GCA_041748695.1 Aquaticitalea sp. | reverse complement strand
AGGTCTATTTAAAAAGTTGGCATTTATCGCTCCCAATTTTTCGGAAATGGAAGTGATGAGCCTTATTATTACTGGTGTTAATTCGTATGGTGGTTTCATTTATGATACTATCATTTGATACTATCAAAGGTACATTCAAATAACTGAAATTTTGAATTGAAATGGAATTTTTAATTTGGCACAACACTCTGATATCTCCCTTTCATCTTAACCGAAAGTCGGCCACAATCTGTGAAATTCGTCAGTTCAAGAAAAAAAGATAAAATGAGTTAGGATGACCCCTGCACCCCAATAGGGGAGGTTCATAAAATCCAAACCACAATTCCGAGACTTCGGGGCCAATCCCGAGACTTCGGGGCAAAAAAAAATATAGAAGGCGAGCTATTTTAAATTGGTGTTGGTGGCTGCTACCATGAGCCTTGCCGCCTATAGCGAGGTGCACAAACTTTATCTACCTTTACTACCGATGCCTTTTGGTAGTGCGGGAGTCTCGCGCAGTGCCTATTTGAATTGGACGCCGTGACCGTGGAGCCCTTTGTGATGGATGCTGCCCTAAACCTCCCCTTACCCCTACCCGATGCCATGAGCGTTGTGATCTGTGTGTGGGTTTGTGTTATGGAAAGCGGTTAACGGGACCGTTGTTGCCATGAAGGATGGGCGGGCGATGGATGTTTTGGGGACGGGGTGATTGTTTACTTATTATTGTATTCTAATATTTTTTTAAGTTCTTCATTATACAATTAACCTACTTTTCTGTCAACAATTTCAAAAAAGTAATCATCAGCATAATTAAATTTATGTTCAAAGCTGGGTGTTTGTCTTAATTCAAGGATATATTTAGCACCCCCCTCTGCATATTCACTAATTATGGTTAATATTTTTCTAGAATCTAGAATGTCATCAGAACTAGATGCGTCAATTTTTCCAATTGCCATCAACATTAAGCCATTAGCAATAGTTTCAGAACCATTCGATATTCTCAAAAACTCAAATGAACTTGTATGTGGCAATGAAGCGTCCTCTACTCTTTTATTATTAACAAAGCCAATAATTGCAGACCATGCATAAACTTGCCAGTATTTTGAAAAAAACTTATCATCCTGTTTGGAAAGATTTTCTTGTTTTCTGCTAAAAAGATCTCTTACTTTTAATACATAATCACCATGATGAATATATTTTTTATTTAATTCGATTATTAACTTTTCTTTCATATTTGGCTTATTTTATAGTTGTAATATATGTTTTCTTATTTGTTCTGGAGTCAATACCATTTTTATCAATCAATTGATTTTTTAATTCATAATATTTAACAATTTTTGCTTCCTTAATCAATTTTTCTCTTTCATCAGAATCAAGTAATGCATAATCTTTTGACATTATTATCATTTGATCAAATGATTTTGCAATGTTAACTGTCAAATTATATGTGTTTACGTGGTCTAAATCTGATGTTGGAGCGTCTGCGACTATAGGATAAGCTCTCTTCATTTTTTTCTCACTCAAAGAAAGGAATGCATTTGCCACTGCAAGTTTTTGGGCAACTATTTCAGCCGTATTTAAATCAGATAATATGTTTTTTGTTCCCCTATCTATGATTCTAATACCATTATCAATTTCTATTTCCCCTTGAGTATTTCCGCCAAGATATAATGAGTACAATCTATTACTCTCCAATTGGAGTTCCTCTATTAAATTTGAATAAGCAATTGAACGTAATTCCCCTATACTTTTTTCGAACATTTTAATATAATTAGCAGCAATACTCTCTGCGAAATTAGTATCAAAATTATCCATTGTTTTTTCCTTTTCTAACATATCACTTTTCAACCCATCATTTAAAATGGATACTTCAGATTTTATATGTCTCAATGAATCGGACTTTCTATCCTGTGCAATTCTTAAACTTTGAATTTTTGAGAGTATTTGACTTGCTGTTGTTGCGCCTACTGTAATATCCATTTCCTTATCATGACCTGAATCGGTGTAAACAGAGGTTATTTTATTAACTAGTCTGTTTCTGTTTTTAATTAGTAAATCAATTGCTTTGTTTTTATCTTTAATTTCATTTTTGATATCCGGTAAATCACTCATAAGTCTTCTCCGTGCTCTATTTAACTCCGTATAATTGTCTTGTAAAACTTTATGATTTGAATTGTCTTGAAAATCATTAAGTCTTTTTATTAAAGCATTATATTCAGGTGTTGCCTCCTCAACAGCTCTCTCGCAGATATAACAGATTTTATCCTCTATCATTTTTTCAACATACTCTGGACCAGGCAGCGAAATAGGTACTGGATTCGTACTGTTTTGAAATTTTTTGATTTCATCATTGAGTATATTTAGATTTTTTTCTGAAGCATTGATTAATTCCTCACATCCATTAAGCATCCATTTATTAATTAATGATTCCTTGTTATTTGTACTAGTATCATCAATTCTTGATTTAGTTAAACTTAATTCTGATTCTAAA
>JBGTCT010000158.1:0-11654 GCA_041748695.1 Aquaticitalea sp. | reverse complement strand
GGTCATATGGTATCCCATGAGGAAGATCTTCATTGGTATTTGTGATTGTTAAATCATGGGATTTCATATGTAGATATTTATTGTTTTTCAATGGTCATCGCGATCGCTCTATCCTCATCGGTGTTTTTGCTTCCAAATCATGGCGATTTCATATTTAATTAGTTTATATTATAATATTTCATTCTTCTTCTGGAAATAGAAATTCTCCTAAACTCAATTCGTCAATGAGATAAATGAGTCCTGCTACCAATGCTAGCCCAATAAATAGTTGTATGATTGAGCTGTTTTGATATTCTGCGGTAGTATTTTCCAATGGAATCGCCATCTTTACCAACTCTCCTCGATATTTTTTAATTCCAAAATAAGTTGTATCTATTTTTACAATTCTATCGAAATCCATAGACTGGATACTGTCTTGACTATAAATGATGGTAGCTTGCTTTCCGTTTTTTACCGCAGCTTCCATTGAAACCGTGTTGGCATAATAGGTTTTGCAGCTATGAAATAACAATAAAAAAGAAAACGATAAAGTGAGCATTTTTAAATTTTTACCTGTGGCTTTCATGATTCTATCAAATAATTATTAGAAGTAAGATTCAAAACCGATAAGTAATCTTTGGCAAATAATACCAGTTGTCCATATTGTTCTGCAAGGCAGATTTTAATTTATAGGTGGCATACTGAACACTAAAGCTTATTGAAAGTTGTGTACGATCTGAAACGTCCAATAGATATTCCAGTTCAGGTGACCAAATAAAGGAAGTCATATTTTCATAAGCAGTTTCCTCCACAGGTGCTTGCATTATATAGGCTTCTGTATTAACGCTAATGATTGATAGTCCTATACCTACACCAATACTGATAAACGATTTTTTAATAAAAACAATGTCCCTTTTAAATTTTAAAAGCCCGTTTATTAAAACTCTTGCAGTCGCTTTCAAACTATCCGATCTTCTGACATAGTTGAAGTTATTTTCGCGATCCCAGCCTCCAAATTGGACCGCCAATTCAACAGAGTTTAAAGTACTTATTGGAATATTCATATTACCTTCAAAAAATACCCCTACCCTAAAAAACTCATCTGAAGCAGGTATAAAAAGTCCAAAACCGCCTCGATAAGAAATTTGTTCAAAGAGCTCATCCACATTATCTTTATACTCTGTAATGGTTCGAATAGAATCGTACTGCGCCCATGTATTGTACGTCAAAGAAATTAGCAATAGGATCGGAAGGTAGCTCTTCATAATTATTTTTTTATAGTGATAAGCGGTCAGTACATTTACGACTCCAATTATCTCCTAATTAAAAAAATAACCAATAGAAATCTGAAATACACTATTATAAGCTTTGATATCATCTTCATCAGCGAAAGAATCGAAAGAATCAAATATTTTGATAAGACCCAGATTATAGCGTGCCCCGAAATTTAAGCCATTGTCTAGCTTGTAACCAACGCCAAAATTTATTGCCGCATCAAAATCCTTAAATAAGTCTTTTACGTCTCCCTCACCTTCGCCTTCTACCTTCGCATCAGCTGATAACAAGAGCCCTATTTGAGGGCCAATTTCCAAACTGAAATTGTCGGCTACGTAATATTTTACCATTAAAGGAAGGGTTAGGTAATTCAACTTGAGTTCGGCGTTTTCATCATTTTCCTTAATGCCTAATGATGAATACAAAAACTCTGGTTGAAATGAAAATTTTTCGGTTATCGGAATTTCAGCCATAATTCCACCGTGAAATGATGTCCTGGCATCGGGGTTTTCAACATCTTTACCACTAATGCTCGAGATATTGAGCCCTCCTTTAATCCCAAAATGGATATCTTGTTGTGCTTGTGTTACCATTATCATCCCAATAAGGCTAACGAGTGTCAATAATTTTTTCATTTTAATTAAAATTTATTATGTTGCAATAAGCAACTGGTTAGTAAAAAATTCTTATGACTTTTTGAAACATGTTTCAAATGATACTTTACCTTTTCTTTAATAATGTCCAGTGATTTCATTTGTATTGACTTTGAAACTCTACCTGTTTCACATTCCTATTTTGATATGTCCCCATGAGCCTATCCCAAATTGTGAAATACAACCCGAAATTATACTTTGAATTTATGTGATGCAGATCATGCTCTAGAGGCGTGTTTTGCCATATAAAAAGTTTGAGTTGTTTAATATTATACCCTAAATGAATAAAAGTGTCATATAAAATTATAATGGTTACAAAAATGACCAACGCCAGATTATGCCAAGGAATTAAAAATATTATTATAGGAATAATGCCCAAAGTTAAGAGAGATTCAAACGGATGAAAAGCAAATGCACTCCATGGTGTTGGGTTTTTGAATTTATGATGCAATAAGTGCACATATTTAAAAATCCGTTTATGGTGCATTAACCTGTGAATCCAATATGAATAGGCATCATGTATCAAAACCATTAAAACAATACTCAAAAAAAAGTATGGGATTCCAAATTCATTTATTTCGGTATAATTTCTTGTATAACCATGTTTTAACCAATCCAGAAAAACCCAAATACCAGAGCTGTAAATGATAAGCGTAAAAATGGAATATTTTATTTCCTTGAATATTTGCTCCTTTTCTGGATATTGAATCTGGAGTTTATACTTGTTATATCTGTGTTTTCCGATAACATACAGCCAAAAATAGGGTGTTCCTGCAACGATTAAATACCTTATGATCAAAATAAGTAATAAGAGAATCCACAGTTTAAACGATGATATTTTTAATAATAATTCCATGATGATCAGTATGTTGGACAACCTTGGCTGGTCATTGTTTCTAAATGACTTTCAAAGGCCTTATCCAAAACATTACCGTTTTTTTTGTGGCAAAAAGGACAAGCGTTTATATCGCCATCCGTATCAACGTACATGCCTTTAATACCCGCGCTAAAACATCCTTGTCGCCGTTGGTAATACCCGTGATATGTAATGATCGGAAAGGTTTTGAAGGCTTTGTCAAAGTTTAATTTTAAAAAAAACGTTTCTAAAATTTCTATTTGTTCCTTGTTTAGATCAACATCTTTGTATTTGTAATGGCCAACAGCTTTTGGCTCCAAAAACTGGACGAACCCAACACCGAGCTTTTTGGCCAAATCCATATAAGCCATTAAATTTGCTTCTGAAATAAATTCCTTTGTCACACAAATAGACAGTGCGACAACAAGGTGATTACTGTTGGCATTTTTAACAGCCTCTTTCACCCAATAGTAGGCATCTTTATAGCCTCTAAAATCATTGTGCTTCTCCGGAATAAAATGATCGAGACTTATGATAACACCCGTCAATCCAGCCTTTTTAAGGCGATACGCATTATCGTTATTTAGCTTATGTCCCGAAGTCGCAATCCAAAAATCTGTACTTTGATTAGAATGGGTTAAGACTTCAACTAAAGTGTCCATTTTAAGCAATGGTTCGCCACCAGAAAAGTGAATCTGACTTACGCCATAATCCTGAAGTCTTAGAACTGTTTTCTTTAGTTTTTCAGTGGTTAATGTATCCTTTTTATTGAGGGTTTCCCATTCATAGCAATGGTCACATTGCATAGCGCATTTTTTGGTCACAGCAATAAAGACTGTATTAAACCTGTTTACCTTCGCATTTACCTTTTTAAAATCGTTTAATTGAGAAACAATAAATGATTCATATACAGGACTGTTCCAACCTGGTGTATATAGTCCCATATAATATTTACCATTGGCGTACACCATTTTTTGTAGTCTGTAGTTTCCCAAAAAGCGCTTTCTTAATTGAACCAAGTATTTAAGTGCGCGAATCCAATGTCGCGGATTGGGATATATCCCAATTATAATCTTTAAAAGGCTAAAACGAATGTGAAAGAGACGCCAAAGCATATTCCATCCATTAATGATTTTAATGGTATTTGTAATTTCCTCAATTCTATTTTCTTCAAGTAAATTTGGAAGAACTTGTTTTTCGATTAATATGGCTTCTGTGTTATTCATGACTAGCAAATTCGTTATAATCAAAGTTTACAAACTCAAAATAGGCCTTTTCAGAAAATTTGGTAAACATGTTGTCTTCCCTAAAGTTTTTCAGTTTTGCAAAATCTGGCTTACCCTCATAAGACCTTATATAGTTGTAATAACCTCTATTTTTTAAAAATGCCGACTGAACTTGATTTTCTTTGTTCGGTTTTATAGGGAAATTAACTACAACTTCATCTCCAATATTTGGCTGAACTAAATAGTTGCCATCGGAATTTGCTAAAAGAGCTGTCATATCTTTACTATTTTGGTCAAGAGCTCTTGAAGGGCTGACATAAGAGATATATAAATCGATGTTTTCAGAATAATCAATGCCCACATAATCTACCTCCCAAAACATAAAACCAGTTTCTAATTTGATTTGTACTTTAGCCTCTTCCACCTTTTTAAGGTCTAACGGGACGACAATATCCCGCATCGCCATTGGGCCTACGGTATTAATACGCTCTATCAATTGCCAACCGCCAGATGTTTTTAAATAGACAGATAAAGGTATATTTTGACCTTTTGACCAATCGGAGATTGTTTTGGCATCCACTTTTTGCTGATTCTTTTGAAACCTATCATAATACGAGCCAAATTGTTCGTTGAATTTCCCAAAAATATAGTCTAGCCAAACGGAATTTTTCGCAGTTAGATATAGTTTTGCATCGTCATCATTTATTGGTTTGTTAAATTCAAAAACGACATTTCTTACACTATTTTCGGTTGCTTTTGAAGTATTGAAAGCATAGAAATCATTATCTTTTTTCAGTGAAGCTTCGATATAGTTTAAGCCTCCATCAACAATGGCTCTTACTGGCGCTTCAATTGTTTTGAACGTATGTAAATGACCTTTACTATCCAATAACACTTGGGTATTATGGTTATGATTCACTAAAATCAACTGCACAAAATCTGTGCGTTGAACCTCTTTCAAAAGATTTGAAATTTTTAAAGTATAGTTGTCATTTTCCGGCACCAATTGTCCAAGCGGCAGATAATCATCTTTTTGCATATTGGCCGTAATGGTACCTGGATATAACTCTCCAACAAAATCATAAGTTTCTCCATTTTTGATATAAACAAATGGGCATGAACTTTTTGTTGCTAGAACAATTAAAAAACAACAAACGCAATTCCAACTGTTGTCAAAGCAATATTTGCTATTGTTCGATTGGTGTTTTTATCATTCACAGAAATAGAGTTAATGTTTGATAATGGAATTTGCACTTCGGAATTTGCACTGCCATCTATTGAATCCTTTAAATAAAAATGTACTTCATTGAGTGGCATAGTTTTACTTTTATCATAACCGTGTACACGTTTACTTTCTCGAGGTTTTTTATACTGATGTTCAAAACCAAGAGGTATTATAGTGCCGGACATTGTTTGGTCATCTTCATTAATGACCATATTCTTTAAATGCCAGGTTGAGGTATTTGAGTGTAGGATGACATACTTTTCTGCTTCATTAAAGGTCTTTATTTCTTTTGAAATCGTGTCTTTTGTGGTTGGCACATTCCTGACCGAATAATAAGAGCAGGACATGGAAAGATTTAAAACGGCTAATGACAGGATTAGAGAGATAATTCTGGTTTTTCGTAATCCGAATTGCATGGAAAAATAAACCGATTTCTGTTGGAAAAAGTGTGTTTTCATTCGATTGGCTTTTAGTTAATTATAATTTTATAAGTCATATCATACAGTACTTAAAATCTTGACAGGCATTATCCATCACAACTTTATTGGCACAGTATAATTTGGGGCTCACAACATCAACAAAAGATAAAAACCAGATGCAAAAAGTATCTTTTTAAACTTGAAAAATTGTAATATTTTGAAAAAGGAAATATGAATTCATACCAATGATTTTCCACTTTATTTGCTATTAATCAATTAGTATTTTTATGGAGATACTCAAATGTAGTTTCAAAATTTTGATTTTCATTTTCAAATATTGATAATTCGTATACAATAATTCTCCATAATTTCGCATATTTCGCGTAATATCAGAACGTTATATGTCATATTTATTAAAATATGCAAGCGAGTTTATCCGACTTTTAAAAGAAAGAAATCACTGAATACACTTCATTTTTGGATGAAATCGTTTCTGTATTTGAATCCTGGTACCTCGCAATTTGATGTTTCATAATTTATAATGGTCTCATTCAATGGTTCAAATATATTGCTGATAAAAAAATTAATGTCCAATATTGTCTTTGGAAGATATTTTCGGACAATTAATTTCGTTGAACTGTAGCAGGTAATTTGTTAATTTCCATATTAGTCAATCTATCCTTTATGATTTCAGGCAACAGTTTATCCAAAACCATCAAACACTTATTTATAAAACCTGGAATGACCACTTTCTCTTTTTTGATCATGGCATCAATGGCAATTAGTGCAGCTTCCTCGGGATTTAATACCGATTCCCTTGATATCCATCCCAAGATTCGGTTTTGATAGCATAGTCTCGTGGTTGTGTTTAATCCACCTGGGCAAATTGTGGTCACGGAAATATTGTCCTTCTTTAATTCTTTGCCCAAACTTTTTGAAAAAGAAGTCAAGTAGGCCTTTGTGCCACCATAAACTTGTTTTTTTGGCAGTGCAAAAAAACTGGCCATGCTGCTTATATTTAAAATTGCGGCTGGGGCAGACGATTTTAAATTGGCCAATAAAAGCCGTATTAAAAGTGTTGGTGTCTTTACATTCACCTCAATCTGTTTTAAAATAAAATCTTCGCTTAAATCTTCAAATAGACCACGACTTAAAACACCGGCATTGTTCACCAAATATTTAATTTGGATGCCATGTTGATTTATGAAGTCTCTAATGTCATAACAGCTCCTTGTTTGGCTCAAATCCAATTCCAAATAACGAACAGTGACCTCAAGGCTCTTTTCCATAAAATTGGCTAATTGAGATAATCCTGAATTTGGCAATGCAACTAACAGAAGATTTATGTTTTTTTTTGCAAATTCCAAAGCCATTGCTTTTCCAAATCCTTGGCTTGCTCCTGTAATTAAAGCATAATGTGTTTCCATGATGTTCTATTTTGATAAAAAACTAATCGTTTGATTAAGTCCCGTATTAAAAGGCGTGATTTTATAATGCAATTGGGAGATCGCCTTTTGTGATGACGCAATCCTATTGGTAAATAAGGCATCTAAGATTTTAGGTGTAATTGTAGATCCAATTCCTAGAAGCCCTAATGTTTTTGAAATTAAAAACAAGCCATTTCTAACCAGATCATAATTCACTTTTAAAATTTTGACTCTGCTTTTTGTTAACTCTTTTACTTTAGCAAAAAGTTCATCATAATTCATATTTTCTCCACCTATTATATATTTTTCACCACTTTTCCCATTTTTAATGGCTAATAAATGGGCATCAACAACATCATCTATATACACATAATTTGACACTATATTGAGTTTGGAGGGCACAATCAGAACATTTTTTTCGGCTATTAGGGTAACCAATTTGTTCACGCCATTGGAGAATGTAGTTAATCCTGGCCCAAAAACTCTGGTAAGGTTTAAAATCACACAGGACAATCCCTTATTTACATAGTTCAAAACTATCTCTTCAGACATGGTTTTTGTAAGTTCATAATCATTTGCAAAAGAGGTAAGCCTTGGTTGTACTTCGGTGATTGGATTCTCTTTATATGACGGACCAAAAACTGAAAGAGTGCTTGTGAAGACCACCTTTTTTACATCAAGCTCTAAGGCCACGTTTAATATATTTTCGGTCCCTAAAACATTAGAGTTATAAAAATTAGCAATGCTTTTACATTTTAAATTGGTATATGCTGCAGTATGAAACACATAGGTACATCCTTTCATTGCGGCTACAATGGTGTTATAATCACACAAATCTCCCTCAAAAGCTATTATGTTTTTATCTATGGGTAGGTTGGCCGAGTTTACATCCCTTACCAAGGCATGCACTATATAATCTTCTTTTGCTAATTTTAATGCCAGTTGATGTCCCACATATCCTGTAGCACCGGTTAGAAATACGTTCATGATGTTGATTTTTTATAGGTTAGCGAATAAAACATTGATATTTCGTAGACAGACGAAAGTGCCATATGAATAAAAAAGGCGTACCATATACTTCTAGTTAAGAAGGTAAAGACGCATAAAATAATTCCAAATGGTATGGCTCCCACTATTTCTTTTCGGGAATCGTAAATGTGAATTAACACATATAATAAAGTGCTATAAACTATGGCAATGTAGACAGAGTTAAACTCCAAAAACTTGATCAAAAGAATTCCTCTAAAAAAGAACTCATAACATAGTAAAAAGACTGTTCGAATAACGAAGTACAACCAAGCATCTGAAAAGCCATATTGACTTATATGGACATTTTTGAATGCGTTGTTCTTTACAGAAACATGCGATACATAACTAGATAAAAAAAAGATTACTAAAAACGACACTAGCACCGGCATTCTAGGAACCTCTATCGTATTTATGAAGAGTCTCATATCTGGATGAATGATATAAAAAGCAACTCCGAAAAGTATGATTCCAGCCATGTGCTTCAAGTTTAAAAGTCCTAGACCATTGTTAGCCAATAATGCATGTTCTAGATTATGGATACCAAGCTTTTTATACGCCATGCTTATCAAAAAATAGATGGAAAAACTAGTGATCATCAATACCCAAATAATTACTGAATTTTCCATGGCTATAAAGGCATTAATAAAACGTCAAACATTGGGCTGACCGCCTCTATCATAATGCACCTTCCATTTTTATAATGAAAAATGTTATACTTCCCTTTCGATATCTCAACCTTATACTTTCCTCGACCAAGAGATTTTACATTAATCATCTCCTTTTGAGTATCACAGAGAACAGACATAACTCCTTTAGGCTCATCAAAATATAGTGTTATAAGGTTTTGCTCAATGGCTTCTATATTCAGTATATCTACTGTATTGCCTTCATTGATATTGTAATGACTTTTGTTATGGGTAATACTGTGATTAATCTTAACCTTATTATTCAGCGTTCTATAAACTGAAGAATAAATTAAAATTCCATTTCTAAAAACACATGTCTCTTTCCCAGTTATTTTTACATTCATAAGTAACTTGGCATCTATTTGACTTTCTGAATTGAAGATTGTTGAATCGCCTGAAACCTTCTTTATAATGTGTATGGTTCCAATAACCTTTTGGTTTTTCACAATTTGAAATACTTTCGGGTTCTCGTTGGCTGGATTGCCAGAAGCCCGCGTCACTGTCAGAATCAATAGTAAAATGAGTATTTTAAATGCTATTGATTTGATTGCCAATAGGTTTTTACCAGTTATCGAGATAACCTTCAAACGCCTTAACGTATACAAAATTAACATTAGTACCATGACAAATAATTTTTAGATCGTTGTTAGTGATCATAAAAGTATTGGTACATTTTCATATCAATATCCGAGATATTCTCTGGTAAAAAAATTAGGATATCCAACGATAATTCAGGACAGTATCAGCTGTTATCGCGAAAGGTTGTGGGCGTTTCTGAAGTGAATTTTTTAAACGCTGAATAAAATGTAGATTTTGAATTAAAACCACATTCCAGACCAATAGCTACAATGGTATATTGGCTAAATTCATCATTGGACAAAAACTTTTTGGCCTGCTCTACACGGAGAGAATTAATAAAATCGGAAAAATTATAATGACTATAGGAATTTACCAATTTTGAGAAATAACTTTTGCCCATTCCTAGGTCTAAAGCCAAAGCTTCCATACTCAACAAAGGATCTAAATACAGTTTGTTATGAATGATATGATTCCGAATTTTCAGAAAATCGCTTTGGTGTTTTGCATTATAAAAATCTTCTTCCTGCTTTTTAGATTCTATGTTAAAATCACCTTGAGAGGAGATGAGGACTTGATTTGATACAATTCGTTCTCTCAAAACTATACGATCTTGTACAACACTGTATTTATAAAATCCTTGATAACCGATCCAATACAACAATATCGACGAACCTAAACGCAGTGGGTAATAGGCTACTTCATTTCCGTTGATATGGTTAAAAACAACTGCCACAATCCACATGAGAATTACAAAACCTCCAAGTCTGATAAACCACTTAATCCAATTTAAATCATCATAGGACAAAATAAACTCTAACAGATCATGTCGCTTAAAAACTAAAAGGCAAGCATTAATAAACAAGAAAATACAATACACTAAATTAAAGCTTTCTTCAAAATCAGTGTACTGCTTAATCATTACAATATCCCGTTCTGGAACCTCATAATAAACGTATGATATTAAGAAAAGACGAATAACAAGTTCGAAAATAAAAATGATCAATGTTGGTTTTATAAAATCATTAACGAGCTTTTCGACTCTCAAAAAATGGGTTGTAAACGCATAAAACATTGGGAAAATAAGAACATACCAGGGCACTAAAAATTGTTCTATCAGAAAAAGACTAGAGGTAAAATCATTGTCAATCAGCCAACGCTGAAGGTTGTTTAATGAAAGGAACAGGACTGTCAAATTTAAAAAGACAATAACCTTGTCAAACTTTTTTTTTACAAAAAGAGTTACCAAGTTGAATCCAAAACCTTGTACAACTCCAGCAATAAGTAAAAAATTTATAATTGAAACAAGGCTCATAATATCAATTAATAAACCTACATCAACAATAATAAAGTTGGGTGAATAAGGTTGGTTGGTTTAATTGAAACATATTGATTATAAATCTAATATAGCGAAAATGCTGGAATTTCAGTAATGAAGTGCGCTATTTACTTGAAAGATATTTGAATAAAAATAAAAATTGGGAGGAGTCTGTTTGATTTAGCTAAATGAAGGATGATTAACTGTGAGAAAATTGCAACCCGTTAGATTCAATATCCAATTCCACATTCATTACTTTAGAATTGCATTGTCTATGGTTTTTATTAATTAAAACATAATACATGTACGTATCTAAAAACACTTTTAATTTCGAAGACCTTTCAATAGATTTTGATTCCATAACACAAAATTTTAATGATCTACTCAAAAATAATTGTAATTATTGAAAATCTCCTGCTAAAAACAGCCAATAAATTAGAATATTTTTATTAAATTTCACAAAATGTAAGTTATTTAACTTGTGATTTTATAAATAATGCAAGAATTATTCATTTCTCATTTAAAAGTTCGATCTCAAGACAATACATCATTTGTTGATGAAGTAGCTTCTGTCCTTGATATTGGCTATGATGCGGCCTATAGGCGTATTAACTTAAAGACAAGTTTATCATTAGAAGAAAGCATTCAACTCGCTAAACACTATAAAATTTCCCTTAATAATCTGTTTGAAGCAGGAAACCAACATACCATCATGGCCGAGTTGTCGCCAAGACCCAGTGATGAAAAAGGATTGGAAATGTGGTTCAAACAATCTTTGAACAATGCGTATGCCCTCACGAAATTAAAAAATGCTGAAATCATTTGGTCAGGCAAGGATATTTCCGTGTTTAGAACACTTACAGATTCTTATTTCACTCGCTACAAAATGTATGTTTGGCTGAAAGACATCAATGTAGAAATGGCTAAAAGCAAAATTACATTTGATGAATGGGTAGGAACAATTCCAAACTCACTGCTGCAAAGT
>JBGTCT010000157.1:0-4551 GCA_041748695.1 Aquaticitalea sp. | reverse complement strand
AGGTCCGTCCATGAGTTCCCTCCATCTTTAGTTATTTGAACACGGCCGTCATCTGTGCCAATCCAAAGCATGTCTTTTTCGATTGGTGAAGGTTCAATGACCAAAATGGTGCAATGATTTTCGGCACCAGTGGCATCCATCGTCAATCCACCACTTTCTGATTGTTTTAATTTTTCTGGATTATTGGTTGTTAAATCATCAGAAATTAAGGTCCATGTTTCTCCTTTATCGGTTGATTTATGAACAAATTGACTTCCGAAGTATATCGTACTAGAGTCAAACGGATCGATATTGATGGCCGAATTCCAATTAAAACGCAGTTGTACGTCAGCTTCAGGGTGGGTTGGTCTAACGATGTAATTATTACCGGTTTGCCAATCATATCGGGTCACAAATCCTTGTTGGCTCATGGACCAGCCATACCGCGAGTCATCTTTATCTGGAACGACATCAAATCCGTCACCAAAACTTATTTCCTGCCAATAACTATTTCGGATGCCTTGAGCTCTCCAAACGTAGGCTGGGCCACGCCAAGAACCGTTGTCTTGCATGCCGCCGTAGACGTTATAAGGAAATTCGTTATCAACGTTGATATGGTAAAACTGTGCAACAGGAAGATTTCCTACAAAACGCCAAGTCTTGCCACCATCCCTAGTGATGTTCATACCACCATCATTGCCATCTATCATAAATTGTCCGTTTTCTGGATGCATCCACCAAGCATGGTGGTCGGGATGTACACCGTTATCTACACCATAGGCCGGCATCAATTGTTCAAAATTCTTTCCACCGTCTTCACTCACATTGATATAGGTAAACACCGAATATACGCGATTTTCATTTTTTGGATTTACGTAGATTTCGGAGTAATAAAAAGGGCGATCACCAATATCTTCTTTATCGTTGATTTTTTTCCATTTAAATCCGCCATCTTCGCTTTTGTAAAGGGCATTTTTCTTCGCTTCAATCAATGCATAGATTATGTTTGGCTTACTAGGGGCAATCGCGATTCCGATTCGTCCCAATTCTCCTTTGGGCAAACCATCTTCATCGGATAATTTTTTCCATGTTTTTCCGCCATCATGTGTTATATGAAAACCAGAACCTGCACCACCAGACTTAAAAAACCAAGGATCGCGTTTGTGTTCCCACATGGCAGCAATCAATTTATTTGGATTTGATGGATCCATAACCAAATCGGCTGCGCCTGTTTTATTATTGGCAAATAAAATGTTGGTCCATGTCTCACCACCATCCGTAGTTTTATAAACACCACGTTCTGGATGTTCTCCCCAAGGCGATCCAATTGCAGCAACATACACTGTGTTTGGATCGGTAGGATCGATGATGACACGATGGATATGTCGTGTTTTTTCAAGACCCATGAGCTTCCAGTTTTTTCCACCATCGAGAGAACGATAGATGCCGTAACCTCCATTTAAACTGTTTCTGGGATTGCCTTCACCTGTTCCCACCCATATAACACTCGGATTGGATTGTTGAATGGCCACAGCACCTATAGATGCCGTTACTTCCTTATCAAAAATGGGTTCCCATTTAATTCCGCCAGAAGTAGATTTCCAAAGCCCGCCCGAGGCCGTGCCTACATACATAATATCAGGATTAGAGTGCACGGCATCAATAGCCGTTACCCTTCCTGACATACCGCCAGGACCGATGTTTCGGGGTTTCATGTTTTTGAGTAAATCGATAGAAAATTCTTGGGATAAAACGGAAAAAGATGCGAAAAGCATCAAGAAGCACATTATTTTTTTCATTACATTTTGGTTTTGTTGACCGAAAGATAAACAAAACTTATGATTCGATTCTTAAAATAGATGTTAATGCTAGGAATGATGAAAACAAATTGTTGTACTTTTATAGGGCTATGAAATACACTACATCTCAACGAAAAGGCTTTGTTTTTAAAACGTACGAAGCACCTTTTCAGTCGCCTTTTGATAATCTTTTTGAAGTATTGAAAGAGTTGATCACACATACCTCTGGCGATTTTGACGAAGCCATTGATTGGTTACGCGAACTTGACAAGGAATATAAGTTAACCACTCCAGAATATTCCATTGATGATTTTATTGAAGACTTAAAGAAAAAAGGATACATCCGAGAGGAGATTGATCCCGATGGAAAAGGAGGCGGAATGAGTATAACGTCCAAAACCGAACGTGCCATCCGTCAACAAGCGCTTGACCAAATTTTTGGAAACATCAAACGCAGCGGACAAGGCAATCATAAAAGCAAAAGTCCAGGGATAGGCGATGAGCATACAGGTGATTTTAGGAATTATCAATTTGGGGACGCGCTTGATAAAGTGTCCATTACGGAAAGTTTAAAAAATGCCCAAATCAATCACGGAATTGGAGATTTTAGTTTGTCTGAAGACGATTTGGTCGTGGAGGAAACGCTTCACAAATCACAAATGAGTACTGTTTTGATGATTGATATTAGCCATAGTATGATTCTTTATGGCGAAGATCGCATTACACCTGCTAAAAAAGTGGCAATGGCATTGGCCGAACTTATTACGACTCGTTATCCAAAGGATACTTTGGATATTTTAGTGTTTGGTAACGACGCATGGTCGATAGAAATTAAGGATCTACCATATTTAAAAGTCGGACCTTATCACACCAATACAGTTGCAGGATTGCAGTTGGCACTCGATGTCCTTCGCAGAAAACGGAACACCAACAAACAAATTTTTATGATTACCGACGGGAAACCTAGTTGCCTGCGTTTACCAGACGGTCAATATTACAAGGACAGCAACGGACTCAATCCATACATTACCAACAAATGTTATGCGATGGCGCAACAAGCCAGACGATTACATATTCCGATTACTACATTTATGATTGCCCAAGATCCTTATTTGATGCAGTTTATAAAGGAATTTACGGCTGCAAATCAAGGAAAAGCGTTTTATACAGGTTTAAAAGGTTTGGGTGAAATGATTTTTGAAGATTACGAAACGAATAGGAAGAAAAGGATTAGAGGATAAAGATGGATGCAAGAGCCATTAATATTGAATTAAGAATAAAGAGAAAAGAATATAGAAAAGAGAAAAATTAAAATGAAAATAGAACACATCAAAACATTAGAGGAATTAAAAAAAGCAGGATATCAAAGTAAATCCATCAAGGATGAATTGCGTGAGAATTTGATTCAAAAAATAAAAAATAAAGAAACCACTTTTGAAGGTGTGCACGGCTATGAGAATACCGTCATTCCCGAATTGGAACGCGCTATTTTATCGCGTCACAACATCAATTTATTAGGATTGCGAGGCCAGGCTAAAACAAGACTCGCGAGGTTGATGCTCAATTTATTGGATGAATATATTCCAGTGGTTGAAGGTTCAGAAATTAATGATGATCCGTTGAATCCCATTTCGAGATATGCAAAAGAATTAATCAAGGAAAAAGGTGATGAGACTCCGATTTTTTGGTTACACAGAGGTGAACGTTTTGCCGAGAAATTGGCGACACCAGACGTTACGGTTGCTGATATTATTGGCGATGTCGACCCTATTAAGGCTGCCAATTTAAAATTGAGCTATGCTGACGATCGAGTCATTCATTACGGGATGATTCCGCGTGCTAACCGATGTATTTTCGTTATTAATGAATTACCAGATTTGCAAGCCAGAATACAGGTAGCGCTCTTTAATATTTTGCAGGAAGGTGATATTCAAATTAGAGGATTTAAATTGAGATTGCCTTTGGATATTCAATTTTTGTTCACTGCAAATCCAGAAGATTACACCAACAGGGGAAGCATTGTAACGCCTTTGAAAGATAGAATTGGTTCTCAAATTTTAACCCATTATCCGGCAGATATAGAAACTGCTAGATTGATTACAGAGCAGGAAGCACGAGTTGTGGAAAGTCAAAAAGACATGGTACAAGTACCTGATTTAGCGAGGGATTTATTGGAGCAAATTGTTTTTGAAGCGCGTGAAAGCGAATTTGTGGATGCAAAAAGTGGCGTGAGTGCACGTTTGAGTATTACCGCTTTGGAGAACTTATTGAGCACAGCTGAACGTAGAGCATTAAAAGCAGGTGAAGAAAAGACTATGGTACGGTTGAGCGATTTTGTTGGTATCATTCCATCCATTACAGGTAAGGTCGAATTGGTTTATGAAGGCGAACAGGAAGGCGCTTCAATTGTTGCTTACAATTTAATAGGTGAAGCCGTGAAAAGTTTGTTTGAAGAGTTTTTCCCAAAGATAGAAAAACTAAAAAAACAAGAATCAGAAACACCCTATGACGATATTGTTTCTTGGTTTTTTAACCAGAAAGAAGGTTTTGAACTCATGGATGATGTGAGGGATAAAGAATATAAAAATATGTTGGATGCCATTTCCCCTTTGGATGATTTGTTAGCCGATCATCAACCCAATTTGTCTAAAGGCGACAGTTATTTTGTAAAAGAATTTGTGCTATGGGCTTTGGTGGAATTCAAGCAATTGAGCAAATACCGTTTTGCGGAAGGCACCCAATTCAAAGATCCTTATGGGAGTTTTATTAGTGG
>JBGTCT010000156.1:0-3275 GCA_041748695.1 Aquaticitalea sp. | reverse complement strand
TCTTCTATGATGTGCTCAATAAAATTGAGTGGTTTTGTTTCTTGTGACATTTTTTAGAATGAAAAAGCAAAGTTATTAAAATATAGTGTACTATTTTTGTTGAAATTGAATTGTTTTGGGAATCATAAAAGTTGAAAATATAAGGGTTTTTGCCCACCATGGCTGCTTAAAGGAAGAAACCAAAATTGGCAGCGATTACCGTGTGGATTTGGAGGTAAAGGCAAATTTACAACCATCTGCAACATCCGACAAATTGAGTGATACTGTGGATTATGTCCTATTGAATCGCATCATTAAGGAAGAAATGAAATTGCCCACGTATTTATTGGAAACTGTTGCCAAACGGATCTTAATCCGGATTCTTAAAGAAGATCAACTGGTGACGAAAGCAACGGTTTGGGTGCGTAAACTGAATCCGCCAATAGGTGGTGATGTGGAAATGGTCACAATAAAAATGACCGAGAGGCGAAAAAAGCATTAGTAAATAGTGTAAAAAGTTAATTTTTTATACATTTGCCACCGTCTTCTCTTATATAGGAAAAGATTCCTGCCTTCGCAGGAATAAGGTGTCGTGGCCGAGTGGCTAGGCTCAGCTCTGCAAAAGCTGCTACAGCGGTTCGAATCCGCTCGACACCTCAAGAAACCTTCAACTCCTAAAGATTGGGATTGGAGGTTTTTTAATTCTAATATTTAGTTGGCTTTAGATGCGTACCAAGACCTCTGGGCTATAAGAATCAAGAGTCAATACCGCTTCGCTGCAAGAATCTAGACTGCAGTACTCAAACTATAAATTGGAAAAATTTATAACAGTTGAATGGTAGTAATTTATTAGAAAGGATTTACTTGTTCTAGGCGATCTTTAAGCATTTCCTTTTCTTTTGGGAAGAAAGCTTGAACGAGAAGAACAACTCCAAATCCTAAAATAACTAGAGCAATAATTTTTTTAGTCTTAAATATGAGTCTGGGTGTGAGTTTACTTTTTAGTTTCTTGGCAATTAATATTTTAAAAATATCAACCACAAAATAAGTCGCCAAAATTGTAGATAAAAAAACCAGTAAACTTTGGGTAGATTCCGTAAGGGTGTTACCAATAACAATAAACCCAAGCCATCCAACCAACACGCCTATATTTATAAAATTGAGAAGAAATCCTTTTAAAAAGAGCTTTCCGTAATTCTTTTGAAACTCCACTTTATGATATTCCCTAACAATAGATCGGAACGACTTTGATGTTTTGGTAAACGAAATAATTCCATAAACCACCAGTAAAATTCCGCCAAAAACCAATATATTGGGATCATCTTTTAATTTTTGGAGTAACCTATTAGTGCTAAAAAAAGCTACGGCAATAAAGAAGATATCAGCCAAAATAACCCCCAAGTCAAAAATTAAAGCACTTTTGAATCCTTTTGTGGCACTTGTTTCCAACAGCACAAAAAATACCGGACCAATTGTCAAAGCCAATATAATCCCAAATGGAATGGCTGATAGAATGTCATCAAACATGCAAATTGTGTTTGCACAAATTTAAAAAACTTTAGGGATTTATTCGATACGCTTTATTCTCCCTCCAAATGCAGTACTTTCATTGACCGTTTGAGGATGCCCGTAAATACTAATATCTCCTCCGGCCCAAACTTTGGCGTTGACAGTATCTGACGCATTGACATCTGCTTCGCCAGCTGCCCGTATATTAACATTTGTAACCAAAGTTGGAAACTCATGTCCTTTATAAATACCACCAGTATTCAAGTTTATTTCTTGGCTTTTTGCTTTGCCCCTTGTTTCGATAATTCCACCACTCACAGCTTTTACTTCGACTTTATTAACATCAAGTCCAATCTTTAAGCGGGCTCCTTCTTGTGCTTTTAACAGAATAAAATCTTGTTCGATCAATTCATTGGCTGTAATGAATGCGCCTTCATTGCCATCAATAATGTTTAGGGTTGTATAATGAACCGCAACAATTGTTTTGGTGCCATTGAATATTTTATCCAGTTTCATCCGGACCTTTAAAACGCCATTTTTATTCACAATTTCAACATCTTCCACATTGTCTCCAGAAATGACTACTTTGTTTTCTTCGGATTTTACCAAATTGACCTCGATTAAATCGAAAACCTTAATTTCACTAAATTCCCCTACGCTTTTATCCAATGGATTCTGTGCCCAGAACGATAGGGTGATACTCAACATAATAACAGATAGTATTGATTTCATCTTACTTTTATTAGTTGTTTAATGTTTAAATAAAAAATGCTCCATCAGTATAGATGGAACATTTTTTTGTTTGTTACAGTTTTATAACTTTATGTAATTATGCTACGGTGACTGCTGTTCCAGTAACGGACACGGCAACATAATTGGAAGCTGTAAGTTCTATGTCAACATGGATTCCAACTACGGCATTGGCATTAAGTTGCTTTGCATTATCCCTTAACTGTTGGAAGGCCTGTTCTTTAACTTCGCTCACACTTTCGCCTATGGCTTTATAATATTTTTCAACATTGAAGGTCATTTTCATCTTTTGAACATTGACACCTACGCCAGAAACAATGCCTTTATATTCAATAATTTTAAAGCCTTCGATGGTATTTGTTGTGGTTAAAATCATATTATTTTTTTAAAGGCATTAGTATTTAATCTTGAAAAGATATTACAAATTATTCATGTTTTCCTATAAGGGTAAAGTCCAAATGCTTTTTTACCAAGTCGGCATTTTTCACTTTTACCACCACTTCATCTCCAAGTTGATAGGTCATTCCTGTTTTTTTACCGATAACTGCATATTGGTCTTGGTCAAATTGATAATGGTCATCATTCATATCCCTGACGCTTACCATGCCTTCACATTTATTTGAAATGATTTCAACATAAATTCCCCAATCTGTTACTCCTGAAATAACACCAACAAACTCTTCATCTTTATGATCTTGCATAAATTTGATTTGCATGTATTTTATGGAATCTCGTTCGGCTTTGGTTGCGAGATTTTCCATGTTACTGGAGTGCGAACACCTTTCCTCATAAATATCCTCATTGGCAGATTTTCCACCATCGATATAATGTTGTAATAAACGATGTGCCATCACATCTGGATACCGTCGTATTGGTGAGGTAAAATGACTGTAATAATCAAAGGCTAGGCCGTAATGCCCGATGTTTTTAGTTGTATATTCTGCTTTGCTCATGCTACGAATGGTCAATGTATCGACAAGATTTTGTTCTTTTTTTCCCTCTACATCACGAAGTAATCCGTTTAAGGATGCAGAAAT
>JBGTCT010000155.1:0-24129 GCA_041748695.1 Aquaticitalea sp. | reverse complement strand
TGAATTTATATTTAAATCAACCGGATGGAACAAAAAAGAAGCAAGTTTCAACCAAACAAATTGTGATGTGATTATTGCTGGCCATTGCGGCATTCCTTTCTATCAACAAAGGAATGAAAAGCTGTGGATTAATGCAGGCGTGATTGGCATGCCGGCAAATGATGGTACGCCTCGGGTTTGGTATGTTATTTTAGATGCTGTAAATGGTGAATTTACCTTCAAGCATAACGCTATGGATTATGATTACAAAACTGCCAGTAAATTAATGTTTAATGGTCTCCTACCGGAATCTTATGCAAAAACACTCATTTCCGGCGTATGGGACAATTGTGAAATTCTACCGCCTGTAGAAACTGGTCTGCAGGGATATGCTCTTAATTTATAACCAATGAAATATTTTTTAGTTATAATTTTAGTTTTGTTCACGACAAATTTAGTTGCACAAGATAGTTTAAGTGACCTTCTCAAGAGGTACAATACTATGAGTGTTCCTTATATTACCGTACAAGAACTTGCAATGCCAAAAACAAATTCGATTTTATTGGATGCACGAGAACTGGAAGAATATAATGTTAGCCATTTAAAAGATGCCGAATACGTTGGTTACCAAGATTTTAATATCGAATTATTTGAAACTCAATATCCGCAAAAAGAAGCCCCCCTTGTTGTGTATTGTTCGTTAGGAATTCGCTCTGAAATCATTGCCGAAAAACTTAAAAAAGCAGGCTATATCAACGTCTACAATCTGTATGGAGGTATTTTTGAATGGAAAAATAATGACTTTCCCATATTTGATTCCTATGAAAAAGAAACCGACAGCATTCATGCATTTTCAAAAACTTGGAGCAAATGGCTGTTGAAAGGGACAAGGGTTTACGAATGAAAAAAGTTGACAGTCACAGTTACAGTATTCAGTTGTGCGGTTTTATATTTGTGGTTGGTGCATTTAAATTGAATTTTTTGAAAAACTTTAACCTTGATGAAAATTATCTTCCTTTTTGAAAACCTACATTTGAAATGTAAAACTCAACCTTAAACTAAATGGGATTATTCAGCACGAAAGATAGCACTTTTAACAATGAGATGGCAACAGATTTCCATTTCCCCACCTCTAAAAAAGCGCTAATTATTTTTACCCGAAATCCCGAATTGGGCAAATGCAAAACCCGTTTGGCGAAAACAATTGGTGACGAAAGTGCTTTGGAAATTTACAAATTCCTATTGCAACATACTGCTTCAATAGCCAAAGACGTCATTGCAGATAAATATGTGTATTATACCGAAAACATCAAAAAAGGAGACCTTTGGGATGCTTCAATTTTCAGAAAAAAATTGCAGAAAGGTAACGATTTGGGTGAACGAATGTTGAATGCTTTTAAAGAACTTTTTGAGATGGGTTATGAAAAAGTGACTATCATTGGAAGTGATATGTTGGATTTAAATTCTGATTCAGTCAATGATGCTTTTGCACAACTTGACCATTTTAAACAAGTAATTGGCCCAGCAAAAGATGGCGGTTATTATTTATTGGGAATGAAGGAATTGAAATCTGATGTATTCACCAATAAAACTTGGGGCACATCGACGGTTTTACAAGATACATTGGACAACTTACAAAATAGCACTTTTCATCTTTTAAAAGAGTTGAATGATATCGATACCTTTGAAGACATGAAACATTATAATGAATTAAAAAAATTCTATACCCTACATGATTAAATTTATCACAGAAACAACCGACTATCTAAAAAGTAAAGGCTTCGACACTCCTGAAATAGGCATCATCCTGGGCACAGGTTTAGGACAGTTAATTGATGAAGTTGAAGTGCTTCATGAAGTAAGCTACAACCATATTCCAAATTTTCCGACAGCGACGGTCGAGTTCCATAAAGGAAAATTGATTTATGGTATTCTGGAAGGTAAAAAAGTGATGGTCATGCAAGGACGTTTTCATGTGTATGAAGGCTACACCCTTCAAGATGTAACCTATCCAGTGCGAATTATGGAAAAATTGGGGATTCACACGCTATTGGTTTCCAATGCATCTGGAGCTATCAATCTCAATTTTAAAAAAGGTGAATTAATGTTGATTGACGACCATATCAATCTTCAAGGTAGCTCACCTTTGGCATTTAGAGGAGTGGAACATTTGGGGGAACGTTTTACAGATATGAGCGCACCTTATGATGCGCACATCAATTCTAAATTTGAAAAGATTGCAAAAGAACATAACATAACAATTCATAAAGGCGTATATGCTAGTGTCGTAGGACCACAATTGGAAACCAGAGCCGAATACCGCATGTTGAAAACGCTCGGTGCTGATGCAGTAGGCATGAGTACAGTTCCCGAAATTATTGTGGCCAATCATTTAAAATTGAAAGTGGCCGCGGTGTCAGTTTTGACCGATGAATGCGACCCAGACAATCTGAAGCCAGTAGATATTTCTGAAATAATCGCGATGGCAAGTCAGGCTGAACCGAATATGATTACGCTTTTTAAAGAACTTATTAAACAAATATAAAATAGTAGGCAGTAGGCAGTCTTCAGTAGGCGGTCATAAAAAAATGACTTACTAAAAACTGAAGACTGGATACTGCAGACTGAAGACTTAAAAATATGAGCTACCTAGACGCCACACACGAACTTTACAAAGAAGCAGCCCTAACTCCAGATGTGGGTCTATGCTGCACAACAAATGCAATTTGGGAATTGCCAGGATTAAAAATTCCAAAAATAATGCAAGACATGAATTATGGCTGTGGTAGTACTGTGAGCGCTAGAGACCTTGCTAACAATCCTCGAGTGCTATATGTTGGTGTGGGTGGCGGAATGGAGTTGCTGCAATTCGCCTATTTTAATCGTCAAAAAGGTGGTGTCATTGGCATAGATGTGGTGGATGAAATGCTGGAAGCCTCCAAGAAAAATTTTAAAATAGCCGAAGCACAAAATGAATGGTTCAAAAGTGAGTTTGTACAATTAAAAAAAGGGAATGCACTCGATTTGCCAGTTGAGGATAATTCCATTGATGTTGCGGCACAAAATTGTCTGTTCAATATTTTTAAGACCGAAGACCTCAAAAAAGCTGTGGCAGAAATGTACCGAGTCTTAAAGCCTTATGGTCGCCTTATCATGAGCGACCCTACTTGTGAACAAGAAATGAACGACACACTTCGTAATGATGACCGTTTGAGAGCTTTATGTTTGAGCGGAAGTTTACCGATTGACGAATACGTAAAAATTCTAACGGATGCTGGCTTTGGGACCATTGAGATTCGTGCTCGTAAACCTTATAGAATATTAGACCCTGAAAACTACCCTACCGAAGAATTGATTTTTATTGAATCCATAGAAATTGCAGCCATTAAAGACCCGATGCCAGAGGATGGCCCGTGTGTTTTTACTGGAAGAACTGCCATTTTTTATGGAAAGGAAGATTTTTTTGATGACAAAAAGGGACATTTTTTATATAAAAACCAACCACTTTCTGTTTGTGATAAAACTGCTTTGCAACTAACTTCTCTCCATAGAGATGACATCTATATTAGTGGTTCCAATTTTCAATATGGTGGTGGCGGTTGTTGTTAAACATAGAATATTTATAAATAAAATAATTGGGACTCAAGTGTAAGTGGAAAAATACATCGACATCATATCAAAATCGTATTCTGGTTACTGGAATTATTTGAAAAATCAAATTTTTCAGGTCAACCAGTGGGACAACTTTTTCTATGGATTGATTATCATTTCATTGCTAGTATGGATTTTAGAAATTATCTTTCCTTGGAGGAAGAACCAATCGATTTTTCGAAAAGATTTTTGGCTGGATACGTTTTATATGTTCTTCAACTTTTTCTTGTTAAATATGATTGTGCTGATTGCTTTATCAGATACTGCGGCTCAATTTTTCAATGACGTCCTTTCTGTTGTGGGATTGCAAATATCAAGCCTACAACTATTTGATGTGGATGAGATGCCAAAAATGTTAGGACTTTTCATCTTTTTTATCATCAGCGATTTTGTACAATGGAACACCCATCGGTTGTTGCATCGGGTGCCATTTCTGTGGAATTTTCATAAACTCCATCATTCGGTAAAGGAAATGGGATTTGCAGCGCACCTTCGCTATCATTGGATGGAGCCGATTGTTTATAAATCATTATTGTACATTCCCATAGCTATTATTGGTGGTTTTGACGCACAAGATGTAGCAATCGTTCATTTTTTTGCCCTGTCTATTGGGCATTTAAACCATGCAAACCTTGGTTGGAACTATGGTCCGTTTCGATATATTTTCAACAATCCAAAAATGCACATTTGGCACCATGCCAAAAAATTACCAGAACACGTGAAGTATGGCGTAAATTATGGTCTAACTTTGAGTGTTTGGGATTATCTCTTTAAAACCGATTATATCCCATATGATGGACGGGATGTTGAATTGGGTTTTGAAAATGACGAACAGTTTCCAAAAGGTTTTTTCGCTCAAGAATTATATCCACTTAAAACTGGAAAGTGATTTTATGCGTAACTATTTATACAACTCTAAAATGTATTACAATGAACTCTATAATTAAATTTAGCCTTATCTTAATTTTGACTTTTAACTTGAACAGTTGCAACCTTTTATCAGCAGCTGGTATCACAAGTGCAGGGCAACCCACAAAAGAAGTCGATGAAGACTTAAGCTCTACAACTGCCAACAGTGCCGTAAATATCGACCATAGCGACTGGGATAAACTACTGAAAAAGTATGTGAATGCTGACGGAAATGTCGATTATAAAGGTTTTAAATCCGACAAGGCAAAATTAGATGCTTACCTTACCAAACTTTCAAAATCAGAACCAACTGACAAATGGAGTGTGCAGGAATTGTTGGCGTATTACATCAATATCTACAATGCTGCAACCATCCAATTAATTGTTGATAATTATCCTACAAATAGTATCAAAGATATCAAAGGTGCTTGGACCAATGGATTTGTAAAAATCGGAGATAAGGAAATTTCGCTTGGTGCTATTGAAAACGGTGTCTTGAGAAAAATGGACGAACCAAGAATTCATTTTGCGATTAATTGTGCTTCCGTTTCCTGTCCAAAATTGATGGATGAGGCATTTACGGCCGGTAAAATTAACGAACAATTGGAAGCCGCGACGAAAGAATTTATCAATAGCGATAAAAATGACATTACCACCAATAATCCAAAATTATCCAAAATCTTCGATTTTTACACAAGTGACTTTACTGTAGACGGAAAAAAAGATTTGATTGCTTATATCAACCAATACAGCAACACCAAAATAAATGCCAACGCACAGTATACTTTCAAAGAATATGATTGGAATTTGAATGAGCAAAAGTAAATCTCCATCTTTGCGTCTTACTGTATGATAAGCATCATCATTCCTATTCTTAACGAAGCCGAAACAATTGGCCAATTGATTCACCATTTGCTGGATAATTCTTCATCTAAAAATGTATCCGAAATTATTGTGGTGGATGGTGGGAGTATAGATGGTTCGCAGGAGATTGTTTCTGATTTTGTCACTTCGAGTGATTCAGATTTTTCAGAATTGTATCGAGAAGCAGGTCTCCAGCAATCAAGGTTTATAAATGAGGTCTCTCCCGAATTACTCGGGACGCTCGACCAGACAGAAGTTAAATTAATTTCTTCTGAAAAAGGTCGTGCAAAACAAATGAACACCGGAGCCAAAAATGCCATTGGAGATATCCTGTACTTTTTACATGCCGATTCGTTTCCTCCAAAAGATTTTGACCAATTGATTATCGATGAAGTTGAAAAAGGAAATGAAGCTGGTTGTTTCAAGATGAAATTTGACAGTAACCATTTGTGGTTGTGTGCCGCTAGTTGGTTCACACGTTTTAATTGGCGAGTGTGCAGAGGCGGTGACCAAAGTCAATTTATTACGAAACAATTATTTGATGATATTGGTGGTTACGACGAGAACTTTGTGATTTACGAAGACAACATTCTCATCGATAAACTATATGCTCGCAACAAATTTGTCGTTATCCCCAAAACATTAAAAACGTCCGCAAGATTATACAAAAAACACGGTGTCTGGAAACTGCAATATCATTTTGGAATGATTTATTATAAGAGATGGAAAGGTGCGGATGCGGACGAATTGTTTGCTTATTACAACAAGCACATTTGTTGAAGCGCTTACTAATTTCTTAATATTTCGTTTAGCGACATTTGATTTCTTCCTTTTTCATTCGGATATAATTCCATTAAGGTTTCACTTTGAAATACTTTCTTCGAATCTATATGGATAGCTGACAATTTACCAAAAAATGCTGCACCTGTATCGACATTCCAAATATTGATGGCATTCATGGGTTCGTTGGAATTAAAATTAAGCGTGGGCGTATGTCCTATGTAGATTTCGTCATAATGTACGAATCGTTTCGGATACAAATCGGAGTTTTTTTCGATGTGTTTATCCATAGTTAGAGCCATTTCCCAAAGTGTTCTATCGAAATAAAATGCGCTTTCAAAAGTTTCTTTTTCAACCCCATGCATGGACGTAAAACCTGCATGAATGAACAATCGATTCTTATCATCCAAATGATACAACTTCATCGCTTCGAAAAATTCCAGATGTGCACTCTTTTCCTCTTCTGTAAAATTGAAATAGCTTTTAATTGTCCCTTTTCCCCCATGATTTAGCCAAATGGTCTCGGGTTCATCACTCCGTAGCCAATTTTCACACCAGACATCATGATTCCCTTTGATAAAAACACACTGATGCGATTTTGAAAATTCCATCAAATACTGAATCACTTGTGCAGATTCACTCCAACCATCTACGTAATCACCAAGAAAAATTACCCTATCGTCTTCATTTACTTCAATACGTTTCAAAAGCTGCCTTAATCCTTTTAAACCTCCGTGTATGTCTCCTACTGCGATTATTCTCATTCTTATTTGTTTTCGAATACCTCAAAGTTCTTAAAAATACTGCCCAATACCAAAGACAAATCCACGACTTGCATCTTTTGTAATTCCATAACCATAATCAATTCGGAAAATCGCATTGAAAATCTTTTTATGCATTAATCTCAAGCCCAATCCAGGATAAACTCTCAAATTTTGATTGTCACCAAAATCGCCAAAATCACCACCCGGATTTCGCCAACTTCCAGCATCGACAAAGGCATTGCCTTGAAGCACAAACCATGATTTATCGATAATAGTGTGCCTGTATTCCGTATTCAAAACAATGGCCGCAGTCCCTCTATCAATAGTATTCCCAACACCTCTAATGTTTAAATTATTGTCAACCGAAAATGGTGCAAATGGGGTTTCGTCATTGGATGCCAGACCCAATCGCAATCGGTTTGCCCAATTTCCTTTTGGTCCAAGCAGTTTGTAAAACAGCAAATCATTCCAAGCGATGAGAAATCCTGGCAACGAATTATCCCTTGTGGTCACATACTGAAATTGGAACATGTTTTTAAACCCCGAAACGTATTGGTAATCATAATCCAAGGTATTGAACGCGTAAATCCCCTTGTACAACAATTTGTGGACGCTCAATGCTTGTGGAACATCAGGACTTGTTGCACCAAATTGATACTGATAGTCTTCGGTAAAATAATTAAAACCCAATTCGATACGATTCTTAAAGTTGAATTCATACAAACCTAAAATCTCATAAGAGGTGTTGTTGTATTTATAGCCCGAAGTCGAATTATTGAAAAAAACGGGTTCTTGTGTCGTTAAATCCTGATGGTTGATAGCCAGTCCGAAGTTGCGACTGAACACATAAGGTGCCCTGAAATTGATACCGTAAGAACTGTAAATATCTTTCTGATAAAATCCGCCAAAGGTAATATTCTGACCAAAAAAATTGAATTCATACAATCCCAAACGATAGGCAAACTCATCCTCATTGGTTGTATACACATTTACGGAAGGAATAATGGTAAAATTTTCATCGATGGTATAAAACACATTGTATTCTCCCTCCTTTTTGGCTGGAAATATTTGATAATAGGCGTATGCAACGGACGGCAATCGCTTCAAACGTTTGATGTCCTCTTCAATCATTGTGGAATCCAAAGCCACACCAGGTTTTACTCTAGATAATTTTTTAACAAATGATGATTTTAGTTTCTTATTGCCCTGTACTTTCAAATCGGCAACCGTAGCTTGTTGTGCACTTACCTGAAAACTGCAAACACATAAAAATAGGGCAATTAAAATTTTCATTGTTTTGAATAGAACGTTTTTAAAACTTGTTCGGCTGGTTTATTTTGTGGCGTGAACCTATTGTTATCCTTTCCTCCTGCGTTTTGGTGGTCATGAAACCACTTCCAAACAAAACCCCCTGCAAACCATTCTTCTCGCCAAAATTCTTCCATTAAAGCTTGTGTCAAAATCACTTGTGCTTCAAGATTCACTTGCTTATCAACTCTATCAACGGTCCAAGGTGCTTTGCCGGCAAAATCGATGCTTCGATAACCAAATTCAGTAAATAAAATCGGTTTATCGTATTTGTCTGAATAGGTTTTCATTTCAGATTTATGTTTTTGCCAGCCGTTTTTTGTAGCTTCGAGTGTAGGCAATTGTTTATCATCCACGGGGAAATAGGCATCAATACCAATATAATCCAGTTCTTCCCAAAATGGGGTGCGATTATATTCATTCCAATTCGATGCGTAGGTCAATTTTCCTTTATATATTTTTTTTACATCCTTTATCAATTGGTTCCAGTACGCTGGTCGTGCATCTATAAAGCTCTCGAGTTCGGTGCCAATGCATAAGATTTCAAAATTGTTTTGTTCAGCGATGCGCGCATATTCCAAAATAAAACTACTATATGAAGTTTCTAAGGTCGTCCAATCTTCCTCTTTCATCATTTTGATAAATCCCGTGAACTGACCATTGGACACCCAAATTTGAGGTTTCAGCATTATTTTGATGCCCTTATTCCGAAGTTCTTTGGCATATTGCTCAATACCGGCCTCGCGTTCACCGAACCATTGCCTATCTTCATTAAATCTAATTTCGGGATGTGACAATTCACGTATAAACCCGAAGGGCATCAATGCAGCAAAATTGGCGTTGATATTTATAACTGGCAGTACATTCTCTTCGACAATAGAATCACGGGAAGCAACAAAACTGACACCATTGATTTTGGAAACCTGTCCAGAACAGGCCATTTGCAATACGGCAAAACAAATCATTAATAAAGACTTAAATATTTTCATAGCAGCAATTTTAAGTCCTAATTTACTGAAATCTTCAGAATATCGCTCTTAATCCCAAACTAAATGTTTGTCCTAATCCTTGAAAATTATTACCTGTGACGATTTTGCCAAAAGAGGCTTCAAGATTCAGTACTTTTGATATTTGATATTTGCCACCAAAACCAAGTTGCGTATAATTTTGAGAAAAATCATTGCCCAAATCCACTAAAAATGCTTGCTGTGCATTCACGAAAATGGTCGATTTATCTGATGGGAAATAACTCAAAAAAGCACTAATTGGCAAGAATAAACTATTGTTTGCAAAGCGTTCACTAATATTTGAATCGGAAGGATTGGCATTCTGACTTTTCTCACCGAAGTTAAATCCTAAATCCATTTGGGTAAAAATCTGCCAATCGCCACCACCAAAAGTTTTATCGTAGAAAAATTTGGTTTCCCAAAATACACTTCTTTTATCCAGATAAGGGGCATTTGGTGTGTCTTTAAACACAGGAAAATAAACCGAACTAGTCAAAGAAAAATTCGGAACACTGGAAATTGGTTGAAAACGAATCGATGGTGCTATGGTGGTCAAACCACTTCGGGCATCCGTGGAATTATTTTCAAAACCAAAGACTGAAAAGGCGTCTCGTCCGCCAAATGTATTGGCTCGAACTTGTAAAATTACCCCGATATTTACACGCGAATTATCACTAATTCCAGTGTAGACTTCTGTAGTATTGGTGAAAAAATTCTGACGCGGAATATCAACAGATGTGCTTCCTTCATCGGTACTTTTGGTCTGGGTATAAAGACTATTAAAAAACTTGATGTCCCACTGCCCTTTCTTCAAAAGTTTGGAAGGTGTGTATTCTTGAATATTACTTTTCTGTCTGTCGTCGGTGGAGTCTTCTTGGGCATATCCAGTTATGCCGAATAGCAGAACTAGACCTAATAATTTAATGTTTTTCATTTTTGGTTGTTAGTTTAATGTTATTTCATTTGAGTAAAAACCTGTGAGGTTTCATCTCAACTATTTTTTATTCAAATTCCAGTTGTATGCGAAATAGGTTAACTTATAACCTGATGGCACTTTCTCGTTGCGATACATATTAATAAAATCGATTTCAGATGCACCATTCATAGTGAAATCCTCTTTGTACCATTTCAAAATTTCCGAACCTTCAATCGTTTTTTTCTTTGTATTAATCGTAATGAAGTCATCTCCATCTAAAGCCAATTTGGTTTGCTTCGTTAATTGGGCATCCAATGTTTTTGGCATATAAACGTCATTAATCAATGGTGGACAGCCAATCGCCCCACACACAAGAACGAAATGAAAACGAGGGTCTTTAAATTCGGCTCTTAAAATTGTATTCTCAATGTCATTTAATGTAATGGATTTACCAGCCAACTTATATTTGGTTTTATCAAAAAAGCCTTTGTCATCCAATGGCGATTTCGTTGGAAAGTTATTGATGATTCCTTTGATAACGGACAAATTATAAGCATTGATCCAAAACGCCTGATAGGTCTGTTTGTCATCTTTTGAAACCGAAATACCTTCTCCCAATGCCATCAACTCATTCAACGATTTTGGATTGGAATAAATGGCATCATAATCCACCTTACCATCAGCTACATTCGCTTTCAAGAAGCTGTCAGTTTTTTCAAAAAAAGAATATACGTCTTGCGAAAAAAGCTGAATTGAGGATAAAGCCAGTAAAAAAAGTAAAATCTTATTTTTCATCACTCTTATAAATTTTTACAAATGTATAGCGTATTGGTCTTATGAAATGTTAGATAACTTACATAACAAGAAAAAATAGCATCGTTAATTTGTAATCGTACTATCATAAAATTGAAATACAGATTAAGTTCTTACCTTTAGTTGCGACATAAGAACTACTAACTACCAAACTATGGAACACATCGTCATCATTGGCAACGGGATTTCTGGCGTTACTGCTGCGAGACATATCCGAAAGCTTTCCGATAAGAAAATCACGATTATTTCAGCCGAGACCGAACATTTTTTCTCACGTACAGCGCTCATGTATATTTATATGGGACACATGAAATACGAGCATACCAAACCTTATGAGGATTGGTTTTGGAAAAAAAATAGGCTCGACTTGAAGTTTGGATTTGTAAAATCTATTGAGACCAAAGCTAAAACACTGTATTTTGAAGATGGCGACACACTTCAATTTGACAAATTGATTATCGCCACAGGAAGCAAATCGAATAAATTTGGATGGCCCGGTCAAGATTTGGAAGGTGTCATCGGATTATACAGTAAGCTGGATTTAGATGCTCTGGAAACACTAGCTCCCAATAAAGAAGTCTGCAAACGTGCCGTAATTGTTGGTGGTGGATTGATTGGTATTGAACTTGCCGAAATGCTCAATACACGGAATATTCCTGTGACATTTTTGGTACGAGAAACTGGTTTTTGGAATCTCGTTTTGCCAAAAGGCGAAAGCGAAATGATTAATCGTCACATCATAAAGCACCATATAGATTTGCGTTTGGATATAAATTTAAAAGAAATACAGGCTGACGAATATGGTCGCGCCAAGGCTGCCGTTATCGAAGAAACTGGCGAAGTCATTAATTGTAATTTTGTTGGATTAACTGCCGGAGTGACACCAAATATTGATTTTATTAAAACGTCTGGTATTGAAACGGACAAAGGTGTTCTCGTTAATCGATTCCTCGAAACTAATATTGAAAATATTTATGCCATTGGTGATTGCGCGCAACAGCGAGAACCAATCGGAAACAGACGGCCCATCGAAGCTGTTTGGTACACAGGTCGCATGATGGGCGAAGCATTAGCTCAAACGATTTGTGGTAATCGTATAGAATATAAACCTGGACATTGGTTTAATTCGGCCAAATTTTTTGATATCGAATATCAAACTTATGGCTGGGTGTTCGCTAAACCAAAAGACGGAAATGCACATTTTCATTGGAAACACAGCGATGACACCAAATGTATTACCATTGAATATAATGAAACTACAAATCAATTTTTAGGAATAAACACCTTCGGCATTCGAATGAAACATGAAGTTTTTGACAGATGGTTGACAGAAAAACGTTCCATGGATTATGTAATGGACCATTTGAAGGAAGCAAATTTTGACCCAGAGTTTTACAAGACTTTCGAAACTGAAATATTAGCCATGTACAAAAACCAACTGCAAACTATCTAATCTATGAGCAATAAACTAAACGCTAGCATGTCGCTTGCCAAACCAGATTCGCAAGCACTTTCCAAAACCCAAAAAATTGCGGTTGCTATTGGTGTGATTGGCTTCTTTATTTTGATTTTGGCATTATTTAATGTAAATTTTCCAAATAAAGCTTTGTTCCTAACTTTATCTCTGGTGATGATGACAATTGGAACATTGACTTTTGCCAACAACGCTTACCTCACAAAGCACGAAGGCATTAAGAATGATGGTGTCATGTTCAAATCCATTTCGTCTAAAGGAATTTGGGGTTGGGCAACAGGAATTGCCCTGACCTTATTTTATATCATCCTCTATTTTAAAGCCGAATGGTTTGGGTTGGCTGCAAATGGTAAAGCCAATAGCGGTTTAATTTCCCTTTTCGATCCGTTGAGTTATGTTTTGAATGGTGGACCCGCAAGTCAATGGTTTGTTTATGGGACGCTGTACACTGTGGCGATTTTAATTTTTGGTTATAAATTTATACTTAAATATCGGCATAATAAATACGAGAGAATTCGCACCTACTCGGTAATGTTCTTTCAACTGTCATTTGCCTTTCTGATTCCCGAATTTATGGCACGATTAAACTCCGAAACGTTTAGTTTGCCATATTACGATCTTAAGAATATTTGGCCACTCAATTATTATAATTTCGATAAATATCGGGTGGATTCCATGATTGAAGCCGGTGATATTGGACTGGCATTGTTAATTTTTGGTATTGTTTCCATTTTTGTCATAACACCCATTTTAACTTATAAATATGGCAAACGTTGGTATTGTTCTTGGGTGTGTGGTTGCGGCGGACTGGCCGAAACTGCTGGAGACCCGTTTAGACATTTGAGCGATAAACGCCAAGTAGCATGGAAAATTGAGCGTTGGGTAGTCCATAGTGTTGTGGTATTTGTTACCCTGATGACTACTGCAGTTATTTATTCCTATTTAGGAACTGATAGCAGTAAATACTGGTTAACGAAAAGCATCTTTTTGTTTGGTGTAGCAGGTATCTTAACCTTGGTTTTTGCTTTGGTAATGATTTTCAAGCGTCAGGAATTGGCCAAAGATGCCATATATGGCGCGATTGGTTATTTCGTCATTATCATGGTATTGATTGGAATGCACTTTTTCAGTGGTACAGATGATGTGTTTTTATTTGATGCAAGAACACTACAAGAGTCTTATGGATTTTTGATAGGTGCTATTTTTTCAGGAGTCATTGGCGTAGGCTTCTACCCTATTTTCGGATCTCGTGTATGGTGTCGATTTGGGTGTCCTATGGCAGCAGTTTTAGGGTTTCAACAGCGTTTGTTTTCTAAATTCAGAATCACAACCAATGGTGGACAATGTATTTCTTGCGGTAATTGTTCGACCTATTGTGAAATGGGAATCGATGTGAGAGCATATGCTCAAAAAGGTGAAAATATTATTCGCAGTAGTTGTGTGGGTTGTGGCATTTGTTCGGCGGTTTGTCCACGAGGTGTTTTGAAATTGGAGAATGATTCTTTGAAAGGTCGTATTAACAGTAATGATATTTTGCTTGGGAATGATGTCAATTTAATGGATTTGGTAAATCAGAAATAATAAGATACAAATTTTACCAATGGCTATTAACAATTCAATATGAAATATTTAATTCTTACAACCCTCTTATTTCTAAATGTCAATCTTCATGCACAGATTGAACACTACAAAACATATCATGACAATGGCACGTTAAAATTGGAACATTGGACGGATGTTGAAAAGGATATTGCTTATGCCATTACCTATTTTCCAAATGGCACGTTGGAGAAAATAGGCGATTTTCTGCATGGTAAAGAGCAAAACTATTGGGTCTATTATTATGACAATGGTATCCAAAAAGCTCAAGGAAATTTTAAATTAGGCCTAAAAGACGGTTTTTGGTATTACTACCATCGTAATGGTAAAGTGGAAAAAAAAGGACACTACAAAAACGGGAGACTTTCTGATTACTGGCGATCATACTTCGATACTGGCGTTGTTGAAAGCGAAGGAAATTATAAAGACGGACAACAGTCTGGCTTATGGAAATTTTATTTTGAAAACGAAAAACTTGAAAAAACAGGTATTTTCCTAAACGGAAAGTATCAAGATAGCTGGAAGTCATATTATGACAATGGACAGTTGGCAGGTGTAGGGGCTTACGAAAATGGCGCAAAGCAAGGTTATTGGAATTTTTACTTTAAAAATGGTTCAACAGAAAAAAAGGGACATTATAAAAACGGGAGGTCCGTAAATTATTGGCAATTTTACAGAGACAACGCAACAATTGAAAGTGAAGGACATTATGTTGATGGCGAAAAAAGTGATTGGTGGCAATATTATAGCGACTATGGAAAGATTGAAAGCGAAGGTCGCATCGTCAATGGAGAAAAAATAGATTGGTGGCAATATTACGATGACTCTGGGAAAATTAGCTATAAATGCCAGTTCGAAAACAATCAAATGAATGGCTATTGCCTTAAGTATAAAAATGAAAAACTCGTGAAGGCCGAAAAATATACAGCTGGTAAAAAAATAAAAGAATGGACAGACTATCGTTCGTTTAGAAAAGAAAATAGTTTATCAGATCTTCGATGACCAAAATCAAAGTAATTATTCCCGCTTATAACGAAGCAGACTCCATCGCTCTCGTTCTTGCAGAAATTCCTAAAATTGTCAATGAAGTGATTGTTGTGGATAACAATTCTACAGACAACACCTCTGACGTGGCAAGACAAGCAGGTGCCACTGTCTTGTTGCAGCCACTGATGGGTTATGGCAACGCATGCCTAAAAGGAATGGAATATGTTGCAAATCAAAGCATAAAACCAGAAATTATTGTATTTTTGGATGGTGATTATAGCGACTATCCAGAAGAACTGACCAAAATAATCAAACCAATTATTGATGACGACGTGGATTTGGTGATTGGAGCAAGAGTAAAACACTTGCGTGAAGCAGGTTCGATGACACCGCAACAATTGTTCGGAAATTGGTTAGCAACTTTTTTGATGCGTATTTTTTTCGGAGCTAAATTTAGCGACCTTGGTCCCTTTAGAGCCATAAAGTATACCAAACTGCTTGAATTGCAGATGGTAGACAAAACATATGGATGGACAGTTGAGATGCAGTTGAAGTCCATTAGGCAAAAATTAACGTATATAGAGGTGCCTGTAAACTACAAAAAAAGAATTGGTATATCAAAAGTATCAGGAACCATAAAAGGTAGTATATTTGCAGGCGCAAAAATCCTTGGTTGGATTTTTAAATATAGTTTTATAAAATGATAATAGAATCGCTGATTATTGTAATTTACACTTTGGCTATCGTACTGATTTTCATGTATGCTCTGGCCCAACTGAACTTATTGTTCAATTATTTGACCTCTAAAAATTCTGAAGACAATTCAGAAACTTTTGACTTCTCTAACCCAGAAGAAGTACCTGTTGTGACGATTCAGTTGCCGGTTTATAACGAAATGTATGTTATGGAACGCCTTTTGGAAAATATCGCTCTGATTGATTATCCAAAAGATAAGCTCGAAATCCAGGTTTTGGACGATTCTACAGATGAAACAGTAGCGACTACTTTTGAGCATGTTGAAAAACTAAAACTAACTGGCCTAGATATTACCCATATTTGTCGTACCGACCGAAGTGGTTTTAAGGCTGGCGCACTCAAAGAAGGTTTAAAAATTGCCAAAGGTGAATATATTGCCATTTTTGATGCCGATTTTCTTCCAGAGCCAAACTGGCTTAAGAAAACCATTCCTTATTTTAAAGATGAACAAATAGGTGTTGTACAAACCCGTTGGGGACACATCAACCGTAATTATTCAATACTTACCAAAATACAGGCGTTCGCTCTCGATGCCCATTTTACATTGGAGCAAGTAGGCCGAAATAGTAAAGGACATTTTATCAACTTCAACGGAACTGCTGGTGTATGGCGTAAAACCTGTATTCTTGACGCTGGAAACTGGGAAGGTGATACCTTGACCGAAGATTTGGATTTGAGCTACAGGGCACAATTGAAAAACTGGAAGTTCAAATATCTTGAAGACGTCGAAACTCCTGCCGAATTACCAGTTGTTATCAGTGCTGCGCGTTCTCAACAATTCCGTTGGAATAAAGGTGGTGCCGAAAATTTCCGAAAAATGATGTGGCGCGTTTTGAAATCCAAAAACATTTCTCCAAGAACGAAATTACACGGATTGTTACACTTACTAAATAGTACGATGTTCCTAAATGTGTTCTTGGTGGCAGTTTTGAGTATTCCGATGCTATACATTAAAAATGAATATGCTCACTTGCGTTACTATTTTTACTTTATGAGCTTTTTCGTCATGAGTACTATGATATTCTTTGTGTGTTACTGGATGATGTACAAAAGCATTTATGGTAGCGGATTTAAGAATTTCTTCAGCTACGTCAGAACATTTTTTACATTTTTCTCAATCGCCATGGGTTTTTCGCTGCATAATTCCATAGCCGTTTTGGAAGGCCATATTGGTAAACGAAGTGAATTTGTAAGAACACCAAAATTTAATATCAGCACATTAAAGGACAGCTGGAAAGGCAACAAATATTTAGCTAAAAACGTGTCGCTCAACGTTATTGTTGAAGGTGCTCTGATGCTTTACTTTGCTTTTGGTTTATACAGTGCGTTTGTCGTTGGAGATCAAGGTGGCGATTTTGGATTGTTTCCATTCCACTTGATGCTTTGTGTTGGTTTTGGATATGTTTTCTTTAAATCGTTGACTTCAAAAGCATAAAATAATATTATTCGTTTTTGATTATTTCGTTCAAAAACAATATAAATAGCTGTTAATAATTCGTACACATTACGACCTATTAACAGCTAATTTTTTTCAATATATTCCTAAATTGAAGCTGTATTTGTAAACTTTAAAATGCTACAACACTCATTTTTAGATCGTAATAAAATTGCTGTTTTACTTGCAGTCGCAAGCATAGCATTTTATATATCATTTGCTTATGATTTAGTCCGTACAGATTACACAAAACTCATTCTACTTTACTCCGTACTTTGCTTTCTGTTCTATAAATTAGTACAGACCAACAAAAACAATTTTAAATTATTAGTTGGCTTCGCTGTTGTTTTTAGGTTACTTTTTTTCTTTGCAATTCCAAATCTCTCACAGGATTTTTATCGGTTTATATGGGATGGAAGGATGATTCTTGAAGGGTTTAACCCATATCTCTTCACGCCAGAATCGTTTATAGGTGTTGGTAAATTTCCTGTCAATCAAGCTCAAGAACTCTATAATGGAATGGGAACCTTGAATGCAAGTCATTATACCAACTATCCACCCGTTAAACAATTTTTATTTGGCATTGCAGCATTGTTTGCAGGGAAAAGCATATTGGGATCAGCCATTGTATTTCGCCTGATTATCATTGCCGCTGATATTGGAACGCTCTATTTTGGCAAAAAACTACTGGAAAAATTGAACATGCCAGTACACAAGATATTTTGGTATGTATTGAATCCATTCATCATAATTGAGCTCACTGGGAATTTGCATTTTGAAGGCATAATGATTTTTTTCTTGGTCACTGGCTTGTATCTTTTATATTCCGGAAAATGGAAATGGGCTGGACTTCTATTCGCAATGTCCATTTCAGTTAAGTTGATTCCATTGTTGCTCTTGCCTTTATGTTATCAATTTTTCAAAAATCAAGAATCTGGATTTCTTAAATTGATTAGTTTTTATGCGATAGTAGGATTTGCCACAATACTCTTCTTTGCACCTTTCTATTCATCCGAATTCATTCATAATTATGCCGGAACTGTGGCTCTTTGGTTTAGTAATTTCGAATTCAACGCCAGCCTTTATTATATTGCTCGCGGTATTGGATATGCAATTACTGGATATAATGAAATTGCCATAATAGGAGCATTTATTCCCATAATTGTCATCCTTATTATATTGGGAATGACATTTTTTAAAAACAATAAAACGCTTCTTCAGTTGATAAGTGGCATGTTGTTAGTATTGACATTCTATTATTTTTTGTCCACTACCGTGCATCCGTGGTATCTGTCCACACTCGTAATATTGTCTGTTTTTACTAACTATAAATTCCCATTGGTATGGTCTTTTATGGTTGTATTGAGTTATTATGTTTATGCAAATGGCAGTGAAAACCTGTGGGTTGTAGGCATTGAGTACTTGGTCGTGTTTAGCGCCTTTATATATGAAGTATTTTTCTCAAAAAATCAAGAAACCCTTAACTTTCAAAAACCTCCTTCTCGTTTAAAAAACACTTGAACTCCACCGTATAGTTATTAGGGTCTGTAATAAAGAATGATTGATGTTCGCCTGTTTTGTTCTCCAAGAATTTAACTTCAGAAACAATGTTGTATTTTTTCGATTTTAGACGGTCATAGACTTTATTCCATTCTGCTTTTTTGAGAATTATACCAAAATGAAATGATGGAAGTATGTCACCATTGAAGTTGTAGCTTGGACATTCAAACTTAAATGGGCCGCATTCTGTGAATGTAATTTGATTATCATACAAATTGACATCAGCCCATTTCACAGCAGAACGACCAATGGTTGCACCCAAAATATCAGTATAGAAGACTCGTGTTTTATTGACATTAATGCAAGGTAAAGCGAGGTGGAATTGAGCTGCCATAGGTGTTATTTTATCTAAATTTAGGAATTTTTTTAACGTAATTGAATTTTAGTAGAATAATTTTATTTCCCAAAAATATAGAAACAAAAAAAAGCCGCCAACTTGTGCGACTTTATATCTTTAAGAAACTATGTGATGATTCACACAAATTATAATTACGCTAAAGCTGATTTAAAATCTAATCAACATCCATGTCTTCATCCATTTCTGGATCTTCCTCGCCCATTTCTGGATCTTGGACTGCTTCTGGATCATCATCATCAAAATCTTCATAATCATCCTCATCATAATTCTCCATGGTGACCTGAAGTTTGGTACTAACTTTCACTAAATATTTAGTGTCATCCGTAGATACTTCAACAGCATCTACAATCTCATTGTTAGCGTTTTTGAAGGTAATGATATTCTCATCATCATATCCATCGGGATACTTTTCAACCAGTAAGGCTAAAATTTCGGGTGTCAATTTTTTAAAATCAACAATAACACGTTTTTTGTTATCCTTCATAATTACATATCTAATAGGTAGGCAAAAATAAGTGGTACTACTATTGTGGCGTCACTTTCTATTATAAATTTTGGTGTATCGATATCCAATTTTCCCCATGTTATTTTCTCATTTGGAACTGCTCCAGAATAAGAACCGTAACTGGTGGTAGAATCACTGATTTGACAGAAATAGCTCCAGAATGGGGTGTTTGTGCGTTCCATATCTTGATAAAGCATTGGCACTACACATATTGGGAAATCTCCCGCAATACCTCCTCCAATCTGGAAGAAACCAATGCCATTTTTAGAATTATCAGTGTACCAATCTGCCAAGAAAGTCATATATTCAATACCAGATTTCATGGTGCTCGCCTTCAACTCTCCTTTAAGAACGTAGCTCGCGAAGATATTACCCATGGTGCTATCTTCCCAACCCGGTACAATTATAGGTAAATTTTTCTCTGCTGCGGCAAACATCCACGAATTTTTGATATCAATTTCGTAATATTCCTCCAGAACCCCACTCAATAACATTTTATACATAAATTCATGGGGGAAAAAACGCTCTCCTTTATCTTCAGCATCTTTCCAGATTTTAAAAATATGTTTTTGCAAACGTCGAAAGGCTTCTTCTTCAGGAATGCAAGTATCGGTAACACGGTTTAATCCTTGCTCCAATAACTCCCATTCTTGTTGTGGTGTTAAATCGCGATAATTAGGCACTCTTTTGTAATGTGAATGTGCCACCAAGTTCATGATGTCTTCTTCTAGATTGGCACCTGTGCAGGAAATAATCTGCACTTTATCTTGACGGATAATTTCCGCAAATATTTTTCCGATTTCGGCAGTACTCATGGCACCAGCCAATGACACCAACATCTTTGATCCTTTGGCCAATTGTGCTTCATAGCCTTTAGCTGCATCTACAAGAGCCGCTGCATTAAAATGTAGATAGTATTTTTCAATAAAATTTGATATGCCTCCTTTAGTGGTTGTCATCATCGTCGAATTTAGAAAATTTATTTACAGACGAATTTGATTCTTTAAAATTACTTTCGTAACCATCTTCCACATTATCATCCAAGAATTTATAGCTTAACATTTTATAATATAATTTGGCCACAAGAAAATCAGAAGATTTTTCATTTGGATTTGGGCAAAGTTCAACAATATCAAAACCAACCACATTTTTTTCTTCAAAAACTTTTCTCAAAAAATCAAGCGTTTCATACCATAGCAATCCACCTGGTTCTGGTGTTCCTGTTGATGGCATAATCGATGGATCGAAGGCATCTAAATCAATTGTGATAAACACATTTTCTGTCATTTGATCGATGGCACTGTCCATCCAGAATTCATCACTGACCATATCATGAGCGAAATACGTTTTTTCCTCATCAATCACAGTGGTTTCGATGACATCCATGCTTCTAATTCCAACTTGAATCAAATTGGTCATTTGGCTGGCTTCATAAACTGCACAGGCATGATTGCATTTGCTACCTTGATATTCTTTACGCAAATCTGCATGCGCATCTATTTGAAGCACTGTAAGGTTATCAAAACACTCATTGAAGGCTCTTATCGTTCCTATGGAAATGGAATGTTCACCACCTATAGCAGTTACAAATTTATTTCTCTTGATGTATTTCTTAACGGTTTGATGCACTTCCTCAACCATCTTTTCGGGTGAAGAGTTTTCGGTAATAGCATCTGTAAGATGTATTCCTTGTTTGTAGACTTCAGTACCAGTTTCGATATCATAAAGTTCCATATTTTCTGAAGCTTCCAAAAAAGCTTTTGGGCCTTTATCAGCTCCTTTTTGCCAAGAACTGGTACCGTCATAAGGTACTGGGATCAGAACGATTTTTGAACTGTCTAATTTGGAATACTCTTCCGCAATTCCTGCATATGTTTTATTAGCCATTGTAACCTAAAATTTTAAGTAAGTCTTCACTTCGTTGTTCTTCGGTAAATAATTCGGTCGATAGCTGACCGTTTTCATCTTTGTTAATTAATAAATGTTTTGGCGAAGGTATTAAACAATGTTGTAATCCACCAAATCCACCAATGGTTTCTTGATAAGCTCCTGTGTTAAAAAATCCAAGATACAGCGGTTTTTCCTTGTTGTACTTCGGAAGGTATATAGCGTTCATATGCTGCTCGCTGTTGTAATAATCATCACTATCGCATGTAAGCCCGCCTAGTAATACGCGTTCATAGCTATCATACCATCGATTGATAGGAAGCATGATAAAACGCTTGTTGATTGCCCAAGTATCTGGCAATGTTGTTATGAACGACGAATTGATCATGTTCCACTTTTCTCTATCGTTTTGTTGTTTTTGGTAAAGCACCTCATAAATAGCTCCTCCGCTCTCGCCAACCGTAAAACTGCCAAACTCTGTAAAAATATTTGGAACTGGTACTTCTTCTTGTTCACAGACCAATGTGACTTGATTGATGATCTCGTCTACCATGTATTCATAATCAAAATCAAATGCCAATGAGTTTTTAATAGGAAAGCCTCCACCAATGTTCAAACTATCCAGTGTTGGACAAATATGTTTTAAACTTGTATACACTTTCAAACATTTTGACAATTCATTCCAATAATAGGCATTATCCCTGATACCTGTATTGATAAAAAAGTGGAGCATTTTTAATTTCACTTTTTTGTTTTCTTTTACTTGGCTTCTGTAAAATGGAAGTATATTTTTATACCCAATACCCAACCTTGAGGTATAGAACTCAAATTTTGGCTCTTCTTCGGAAGCAATTCTGATCCCAATATTGAATTTACCTTTGATTTCTTGAGAAAGTAAATCGATTTCTTCATAATTATCAATAATCGGTATGCAATTTTTGTGGCCATTATTGATGAGCCTAGCGATATTCGTAATGTATTTGTCGCGCTTAAAACCATTGCTTATTACGTATGTTTTATCTGTAATCTTTCCTTCCGCTTTCAGTTTTTCGACGATGTCAATATCAAAGGCTGATGAGGTTTCTATATGAATATCATTTTTAAGCGCTTCATTTAAAACATGCTTAAAATGCGAACTTTTTGTACAGTAACAATAGTGATATTTACCTTTGTATTTATGCTTTTTAATGGCTTTAGCGAACCAATGTTTGGCCCTGATAATATTATTTGATATTTGAGGTAAATAGGTGAATTTGAGCGGTGTGCCATAATCTTCTACCAATTGCATTAAATCGATATCGTGAAACTGAAGATGTTTATCTTCTAGTTTGAATTCATCTTGTGGAAAGTAGAAGGTTTGATTGATGAGATCAATATATTTTGTATTCATTATTTGTTATTGAGGTTTAAAATTCTGAAAAATAATTTAATTAGAGTCATAAATTAGCAATAAATAATGAAAAGATCATACTTGAATTTGTTGGTGCGAAGGAGCAATCACTAGTAAAAAGTGATTATTCTCAAATAATTTTGAATGAGAAGTGAGCTTCAAAACTTGGTGACTTATCTTATAAGTAGCTTCTGGAAATGACTTCCTAACATTCAAAAGCCCAAACGTAAAAAAATATTTCAATTTTTCAGCTGTATGAGTTACAAAAGAACTATAAAATTTTGAAAAACAAGACGTTTTTTGTTTTTTTTGATGATTATTAAGGTAACATTTTTAAGGTGTTCACTTCTTGCTCTGTCAAGTGTTTCCAATGACCACGAGGAATGTCTTTTTTGGTTAAACCTGCGATGGAAACACAATCTAGTTTGACGATTTCATATTTTAAATGGTCAAATATCGAACGTATGATAGTATTGCCTGTATTTTTTATTTTAAGTCCAATTTGATTTTTGGATTCTCCATCGATATAACTGATCTCTTCAACTTTGATTGATTTGCCTTCAATGTTAAGTCCAGCTTGTATTTGCTTAAGGTCTTCCAGTTTTAGGTTTTTATCGAGTTCAATCTGAAAAAGTCTTGGAACACCATTTTTGGAATTCGTGAATTTTTTGACCATGACATCGTCATTGGTAAACAAAATCAATCCTAATGAGTTTCTTCCCAATCGACCAATAGGCTTTATGCGAGCAGTAGTGGCATTTGCAACCAAATCCATCACAGTTCTACCTTTCCCTTCACTTGTTGTGGAAGCAAACCCTTTGGGCTTGTTCAACAATACATAGGCCTTCTTTTCTGGGTTGATACGTGCACCATCAAATCGTACATCGTCATCCAGCTTTACCTTATAGCCCATTTCGTTGATGACCTTTCCGTTAACGGTAACACTTCCTGTGGCGATGTGCAGATCGGCATCGCGACGTGAGCACATTCCGGAATTAGCAATATATTTGTTCAGTCTTATTTCGTCTGAATTGGCTTTTTTAATGGGAGTCTTTTTTTCTGTTTGGGGTTTTTCAGCTGATGCTGGGCGCTTTCTTAAGGGTGAGTTTCCGCGGGCATAGCTTTTGCTTTTGGCGTTGTCCTTTCCTCTACCGGAAGTTTTATTGGCGCCTTTTTCTTCACTTCTT
>JBGTCT010000154.1:0-1783 GCA_041748695.1 Aquaticitalea sp. | reverse complement strand
TTCGGATTATTTTAGTGGCCTCATAGCCATCCATTACTGGCATTTGTAAATCCATTAACACCATATCATAAACGTCCTTTTTTAATGCGTCGAGGGCCTCATTGCCATTGTTAACAACCGCAAAACTAATATTGGGTGAACTGCTTAACAATTTACGCATTACCATTTGGTTCAGAAGATTGTCTTCAACCACCAAAACATGAAGGGATTTGAGAATCTCTTTGGTATTGTCAGGTTCCATGATTCTATTTTGTTCTTTTGCAATGGTTTTTAGTGTCAGGTCAATAAAGACTTCTGTTCCTTTGCCTTCTTCACTTTCAACGGTAATTTGGCCATTAAAAAGTTCCACAAGATGTTTTACAATGGTGAGCCCAAGTCCGACGCCACCAAACTGACGTTTATGGTTGAGTCGCATTTGATTAAAACTATCAAACATGTGCTTTTGGCTCTCCTTCTCCATTCCAACACCTGTATCTTTAATATTAAATGAAAAACGACACAGTCCATTTGGGACAGCACTACAGCGTAACTTGAAAGCAATGCCACCTTTATTGGTAAATTTAACAGCGTTGCCCAAAACGTTGTTGATGATTTGCACAAAACGTTCTGAATCGCCAAATACGAGTGTTGGGATTTCATGATCCATCTCAAACTCATAATACAATCCTTTGTTTTCTGCTTCAGCTTTCCAATTATTGCTAATTTGGTTGAGCGCTATCGATGGATTGAAATTATTATTATTTAATTGAAGTTCATTTTTTTCAATTTTTTCAAAATCCAAAATATCATTCACATTACTCAAAAGGCTCAATGATGCATTTTTTATGATTTCAAACTGCTTGCGTTGTTCCTTATCGGTTTGTGATTCCAGCTGCATCTCTGTAATTCCCATGATGGCGTTGATGGGTGTTCGCAATTCATGGCTCATGTTAGACATGAAATAGGTCTTGAGTTGACTGATTTCTTCTGACTTTTGAAGTGCCAACTCTTGCGATTTTTCCTTTTCGACCCTTAATCGCCTTATTAAATTGGTCATCGATAAGGAAAGAAAGATCACTTCAAGTCCTGAACCAAATTTGGCGCTATTCAGCGTGTAAAAATTATTGGGCAACAAACTTAAATTGTTCATCACAAAACCAAGCAGACCTATTACCAAAAAGAAAATTCCAATGGAGAAATACGGATCTACAGATAGTTTTTTATACCGTACCACAAAGATGGTTGACACAATTAAAATGAGACTTAAAAGCCCATTTAAATTACTTATTGGATAGGTGTATTCTAAAGTTTTTGGGCTGATGAAAACCATAAAAAACAAGACCCCAAGAATTATATATATCGCATTGTATGCTTTTTCAAAAAATTTGAGCCGCTTGTTAACTCTCAAAAAGTGCTCACAGTATTTTAATAGAAAAAAGTTGGAAAGCAACGCCGTAATCATCACTGCCCTATCGTTCAGAAAGCCTCCTTGAGGAAATACATATTGAAATATCAATCCATCCAAAGCGGCTTGCATAAAGGCAATCGAAAACACATACAGACCGTAATAAAAGAATGATTTTTCACGTAAGCTTGTGTAAAAGAATAAATAGATAATTCCCCCAAGAAACAACAGTCCATAAAAAAGACCCAAAAAGAGCTGTTGCTTATAATTGATCTGCCAAAAATCATTCTCATTGTACAAATTCATTGGCAAATTAATTGTTTCACCATCGCTTTTAAAATGTAAATAAAATTGTTGGGTGCTTTGTTTTGGAAGTTCAATTTTGAAAATAGTAGAGCG
>JBGTCT010000153.1:0-11486 GCA_041748695.1 Aquaticitalea sp. | reverse complement strand
ACAATCATCCGTAGGATCACCTATGGCAATGCCTTCTTGGTCATTCCAAAAAGTCATGGCGTCGTAAAACGCCTTTTCATGCGATTCTTTATAAACCAATTCCATAAGGCCGTTGTCGCCTGTCTTGTATAATAAGGCTGGGTTTTCCACGCTCAACATAAAAAAATCGGTAGAAGTATGCGCTACAGCCCTAAACTGCAAATTTAGACTGTCTTGTTTTTGAACGGAAGTCATCCAACTATTGGATCTTGGATCAAACAACCCAAATGTTCCGTTATTGGCGGCAAAAGCCAAACTTTTATCATCCAACAATTCAATGGCCCGAATGCTTAATGTTGAATCCGTATAAATATCTTCGACGGTAACAGATGTCACCATTTTCAACGGCACTTTCTCTTCATTTTTACATGAAACAAGTCCAATAAGCACAAGTAAAAACACTATAATTTTCATCATTGACAATTTTCTGGAAAGATACTTCATTTACAATTAAAAATTAAAAATCGTCGGGAATCAATGGCATTTGACGTAACTTTGCACGCTAATTTTTTTACAATGCGTTTACACAGAAATTTATGCTTTGCAGTCATCGACGGATTGATGCTCGTTTTTAATGAAGGTCAATATGCTGATAAAGTAATTCAACTATTATTAAAACGAGACAAACGATGGGGTGCCCGCGACCGAGGTTTTGTGGCGGAAACCGTCTATGATATAGTTCGCTGGAAACGCTTGTATGCGGAAATTGCCGAAGTGAAAGAACCTTTTGACAGAGATAATATTTGGCGCATGTTTGCGGTTTGGGCTACTTTGAAAGGAATTAAATTACCCGATTGGACCTATTTTGAAAACACGCCAACAAGAAAAATAAAAGGAAGATTTGATGAACTTTCTAAAATCAGGAAACTCAAGGAATCCATTCCAGATTGGATGGACGAATTGGGCGAAAAAGAATTGGGCGCGGAGCTTTGGAGCAAAGAAATTGCTGCACTCAATGAACAAGCTGAAGTTGTATTAAGGGTCAACACTCTACAAACAACCAAAGAAAAATTGCAAGCTGAATTATTTGATCTTGATTTCGAAACTGACGAACTTCCCGACTATCCGAATGCATTAAAACTAAAAGAGCGTGCCAATGTTTTTCAAACTGAAGCGTTCCAAAATGGACATTTTGAAGTACAAGATGCCTCGTCTCAATTGGTCGCGGAATTTTTAGATGTCGCACCAGGAATGCGGGTTGTAGATGCGTGTGCAGGTGCAGGCGGAAAAGCATTGCACATTGCTTCCTTAATGGAAAATAAAGGGCAGATTATCGCTCTGGACATCTATGGCAACAAACTCAATGAACTCAAACGCAGGGCGAAGCGCAATGGCGCTTTTAACATAGAAACGCGTGTTATTGAAACCACCAAAGTCGTTAAAAAACTGTATGACAAAGCTGATAGGGTATTGATTGATGCGCCTTGTTCTGGTTTAGGAGTTTTAAGAAGAAATCCGGATGCCAAATGGAAACTGCAACCTGAATTTATTGAAGACATCAAAAAAACACAGCAGGAAATTTTGCAGCAATATTCAAGAATGGTAAAACCTGGCGGACAATTGGTTTATGCCACCTGCTCTATTTTACCTTCAGAAAATCAAAACCAAGTAGAGACATTTTTAACATCAGAATTCGGAAAAGAATTTACCTTTGTAAAAGATAAAAAAGTGCTGGCCCATCAATCTGGTTACGACGGATTTTATATGGCCTTATTAAAAAAGAAACTATCATAAATTTATGAAACACATCTACTTTCTAATTGCTTTATTTATTACATTTTCTGTATCTGCCCAAATTCCGTCAGGATATTATAACACCGCTACGGGTTCTGGCTATGCATTAAAAACACAATTAAGAAAAATCATCAACGATGTTAACGATGGTTTACCTAACGAGCAAATAGCTATAGACCAAGGTTATAGTACACTAGATGATTTGTACGCATTAAGTGATCGTGATACCTATTATGAGAATGACAATACAATTCTTGATATGTATTCTGAAAGGCCTTCTTCAGCTGACCCGTATAACTACACCTATCCAACTAACCAATGTGGTAACTATAATAGTGAAGGGGATTGCTATAATAAAGAACATGTTATTCCACAATCTGTGTTTAATCAGAATGAACCAATGAGAGGTGATGCACATCATGTAATACCAACAGATGGACGCGTAAATGGTTTTAGATCAAACTACCCATATGGAGTGGCTAATTCATTAGTTTCACAAAGTGGCATTACCAATCCTACTATGAACGGGTCAAAATTGGGCAACAACCTAAACAGTGGATATTCGGCTGGTTACACAGGAATTGTATTTGAACCGATAGACGAATTTAAAGGAGATATTGCACGTATTTATTTTTATTTTGTAACGCGTTATGAAACTCAAATCAGTGCTTGGGGAAGTTTTGATATGTTTGATGGAAGCTCTACAAAGGTTTTGGCCGATCCGTTTTTAAGCATTTTATATACTTGGCATATTAATGACCCTGTGTCTCAAAAAGAAATCGATCGTAATAATAGCATTTATACACATCAAAATAATAGAAATCCATTTGTAGACAATCCCGGATACGTAATGGAAATATGGGGAAATGCTCTTTCAGTGCCAAGTTTGGAAGCCAACAATATTAGTATTTATCCTAACCCTGTCGCTGGGAATACGTTAACCATTGGAACCAATAAACCCCTAAAAATCGAAATTTACAATGTATTAGGCAAAAAATTAATCTCTACCAATGTCGATTCCAGGGATGGTAAAGTAGATGTTGGATTTTTATATACTGGTATATACATGCTAAAAATGACTTCCGATCAAGGTACGATTACTAAAAGAATCATAAAGGAATAAGCTTATTTTACATTTGAACACACTAAAGCGATTTCAATTTGAAATCGTTTTTTTTTTGTTTAGAATTGTTTTGATAACTTCAAAATTAACTTCAAGGTTTGGAGAAATTATATGGGGAAAAACTTTAAATTTGCACTTTCTAAAATCAATATTCAAACCCGTACCTAATGATTCATTTCTTCGGAAACCAAAACAGCAAGGTCTTTGCTGTTCAAGCAACAAAAGAATTATCCACAGAAACCATTTCAAAATTAGTCTGGCTATTTGGCAACCAACCTAAAATAAACACGGCATCACTTGATGCCTTTTTTATTGGGCCTCGAGCAGCTATGATTTCTCCATGGAGTACAAACGCCGTTGAAATTACCCAAAATATGGGTATTGAAGACATCATTCGTATAGAGGAATTTGAAATGGTTACCGAAGATTTCACAGATTTTGATCCAATGATTTCTGAAAAATATAAAGGTTTGAATCAAGAATCCTTTACCATCCATATTCAACCGGAAGCCATATTGGATATTGACAATATTGCGGCTTACAATCAGAAGGAAGGTCTGTCTTTAAGCGATGACGAAGTTGACTATTTAGAAAATGTGGCCAAAAAAATCGGAAGAAAACTAACGGACTCTGAAGTCTTTGGTTTTTCTCAAGTGAATAGCGAACATTGTCGACATAAAATTTTTAACGGCACATTTATTATCGATGGTGAAGAAAAACCAACTTCACTTTTCAAATTAATCAAGGAAACCTCAAAACAACATCCCAACGATATTGTTTCGGCATATAAAGATAATGTGGCTTTTATAAAAGGCCCTAAAGTTGAGCAATTTGCTCCAAAAACAGCTGATAAACCAGATTTTTATTACACGCAAGATTTTGAATCGGTGATTTCATTAAAAGCAGAAACACATAATTTTCCGACTACAGTAGAGCCCTTCAACGGAGCTGCTACAGGTTCAGGCGGGGAAATCAGGGATCGATTGGCTGGAGGAAAAGGGTCTTTGCCTTTAGCGGGAACTGCTGTTTACATGACATCCTATTCAAGGCTTGAAGAAAATCGTCCTTGGGAACAAACGATGCCAGCGCGTCCGTGGTTATACCAAACTCCGATGGATATTTTAATAAAAGCATCCAATGGCGCTTCAGACTTTGGTAATAAATTTGGCCAACCGCTAATTTGTGGTTCTGTACTGACATTCGAGCACGATGAGCAACATTCTGTATCTTCATACGGAGTCGAGAAGCGGAAGCTGGGATATGACAAAGTCATCATGCAAGCTGGAGGAATTGGTTACGGAAAAGCTGATCAAGCGATTAAGGATGTTCCGAAAATAGGTGATAAAATTGTGCTTCTAGGTGGAGACAATTACCGAATTGGCATGGGTGGTGCTGCTGTTTCGTCTGCTGATACAGGCGAATTTTCAACAGGCATCACAATGAATGCCGTGCAACGTTCCAATCCTGAAATGCAAAAACGGGCCGCCAATGCCATTAGAGGCATGGTTGAAAGTGATGAGAATTATATTGTTTCCATCCACGATCATGGTGCTGGCGGACATTTGAATTGCTTGAGCGAATTGGTCGAAGCCACTGGTGGACATATTGATTTAGACGCATTGCCAGTTGGGGATCCAACACTTTCCGATAAAGAAATCATCGGGAACGAATCTCAAGAACGTATGGGATTGGTCATTGCCGAAAAGCATTTGGAAACCTTGCAAAAAATTGCGGGTAGAGAACGTTCGCCAATGTACACCGTAGGTGATGTTACAGGATCGCATCGTTTTACATTCCAATCTAAAACCAATGGGCATAAACCAATGGATTTGGCATTGGAAGATATGTTTGGAAGCTCACCAAAAACTGTGATGAACGACCGAACAATTCATAGAAATTATTCGGAAATCACTTATGACACAACTAAATTTTACGATTATTTAGATCAACTTTTGCAGTTGGAAGCCGTTGCCTGTAAAGATTGGTTGACCAACAAGGTGGATCGATGCGTCGGTGGAAAAGTCGCGAAACAACAATGTGCAGGACCTTTGCAATTACCACTTAATAATGTGGGTGTCATGGCATTAGATTTTAAAGGAAAAGAGGGAATTGCAACTTCTATTGGCCATGCTCCTATTTCTGGGCTGATTGATCCTGTTGCTGGAAGCAGAAATGCCATTACAGAAGCCTTGACCAATATAATTTGGGCGCCTTTAAAAGATGGGTTGAAATCAGTTTCGTTATCAGCCAACTGGATGTGGCCATGTAAAAACGAAGGTGAAGATGCGCGTTTGTATGAAGCCGTCAAAGCAGTATCTGAATTTGCCATAAAATTAGGAATCAATGTCCCAACAGGAAAGGATTCGTTGTCCATGAAACAAAAGTATCCCAACGAAGATGTCATTTCGCCAGGAACCGTCATCATTTCTGCTGCGGCAAATTGCCATGATATTACCAAAGTTGTTGAACCGGTTTTTCAGCGAAATCAGGGCAGTATTTATTATATCAATCTCTCACAAGATACTTTTAAAATAGGCGGAAGCTCTTTCAGCCAAATTCTAAATAAAATTGGAACTGAAACGCCAAATGTCAAAAATGCAGATTACGTAAAAACGGTTTTCAACACGATCCAAGATTTAATTATGCAGGATCAAATTGTGGCTGGTCACGATGTCGCTTCTGGCGGATTGATCACAACCTTGCTCGAAATGTGTTTTGCCGATACCAATCTCGGCGCTGAATTGGATCTTTCTGATTTGGCTGAACAAGATTCATTCAAATTATTATTTGCAGAAAATTCCGGAATCGTTTTTCAATCTAAAGACAATTCAGTTGAAAACATTCTTTCAGCTTCAAACATTGAATTTTTCAATTTAGGAAGCGTTACGGAAAGTGACGTATTGAGCATCATCAATAAAAATGAGGTATTTACGATGACTATTTCACGATTGAGGGATATGTGGTACAAAACCTCTTTCCTACTCGATCAAAAACAAACTTCAAACGGACTGGCACAAAATCGTTTTGATAATTACAAACAACAACCCTTACAATATACATTTCCAAAGCATTTCATGGGAAAGGTCAAGTCGCGACTTGACCCAAGGAGGCGACCAAAGGCCGCTATCCTTCGGGAAAAAGGCTCAAACTCCGAACGCGAAATGGCAAACGCCATGTATTTGGCTGGTTTTGACGTAAAAGATGTCCACATGACCGATTTGATCTCGGGCCGCGAAACTCTTGAAGACATCCAATTTTTGGGTGCTGTTGGCGGATTCAGTAATTCGGATGTTTTGGGCTCTGCAAAAGGATGGGCTGGCGCCATTAAATACAATGAGAAAGCCAATACCGTCATCAAAAATTTCTTTAAAAGGGAAGATACCTTATCCGTAGGAATTTGTAATGGAGCACAACTTTGGATGGAGCTTGAATTGGTCAATCCAGAGCATGAAACTCACGGAAAACTCACCTATAACGATTCAAATAAACACGAAAGTGCTTTTACTTCTGTAACAATTCAGAAAAATAACTCTGTGATGCTATCTTCTTTGGAAGGCGCTACTTTGGGTGTTTGGATTTCGCATGGTGAAGGAAAATTCAAATTGCCGCTTTCAGAGGACAGCTATAGCATCGTCGCTAAATATGGCTACGAAGGTTATCCAGCAAATCCGAATGGTTCTGATTTCAACACTGCCATGATGTGCGATAAAACCGGTCGTCATTTAGTCACCATGCCACATATCGAACGTTCAACATTTCCATGGAATTGGGCACATTATCCAAAAAAGAGAACAGATGAAGTATCGCCTTGGTTGGAGGCTTTTGTGAATGCACGAGAGTGGATTGAAAAATTATAGATTAAATTTATAATGTGATACGAATCAAGAAGGTTTTTTATTAAAATCTCCTTTTTATATATCCATTTTTGAAAATCCTTTTTTATTCCCTAATTTGCATTGCTACAATCGTAACAAACCATGACAGAAATTACCAGACTCTTTGATTTTCCTTATTATCAGTTAGAAAACAATCCAAATGATTCGGCCTTAGTTACTAAATACGATGGCAAATGGGTCAAAACATCAACCAAAGAATATTTAGATAAAGCCAATGCGGTAAGTAGGGCTTTATTGCGCTTGGGCATTCAAAAAAACGACAAAATCGCTGTTATCTCATCCACCAATAGAACCGAGTGGAATATTATGGATATTGGCGTCTTACAACTTGGGGCGCAAAACATCCCTATTTATCCAACCATTTCTGCCGAAGATTATGAATATGTCTTGAATCATAGCGAATCAATCTATTGTTTTGTCTCGGATGTAGAAGTTTTTGAGAAGGTCAAAAAAGTACAACATATTACCAAACTCAAAGATGTGTACTCCTTTGACCATATTGAGGGATGTAAACATTATTCAGAATTATTTGAACTAGGAAAGGACGAAAGCAACCAGCACGAAGTGGAAGCCCGAAAAGATGCCGTACAGTCAAATGATTTGGCTACTATTATTTACACCTCGGGAACCACAGGAAAGCCCAAAGGCGTGATGCTCTCGCACTGGAACATTACAAGTAATTCCCTTGATAGCATTCCCAGATTTCCGCTTATGGAAGGCGAAATACGTGTTTTGAGCTTTCTTCCTATTTGCCACATTTTTGAACGCGTACTTATTTACGTTTACCAATATGCAAGTTCCAGCATATATTTTGCTGAAGGACTCGATAAAATAGCTGAAAATGCCAAAGAGGTCAAACCAAATTTGATGAGTGTTGTACCTCGTTTACTCGAGAAAGTTTACGATAAAATTTATGCAAAAGCCGAAGAATTATCTGGTATTAAAAAAAGCCTTTTCTTTTGGGCTGTTAAACTCGGTGAACAATGGGAACCATATGAAAAAAATGGTTGGTGGTACGAATTTCAATTAGGTATTGCGAGAAAACTTATTTTCAGTAAATGGAAAGCAGCTTTGGGTGGAGAACTGACAATGATGGTGTCGGGAAGTGCACCACTACAACCACGACTTACTCGAATTTTTTGCGCAGCAGGAATGCAAGTCATGGAAGGTTACGGATTAACAGAAACATCTCCCGTGGTTTCGGTAGGAATGTATGATGACAATCATTTTAAAGTGGGAACCGTAGGGAAGCCCCTTCGAAATGTCGAAGTAAAAATTGCTGATGATGGTGAAATTTTAGTTAAAGGTCCAAATGTCATGCTTGGCTATTATAAAGATCCTATAAAAACTGCGGAAGTTATGTCAGGCAATTACTTTCATACAGGTGATAAAGGTGAAATTGATGCTGATGGCTTCCTTAAGATTACAGGACGTAAAAAAGAAATGTTCAAAACATCTGGCGGAAAATACATAATTCCAACCCTCCTTGAAAACGAATTGAAACGATCTCGTTTCATAGAGCAGGTAATGGTTGTGGGTGAAGGCGAAAAAATGCCAGCAGCTCTCATACAACCCAACTTTGAATTCATCAAAGATTGGATCAAACGTAAGAACATTAATATCGGGACTACCAATGAGGAAATAGCAAAATCCAAAGAGGTCAATGACCGTATCCAAAAAGAAGTGAATGCGTGCAACGGGCATTTCGGGCATTGGGAACAAATCAAACGCTTCGAACTGACACCAGATCTTTGGAACGTAGAAAGCGGACATCTAACACCTACCATGAAAATGAAACGTGATATCATTAAGGACATGTATAAAGATCTCTACAAAAAAATCTACAGTTAAGTCCCTACTTCGTTTCGTTTTATTTACAAAAATTTAATATTAATATATTATGCACGCATAATATATTTTTGTATATTTGATTTTCTAACTTCCATCTCATGAAAGATAAAACCATCGACTATGTATTGAGAACCACTTGGTTAGCTGTTACTAAGATGTACAATGAAGAAGCGTCTAAATTTGAAAGCACCATGGCTACAGGCTTTGCGCTATTGAGCATGGATCCAGAAAAAGGCACGCCTTCAACCTCTTTAGGCCCAAAAATGGGAATGGAAGCAACAAGTTTGTCACGCACTCTAAAAATGATGGAAGAACGCGGGCTTATCACTAGAAAACCAAATCCTGAAGATGGCCGTGGCGTATTAATATTTTTGACCGATTTCGGCAAGGAAAAAAGAGCTTATTCAAGAGAAAAAGTTCTGACTTTTAATGAGACCATAAAGTCAAGCGTTTCTGAAGAACAACTGAATCATTTTTATGAAGTTGCCGATGTCATCAATAATATGATCTCCAACAAAAATATTTACAATCAAAAAGAACATAGCTTAAAATAATATGAGTACACGAAGAATAAAAAAAATTGCCATTATCGGCTCCGGAATCATGGGAAGTGGTATTGCATGTCATTTCGCCAATATTGGTGTTGACGTGTTATTGCTTGATATTGTTCCAAGGGAATTGACAGAGGCAGAAAAAGCAAAAGGTCTTACACTCGAAGATAAAGCAGTACGCAACCGTATTGTGAACGACTCGTTGACAGCATCCTTAAAATCGAAACCCTCTCCTATTTACCATCAGAAATTTGCGAGCAGAATTTCCACAGGAAATCTTGAGGATGATATTGCCAAAGTCAAAGACGTGGATTGGATTATGGAAGTTGTAGTAGAACGTCTAGACATCAAAAAACAGGTGTTTGAAAAACTCGAAAAACACAGGACTCCTGGCACGTTAATTACTTCCAACACGTCGGGTATTCCGATACATTTTATGAGTGAAGGGCGCAGTGAGGATTTTCAAAAGCACTTTTGTGGTACGCACTTTTTCAATCCTGCACGTTATTTAAAATTGTTCGAAATCATTCCTGGCCCGAAAACATCACAAGAAGTTTTGGATTTTCTTAATGGTTATGGCGAACAATTCCTCGGAAAAACTTCTGTGATTGCTAAAGACACACCAGCATTTATTGGAAACCGAATCGGTATTTTTAGCATAATGAGCCTATTTCATGCTGTAAAAAGCATGGATTTAACGGTTGAAGAAGTTGATAAATTGACAGGTCCTGTCATCGGAAGGCCAAAATCAGCAACTTTCAGAACCGTCGATGTAGTTGGTTTGGATACTTTAGTTCATGTTGCCAACGGCATCAAAGAAAATTGCCCGAAAGATGAACGTCACGAGCAATTCAAACTTCCCGAATTCATCAGCAAAATGGTCGAAAACAAATGGCTTGGAAGTAAAACTGGACAAGGTTTTTACAAAAAAGTTGACAAAGAAATTTTGACTTTAGACCTCAATACACTTGAGTATCGGGATGCTAAAAAGGCAAGTTTTGGTACTTTGGAATTGACAAAAACAATCGATAAAGTAGTCGATCGTTTTGAAGTATTGGTATCAGGAAAAGATAAAGCAGGAGATTTTTACAAAAAATCTTTTGCTTCATTATTTGCCTATGTATCCAACAGGATCCCTGAAATAACAGACGAATTATACAAAATAGATGATGCCATGAAAGCTGGGTTTGGATGGGAACACGGTCCTTTTCAAATTTGGGATGCCATCGGAGTTGAGAAGGCTATCGAGATGATGAAAGCCGAAGATTTAGAACCTGCTGCATGGGTGAATAAAATGTTGGCTTCTGGCAATAAATCGTTTTATACCGTAAAAGATGGCGCAACCTATTTCTATGATATTCCATCCAAAAAACAAGAGAAAATTCCAGGACAGGATGCCTTTATTATTTTAGATAACATCAGAAAGTCGAAAGAAGTATTTAAAAACTCGGGCGTTGTTGTTGAAGATTTAGGCGATGGTATTATAAATGTGGAATTCCAATCCAAAATGAATACCATTGGAGGCGATGTCCTAGCCGGAATCAATAAAGCCATCGATTTGGCCGAAAAAGATTTTCAAGGGTTGGTCGTTGGCAATCAAGCAGCAAATTTCTCTGTCGGTGCAAATATAGGAATGATTTTTATGATGGCCGCAGAACAGGAATATGATGAGCTCAATGCAGCCATTAAATATTTCCAAGACACGATGATGCGCATGCGTTATTCGTCCATCCCAACCATTTCTGCACCTCACGGTATGGCACTTGGTGGTGGATGCGAACTTTCAATGCATGCAGATAAAGTGGTTGCAGCTGCCGAAACATATATCGGACTCGTTGAGTTTGGTGTTGGCGTGATTCCTGGTGGTGGTGGTTCTAAAGAAATGACCCTTCGAGCACAAGACACTTTTAAAGAAGGTGATGTGGAATTAAACACATTGCGCGAATATTTCTTGACCATCGCCATGGCAAAAGTATCTACGTCGGCATATGAAGCTTTTGATCTTGGTCTGCTTCAAAAAGGAAAAGACATTGTTGTAGTCAATAAAGACAGACAACTGGCCACCGCAAAAGCCTATGCAAAACTCATGGCAGAACAAGGGTATACGCAACCTGTTAAGCGCACCGACATCAAAGTGCTCGGCAAACAAGCCCTAGGGTTATTTTTAGTTGGAACGGATTCCATGGAAGCTAGCAAATACATCAGCGAACACGACCAAAAAATCGCCAACAAATTAGCTTACGTGATGGCTGGCGGTGATTTATCTGAGCCAACCATGGTAACTGAACAGTA
>JBGTCT010000152.1:0-6904 GCA_041748695.1 Aquaticitalea sp. | reverse complement strand
TTTTGAAGCCAATGGAAGCAACTTTCCTTTTCAAAGTGGCATCATTTTAAGTACAGGAAAAATCATAAATGCGCAAGGGCCAAACACTTCTTTAAGCGACGATGATGCATCTGGTTGGGCAGGAGATAATGATCTGGAAACCATATTAAATGAGCCCAATACTATTAACGCGACCATCCTCGAATTTGATTTTACCTCGGCTGCTTCGCAAGTGAGTTTTCGATATATTTTTGCTTCAGAAGAGTATCAGGAGAATAATGCCAATACCTGTCGTTTTTCTGATTTATTTGGTTTTCTTATTCGACCAGTTGGTGAGCAACAATTTACTAATATAGCATTGGTTCCCAACACCCAGACGCCTGTTAAAGTTACAACTGTTCATCCTGAAATACCTGGAGGTTGCGAAGCGAGTAACGAATTTTATTTTGAAAGCTTCAATGACCAAACGGCTCCCATCAATTTTAATGGTCAAACAAAGGTATTGACCGCCACGGCCAATATCATACCAAATCAAGCGTACCACGTCAAATTGGTCATTGCTGACGAACAAAATTACCGATACGATTCAGCTGTTTTTCTGGAAGCAGGAAGTTTTCAATTATCAACAGATTTAGGGCCAAACTTATTGGCTTCCACAGGAAATGCACTTTGTGAAGACGAAACCTATACTTTAGATGCCTATCAACCGAATATCAGCAATTATAAGTGGTTTAAGGACGGCGTAGAAATTGTAGGCCAAACCAATGCAACGTTGGTTATCCCTGAAGAAGGCACCTATAACGTAGAAGTTACCTTTGCAAACAATTGTATTTCTTACGGTGAGGTCATTGTTGAATATTTCTCGAAGATTGTTGTCACGGATGCCATACTTATCGAATGCGACCAAAATCAAGATGGTATTACGCTATATGATTTGTATGATGGTGAGTCAAGTATTACCAACAATGACAGTTCCTTATTTATTGTCAATTTTTTTCTTTCGGAAGACGACGCAATTCAAAATTTGAATCCCATTCCCAATCCCAATAACTTTCAAAATAGCGTTCCAAATCAAAATGTGTATGCGATAGTTAGAGCAGAATCCAACTGCTCTAAAATTGCCCGACTTCAGTTATCAATATCAACAAACACACTATCCATTGCGCCTCAATTTGTATGTGACGATGTGCCAAATGATGGCTTTTCCAATTTTGATTTAAACACGATAACCGATGCTTTTCGAACTCAAATTCCAACTGGATCCTATGTCAACTATTTTTTGAATGAGGCTGATGCTTTTAACAATGTAAACAGTCTGACGTCAACATTCCGAAATACAATTCAGGACTCACAAATTATCTATGTAAAAGTTAGGAGTAACAACCAATGCTATGCGTTATCTACCGTGCAATTGAACGTGCTTTACACTCCAATTTTAGCAGCTGACGAAACTGTCTTTTATTGCACCAGTTCGTTTCCTGAAACTGTTCGTATCTTCAGTGGTATCTTAAATGCTGCACCAAATAATTACTCTTATGAATGGCAATTCAACGGCGTTACCACATCTGCCAATACGTCTTTCAATGACATCAATGAAGTTGGAATTTATACAGTTATTGTTTCAGATCCCAACGGATGTTCGGCAACTCGAAATATTACAGTTTCTGCATCAGCCATAGCAACAATTGATGACGTCATCATCCAAGGTGGGTCTTCTAATAACATTATCACAACCATTGCTTCTGGTAATGGCTCTTACGAATATGCATTGGATGACATCAACGGATTCTATCAAAACAGCAACATATTTACGAATGTGCCTCCAGGGTTTCACACCGTTTATGTGAGGGATATCAATGGTTGCGGCGTGGAAGAACAACTGATATCCGTGTTGGGATTCCCGAGATATTTCACTCCAAATGGCGATGCATTCAATGATACTTGGAAAGTTTATGGTGTCAATGAACAATTCTATTCAGGTATTGACATCAAAATTTTTAATCGTTACGGAAAATTACTCGCCCAACAAAACTATTTGAATGGTGGCTGGGATGGAACCCTCAATGGAAATCCACTGCCAGGCGACGATTATTGGTTCGTGGTGACCTTGAATGATGGAAAAATTTACCGAGGACATTTTGCTTTAATCAGATAAGCATTGAGAACTCATCTTGACTTTTTCATTAACTTTGCGGGATGCAATTCAAAATAAAATCCGATTATAAACCTACAGGTGATCAGCCTCAAGCCATTGATAAACTTTCAAAAGGTATCGAATCTCATGAAAAATATCAAACGCTACTTGGGGTTACGGGTTCCGGAAAAACATTTACAGTTGCCAACGTGATTGAGGAAGTGCAGCGCCCCACTTTAGTTTTGGCACATAACAAAACCTTGGCGGCCCAATTATATTCTGAATTCAAACAGTTTTTCCCAGAAAATGCCGTCGAATATTTTGTGTCTTATTACGATTATTACCAGCCTGAAGCCTATATTCCAGTTTCAGGGGTTTATATAGAAAAAGATTTATCCATCAACGAGGAAATTGAAAAAATGCGTTTGAGCACCACCTCGTCCCTTCTCTCTGGACGTCGTGATGTGATTGTTGTTGCATCGGTATCTTGCTTGTATGGTATCGGAAATCCGGTGGAATTTCAAAAAAATGTCATTTCGCTTGAAAGAGATCAGGTCATTTCGCGCACCAAATTGCTGCATCGCTTGGTACAAAGTTTATACTCAAGGACGGAAGCCGATTTTAACAATGGCAATTTCAGGATCAAAGGCGATACGGTCGATATTTTTCCAGGCTATGCAGACAATCCGTTTCGGATCCATTTTTTTGGTGATGAAATTGAAGATATGGAAGCATTCAATGCACAAACCAATGAAGTTTTTGAAAAATACGACAGACTAAATATATTTCCCGCCAATATGTTTGTGACATCACCCGAAAGATTACAAGGTGCCATCAGGGACATTCAAGATGATTTGGTCAAACAAGTGGATTATTTCAAGGAAATCGGAAAACATTTGGAAGCCAAACGCCTCAAGGAACGAACCGAATTTGATTTGGAAATGATTCGGGAACTAGGATACTGCTCGGGTATTGAAAATTATTCCCGTTATCTCGATGGTCGTTTGCCAGGAACACGTCCATTTTGTCTTTTGGACTATTTCCCAGAAGATTTCCTAATGGTCGTAGATGAAAGCCACGTTACGATTTCACAAGTGCACGCCATGTATGGAGGCGATAGAAGCCGTAAGGAGAATTTGGTAGATTATGGGTTCCGTCTACCAGCCGCAATGGACAATCGACCATTAAAGTTTGAAGAGTTTGAAGCACTACAAAATCAAGTAATTTATGTGAGTGCAACGCCAGCGGACTACGAACTCCAAAAAACGGACGGTGTATATGTGGAACAGGTGATACGACCAACAGGATTGTTAGATCCAGTGATAGAAGTGCGCCCGAGTCTCAACCAGATTGATGATTTGATTGAAGAAATACAAAATCGGGTTGAAAAAGACGAGCGTACATTGGTAACGACCCTGACCAAACGTATGGCGGAAGAATTGACAAAATATTTGGCGCGTATCCATATTCGCGTGCGTTATATCCATAGTGATGTCGACACTTTGGAACGTGTTGAAATCATGCAGGATTTACGTAAAGGTTTATTTGATGTTCTAGTAGGTGTGAATTTACTTCGTGAGGGATTGGACTTGCCTGAAGTGTCATTGGTTGCCATTTTAGATGCTGACAAGGAAGGATTTTTGCGTTCTGCGCGCTCGTTGACGCAAACTGTTGGAAGAGCAGCGCGTCATCTTAATGGGAAAGCCATAATGTATGCTGACAAAATAACCAACAGCATGCAAAAAACAATTGATGAAACTAATTACAGACGTGAGAAGCAGATTGCCTACAACACAAAACACAACATTACGCCAACCGCTTTAAATAAAAACTTGAATAATGCGTTGTCCAAAAATTCTGTAAGTACCTATCGATATGCATTAGATGCGCAGAAGGCCGCCGAACCTGAAAGCGCTTACCTAACTAAAGGTCAACTTGAGAAGAAAATACGTGAAACTCGAAAAGACATGGAACATGCAGCCAAAGCACTCGATTTTATTATTGCCGCGCAGTTGAGAGACGAAATAAAGGTATATCAAGAGAAATTGCAAAAACTTTAGTTTTTACATCAAATAATATTTTGAATTAGTTTATGCATTCAACTAGTCGCGTCTGATAAAGATCTAATTATATTGAATTTTAAAAATATCAATCAGGAAATCAGGAGGAACAATTTTATTTGGAAAACTCTCCATTACATATAACACTCTATTGATTGATTCATGACTCAACCCCATACGAAGACCAAAATTATGAAGCTTTATCAATTCCTTTCGAGAAAATTCATTGTCCAAATTCATCAGCAACACCAACCGGTGGAATTGTACGATTCGTTCACTATGAGTTTTGAGGTGAACATAATTCACAGGGTGTTTGAACAAATAATCAAAATCTTCTTGAGAAATTTCCAACTGTTGAGCCACTCCTAAAAGAAATTTATATTCGATGGATTTAATGTTGTCATTTGTCTGTGCGAATGCAATCATCTCTGAAAGCAAACTCAATTTTTCAACACGGTTTATCATACCTGAAATGAAGTTAGTTTTAACCTTATAAAGTTAATTAGTTTAAAAATGCTATTGTCATTGATAAAATGTAACTTGTCGAAAAATTATTGGCATTTTGTCGGTAATTTTTAACTTTCATCAATCCTTAAGACTTAAATATCATGCAGTTACGGCTCTTTTTTTTGATTTTTTTGTGCGTTTTAACATTCAATTTTTTCGGGCAAAGTACTGCATCACAACAAGTTGCAACATTCACGATCGAAGCACCTCAACTTGAGGTTGAAAAAAAAATTTGGGTGTATCTGCCTAAAATGTATCAAAATTCTAAAAAAGCGTATTCTGTCATTTATATGCACGATGCACAAAACCTTTTTGATGCACAAACATCTTATGTTGGCGAATGGAAAGTTGATGAATATCTAGATTCCATTTCGAACAATGAAACCATCATTATCGGTATCGAGCATGGCAATGAAAAGCGCCTTGATGAATTGACACCATTTCCAAATGAAACAGATGGAGGTGGCAAAGGCGAATTGTACCTCGATTTTATTATCAACACTTTAAAGCCTCATATCGATACAACCTATAGAACTAAAACCGATGCCAAACATACGTCCATAATTGGGTCTTCACTTGGCGGATTACTATCATTTTACGCTGTGGTGAAATATCCAGAAACTTTTGGAAATGCTGGTGTGTTTTCGCCTTCCTTCTGGTATAGCAAAGACATTTACGAGTTTACAGAATCCGCTAAAATCCCAGAATCTTCAAAATTTTATTTTTTAGTTGGTTCAGAAGAAGGAGAAACTTTGGAAGATGCCGCTCATATGGTTTTAGATCAACAAAAAATGGTAATTTTGCTACTTGAAAAAGACGTTAAGCCAGAACAAATCGTCAATCGCATTGTAGAAGGTGGTAAACATAACGAAGCTTTTTGGAGTAAATATTTTCATGAAGCGTATCAATGGTTAATCCATTAAATATTAGATATTAGATATTAGATAATCATTTTTGGTCGATACATGTTTTTGTAAAGACAGAAATCTCATACTTATAAAAAGATAATCTACAGTTCATTAAATTAAGTCTAAACTTCCCTAATTTTAGTTGACCGTTTTTAAACATTCTTTTAACTTTGTACTTGTACTTGTACTTGTACTTGGATCTTGTAGTTACGCCGAAGGCGGAACGATTTTGATTCTATACCTGAAATTATTGACAAATAATAATTAACATGACCAACAACGATATCTTTAAAAAATTGCGGGTTGCTTTAAAACTTCGCGATGACGAAATTGTAAAAATACTGGAATTGGTAGATTTCAGGATTACCAAAAGTGAGCTTGGTGCTTTTTTTAGAAATGAAGACCATCCCAAATACATGGAATGTGGCGATCAAATTCTGCGTAATTTCCTCAACGGATTAATCATACATTTGCGTGGTCCGATGCCAAAAAAGCAAAAAGAGTGACCCTTTTTTATTAATTTCTCAAAAGTTAGTGAAACACTTTTGTTACTCAAAACAAAAGACTAGTTTGCATCCTAATTTGATGAATTGATTTCATTTGGCATGTTCGAAAACACCTCCACCATAAAACAAATTCAAATCTCCGATAGAGCAATTGCGGCATTGAACCTAAAGTATAAACCGCTGTCTGCCATACAGCGCATCAAGGAATTATATAATGATTTTGATGTCAATGAAGTGATGCTCACAAGTTCGTTTGCTGCTACCTCTGCTTTTTTTCTCAAATTATTTTCTGAAGCCAACAAGGATCAAAAAGTCTTTTTCATTGATACTGGTTATCATTTTGAAGACACCCTTATCTATAAAAAGAAACTTACCGAATTGTATGGTTTGAATGTTGAATCTATTCAAGCCCTAAAGGAAGAGCATGAATTCACAAACCACGATGAAACCTGGCGAAAGAATCCAGATTTTTGCTGTTCCATTAATAAGGTAAAACCTTTGGATACGATTAAAAAGAAATATAAAGTCTGGGCTTCAGGATTGATGGAATGGCAAAGCGATCACAGGGCGACTCTAAATGTGTTTGAATTGCGTGGTGAAATCCTAAAATTTTATCCGTTGTTGGATATCACAAAAGAACAGCGTGACCAATATATTGAAGAGCATCATTTACCTTTTCATCCATTGGTTGCTAAAGGTTACAATTCCATAGGTTGCTCTCATTGCACTGTCCCAGGTGAAGACCGCAGCGGTCGCTGGAACAACAATCCGAAGACGGAGTGTGGGTTGCATTTATAAGATTGAAGTGGC
>JBGTCT010000151.1:0-2957 GCA_041748695.1 Aquaticitalea sp. | reverse complement strand
GCAAATATTGGCGACATATCAACTTCGTTGAATGTGGTCAACATCGCTGTTGTGTTTTTTGCCTCAACCAATCGTTCTGCCACTTTACGTCGCAGCATGGACATTCTGCTTCTTGAAGAACCTCGATTGCCTCCTGTTGGTGTTCCCATGGACGGTTTGGCGTTGGTGGCATCATCCTTCGTGATACGTCCATCTTTTCCAGAACCTTTTATGTCAGAAGCGGCCATGTTTTTTTCTGCCAATATTTTTTTGGCAGCCGGACTTGCCACTCCAGAAGCATAGGTGTCTTTTGGAGGATTAGGTGCTTTTTGGTGTGACTCCGTATTAGGTGTTTCCTTTTGCTCTTTAGCCAAATCCTTTTCTGCATTGTCATTGGAACCTTCATCGCCTTTATTGAAGGTTTCAGGCGTATCAGATTCATCTTTTTTATCCTTCTTTTCAGATTTGTCTTCCTCTTTAGAGGTATCTTCTTTAGATGCTTTGTCTTCTGATTTGCTATCGCCAGGTTTTTCAGCATCGGTATCTATCAAACATACCACTTCGCCTACTGCTACTGCATCGCCTTCTTCCGCTTTAAGGGTAATAATTCCGCTTGCTTCTGCAGGTAATTCTAGTGTGGCCTTATCACTATCGACTTCAGCAATGGCCTGATCTTTTTCTACATAATCTCCATCTTTTACCAACCATGCTGCGATTTCAACTTCTGTAATAGACTCTCCTGGTGAAGGAACTTTCATTTCTAAAATCATCGTTCTTATTGTTTTTTGTAACCTATTGGTTCGCGTTGTTTTTGTTTTATTTCTATTTTATCTTTCTGTAACAAATAATTCAAGGCATCTGCGACATCATTGAATTTTTTATCAAACTTATTTTCAAGTTGATTTAATTTTTCGGTCAACTCTTTATGTGAAAGTGCAAATTGACGCATCAATACAAATGCTCTTATAATTGAGATATTGATTTCAATCGCTATCTTGCTCTTTAACACACTCGAAAGCATTGCGACACCTTGTTCTGTGAAAGCGAAAGGCATATAACGCACACCTCCATGACTTGGTGTCACAAATTGTGATGTCAAGTTTTCAAACTCTTCCTTAATAATTTCAAACATAAAATCTTTCGGAAAACGTGCACTATTCCTCCTAACTGCCTGCTTTAAAAACTCGAGTTTCTATCTGGTACATTTCAGCCAAATCAAAATCCAACATCACATTCTGATGTCTGTTGATGTAGATTTTATTTTCAATTTCCTGTGGCTTCAAATACTTTCAAAAATATGGTATCACAATTTGTGATGGGCTTACTATTTCACTTTTATTATTGATTATTTTTTGATTTGTCAAACACATAATCTATGACCTCCTGATGACGTCGTTTAGCACGTGTGGCACTTCCAGCAGCAGGCGCTCCATAAGGTCGTAATGATGCAATCCGGAAGGTTTTTATTTCTTCAACATGCATCAACATATGACTATAAGCACCCATGTTGCGAGGTTCTTCTTGAGCCCAAACAATATCTTTGGCGTTTTTATATTTTTTTAATGTTTTTCGGATGTCTTCTATTGGCAATGGGAACAACTGCTCAATTCTGATAAAAGCTATGTCATCGCGTCCCAACTTTTCGCGTTCTTCCAACAGATCATAATAGAATTTACCTGTAAGGAACACCAATGTTTTGACCTTTTCTGCTTTCACATTTTCATCATCAATTAACATTTGGAAACTTCCGTTGGTAAATTCCTCTACAGTAGATATACATTTGGAATGGCGTAACAGACTTTTGGGTGTAAAAACGATCAACGGTTTTCTAAAGTTGGATTGCATCTGCTTGCGCAACAAATGATACATATTGGCTGGCGTTGTACAATCGGCAACAAACATATTATCAACTGCGCACTGCTGCAGAAAACGTTCCATCCGTGCAGATGAATGTTCTGCTCCTTGGCCTTCATAACCATGTGGCAATAACATGACCAATCCGTTTTGAAGTTTCCATTTGTCTTCGGCTGCGGTGATGTATTGGTCAATCATGATTTGGGCGCCATTGACAAAATCCCCAAACTGTGCTTCCCAAATGGTCAAGGTATTCGGACTTGCCATAGCATATCCATAATCAAAACCAACAACACCATATTCTGAAAGCAACGAATTGTATATAAAGAAACGTCCTTGTTTCTCACTGATATAATTGTGCAATATTATTTCTTCCTCACTGTCCTCTACCTTTATCACGGCATGGCGATGCGAAAACGTGCCTCGCTCAACATCCTGTCCAGAGAAACGAACATCAAAACCTTCTTCAAGTAAGGTGCCGTATGCCAAATGTTCGGCCATGGCCCAGTCTAGTTTGTTTTCTTCAAACATCGTTTTGCGCGATTCTACAAGGCGTTCTATTTTTTTGATGAATTTCTTATCCTTTGGCAACGACGAAAGAACTTCTGTGATGTGTAATAATTTTTCTTTGGAAACTTTTGTATCCACTGGTTGCATCATTTCCTCTTCAGTGACATTGACAAAATCTTTCCATTCGTTTTGCATGAATGGAGTGATCACTGTTTTTTCAATCTTACGTGAGTCCTCCAGTTTTTCTTCAAGTTGAGCTTTATAATCCTCTTCAAGTTTAGCCGTATAATCTTTATCGATAACGCCTTCGGCAATCAGTTTTTCGCTGTAAATCTCTCGAGGATTATCATGTTTTGCAATGGCTTTGTATAATTTAGGCTGTGTAAAACGCGGTTCATCACCTTCGTTATGACCATATTTACGATATCCCAATAAATCAATAAAGACATCACGCTTGAATTCCATACTAAAATCGAGTGCGAATAACACCGCATGAACAACGGCTTCAGCATCGTCGGCATTGACATGGAGCACTGGCGAAAGGGTGACTTTTGCAACATCAGTACAATACGTACTGGAACGAGCGTCGAGATAATTGGTGGTAAACCCAATTT
>JBGTCT010000150.1:0-5213 GCA_041748695.1 Aquaticitalea sp. | reverse complement strand
AACCTATGTATCGCCTTTTATTGGACGTTTGGATGATATTTCGACCGATGGTTTAAACCTTATTTCAGAAATACGCTTGATTTATGACAACTATGGTTTTGAAACCGAAATATTGGCAGCTTCCGTACGTCACACAATGCATGTTATTGACTGCGCAAAATTAGGTGCCGACGTGATGACGGGTCCGTTGAGTTCCATCACAGGATTGCTGAACCACCCATTGACCGACATCGGACTGGAAAAGTTTTTGGCAGATTACAAAAAAGGAAATTAAAAGTTAGAATTAAGAATTAAGTATCAAGTATTAAGAGCCTAGAATCTAAAGCCTAAAGCCTAAAGCCTACAGCCTACAGCCTAAAGCCTACAGCCTTTTAATTATTGGTTGGCCTCTTTTTTATTGAGCACACGCTCTAGTTCTTCTTCAAACTCCGAAGTAAAGATCATGGCATTAGAGTTAATGATGATGCCTTCACTGTCAACCAGAATGGATTTATTAACCGAGCTGATGGCCAATTCGTTCATAGCAACATTTGGTTCCTTAAAATGGTATTCATTGAGCGCTGATAGTTTATATTGTTTCAAGATGTCTTTCCAGTGGGAGCTGTCATCAAGATTGATATTGATGGCTATAAAATCAAACTTTGGAAATTTTGCCTTTAAGGAATTCGCCTTATAATGACTATTTCGCAACAGCAGTGGCAGGTTGGACGACCAAAAATAAATGACTGTCGGTTTTTTAATTATGGAGTGGATGTCCACAACTGCATTGTCATAATTAAGTAGTTGAACGTTAGGAATTTTATTTCCAGCCTTTAGCTTATTTACAGACTTTGCCCAATCTTTGATGTATGCTTTGTCGAGATCATTGGTGCTTTTAGCAAGAAATGAGTTTACCACTTCTAACGTTTCTGTACTATCCCTACTTACGGTAACAAAATCCCTAGTAGTGTACTTTAGTAAATGGTTCTTAATATTTTCATTGCTAACCAAACTATCCATCAGATGCAGTTTTTCTAAATTATAAACCACTGATTGGTTATCAAAAACCACATTATGGGTAGCTGTTTCATAAAATTTATTGAGTGCCAGATTATTAAAATGGTTAAACAAAAAACGGTTATATGGCATAACGCCTCTCAAATCTTCGTTATTATAATCGATTTCATCTCTGAAGGCATAAAAATTTTCCGGCAAATCCTTATGATGGATCAAATTATTATAACCGTAATATCCAAAGGGATATAATTCCTTATTGTAATAATAGTCGTAATTAATATTGCTTTCTGCGATGGTCTTAAACAGGTCTGAATACTCATTTTTGGACAAAAAGTCCTTCAGGTTATCCAATTTTTGCTTCCTGTTTTCATCTAAAATTTGTTCAAACTTTTTAGGTTCCATTTCCCACATGCGCATAAACTTCTTATTGTCCACTTCATTCTCTAAAAAAGATGATATCAGAAAATTGTTTTTACGGGCGCCTTCACCTGTATATACCAGCGACTCATCAAAGTCCATAGTGTTGAGACGAAGCATAATGCTGTCTTTGTGTTCTAAAAGTACCAATTGGTATTCCCCGCCATGCAAGAAGGTGTAAATTCCAGGCTGAAGATCTTTTATTTTATGAAAGAATCGATTCTTGTTATCCAAATAAAGCGTATCTGAATCGTCATTAATGCTGTTAAGGATTACATAGTCGTTATTCGGATTTACGATTTCCCCTCCAAAATAAGTATAGTCGCCATTACCATTTGGGTCATTCTTACAGCCAAATAGTATTGATAAGATCAATAAAAGCAAAAGGTGAATTCTCATAAAAGTTAGTATGGGTTGGAGGACCATTCATTAACAAAAATAACCGATGCTAGCCGATACAGTTGTTAATGCGCTGTTAAATGTTTTATTAAGGGGATTCTCATATGTTTTTTGATGTGGATGCTTTTAACTACTTTTGCAGCATATTTAAAATGAGTTTATGTTATCAGTTTCAAATCTTTCAGTTCAGTTCGGCAAACGCATTCTTTTTGATGAGGTCAATACCACTTTCAACCAAGGGAATTGCTATGGTATCATTGGTGCCAATGGTTCTGGAAAATCAACATTTTTAAAGATTATTTCTGGAAAGATGGATCCGACTTCGGGTCATGTCCATTTGGAACCAACAAAGCGTATGTCGGTATTTGAGCAAAATCACAATCTCTATGATGAACATACGGTTTTGGAGACGGTAATGATTGGTAACAAACCGTTGTTTGAACTAAAAAGTCAATTGGATGCACTGTATGCGGATTACAATGACGAGAATGTCGAAAAAATAGGAGAGCTTCAGGTAAAGTTTGAAGAAATGAATGGCTGGAATGCCGAAAGTGATGCAGCCTCAATGCTTTCCAATTTGGGAATCAAGGAAGATAATCACTATACGTTGATGAAGGATTTGGATGGAAAACAAAAAGTGCGTGTGTTATTAGCACAGGCATTATTTGGGAATCCAGATGTGTTGATTATGGATGAGCCTACCAATGATTTGGATTATGAAACTATCGGATGGTTGGAGAATTTCTTGGCCAACTATGAAAACTGCGTCATTGTTGTCTCTCACGATAGGCACTTTCTAGATGCCGTTTGTACACACATTTCGGATATCGATTTTAGTAAAATAAATCACTTTTCAGGTAATTACACCTTTTGGTACGAATCGTCACAATTAGCAGCAAGACAGCGTGCACAACAAAACAAGAAAGCCGAAGAAAAGAAAAAGGAATTGGAGGAATTCATCCGAAGGTTTTCTGCCAACGTTGCAAAATCAAAACAAGCGACGAGTAGAAAGAAGATGATCGAGAAGTTGAATATCTCCGATATAAAACCGTCGAGCAGACGCTATCCAGCAATTATTTTTGATCGCGATAGAGAAGCAGGCGACCAAATTTTGAATATCGAAGGATTGGCAGCATCTACCGATGGCGAAACCCTGTTTCAAAATGTGGATATCAATCTAACCAAAGGCGATAAAGTGGTAGTGTATTCTAGGGATTCTAGGGCAACGACCGCATTTTATCAAATCCTCAATGGTTACGAAAAAGCAGATGCAGGCAGCTATTCTTGGGGAATTACTACCAACCAGTCGTATTTGCCTTTAGATAACAGCTCGTTTTTTGATGAAAAAATGACTTTGGTTGAATGGTTACGCCAATGGGCAAAGAGTGAAGAAGAACGGGAAGAAGTATACATCAGAGGGTTTTTGGGCAAAATGATTTTTAGCGGCGAAGAAGCCCTGAAAACAACCAATGTTCTATCGGGAGGCGAAAAAGTACGATGTATGTTGAGCCGTATGATGATGATGAGGGCCAATGTATTGATGCTCGACGAACCCACAAATCATTTGGATTTGGAAAGTATTACAGCTTTTAATAATTCCTTAAAGAACTTTAAAGGCACTATATTATTTACAACCCATGACCATGAATTCGCTCAAACCGTTGCCAATAGAGTCATTGAATTGACACCGAATGGCATCATCGATAGATACATGACCTTTGATGATTATATGGATGACAAAAAATTAAAAGAGCTGCGTAATAAAATGTACGCTATATCTGTATAATATGTAAAAAGCCCAAACGGGCTTTTTTTTATAGTTCCAAGTCAGCTTTTACCTCTTCAATAATGGGAATGGCGTAATCGAGCTCCTCATTGGATACATACAGCTCTTGGAATCCTGAATTGGCTGAACTGAACCCAGAGTGTTGTCCCAAGCCTGATTCCTCCTTGATAACGGCATTTATTCCTGCGCTCTCTAGACGGTCCAGAACTAGCTGAACGATGATAAATGTACCAGAAAAGACTTTAATATAATCACTTTCCATCTAAAATGTTTTAAAAAATTACGTCAATAAGATACAAAAAAATCAGCATATGTTATTTGGAAAATTCACAAATTGTGATGTAAAATAAACCACATGATTAATTCTTTTGGTTCTTCTTTAGGAATTTGTAAAAGGATACTTAATTTAACCGCAAAGGGCACAAAGGTTCCGCAAAGTTCGGAAAGTCTTCCTATTCAATCCGGTACTTCTATCACGTAATCCCGTTTAAGCTTCCAATTCAATAATTATCCAGTGGACTCACTTTCAATCAACATTTTTTTCTTTGCGTCCTCGGCGTTTTTTTTCTTTGCATGCTTTGCGGTTAAAAAGGAATGAAACAAAAACAGCAATTCTTAACTAAGATTTCAAATTTAATCCATAACGTTCTAAAGCATAACCATTCTTTGTTTTACCAAACCATCCTCAAAAACCATAAAGCAACAAATCACGTAAATAAGTGGAATTAAAACAATAATCATTCACGTAAAAAGAAAGTATGAAAACATTTAAAGTATTAAGTATTGTATTTGTAGTAGGTTCAATGTTCATCGGTCAAGGCGTTTTGGCTCAAGAGAAAAAAATGATGAACAAAGAAGACAAAATGATGAAGCACGACATCAAAATGGTCGGTGGTGCTGAAATGTACCCAACAAAAAACATTGTTGAAAATGCTGTCAACTCCAAAGATCATACAACCTTGGTTGCAGCTGTAAAGGCGGCCGAATTGGTTGAGGTATTGGCAAGTGGCGGACCATTTACCGTATTTGCTCCAACCAATGCTGCATTTGACAATCTACCAAAAGGAACAGTTGAAACCTTATTGAAACCAGAGAACAAAGAACAATTGCAAACCATTTTAAAACACCATGTGGTATCAGGAAAATGGAATGCTGTTGATGTTGCCAAATTGATCAAAGAAGGAAATGGTAAAGCAGAAATTAAAACAGTTGCAGGTGGCATATTAACTGCTTGGGCTAAAGACGGTGCGGTTTATATCACTGATGAAAATGGAAGGTCAGCACAAGTGACCATTGCAGATGTCAATCAATCAAACGGCGTAATCCATGTAGTGGATGCTGTTTTATTGCCATCTTCAAAATAAGAATTTTTTTAGGATTTGTTAAGTATATTTTTAAGTTAATTGGTTAAAACCTCTTCCACCCATTCTGTGTCGCGAAGAGGTTTTTTTAGTGTATAGTAAGAGAGATGTTGTTACGATTCCTTATCAATGGAACCCAAAACACGCTTCATAAACGTATTTAAAGCGTCTTTCTTTGGCGTCCCGTTCGTTACCATTTTATGCACTTCAAGGGCGCCGTACATATTCGAAATCAATTCGCCTATAACATCCAA
>JBGTCT010000149.1:0-9762 GCA_041748695.1 Aquaticitalea sp. | reverse complement strand
GAAAATGAAGATTATATCATCGATTATAACGCTGGTGAAATCATTTTTAATTCCACGTTTCCTATTACCTCCGAAATGCGAATTACGGTTGACTATCAGTTTAGCGAACGCAATTTTTCCCGATTTACGGTTTTTGGTGGAAGCACTTACGAAACCGAAAAGCTCAAGTTAGGGGTTTCTGTATATTCTGAAGTCGATTCCAAAAATCAGCCATTACAGCAAAATCTTTCTCCAGATCAAATTGCAATTTTGTCCGATGCGGGCGACAATCCGTCATTAATGGTAGCACCTTCTGGTGTCGCTGAAGCATATAGTGAAAATAGAATCTTATATAAAAAGGAATTGATTGATGGTGTGGAAGTCTTTGTGTATTCCAATAATTCTAAAGATGAATTGTTCAGCGTTAATTTTCGATCGGTTGGCAACAATCAAGGTGATTATGTGCTTATTAATAGCAATGCCATCAACAACATTTATGAGTATGTCGACCCAATTGCTGGGGTTCCTCAAGGTAATTTTGCCCCTATTGTACAATTGATCGCTCCGACAAAATTGCAATTAGCTGTAGTCAATGGAACTTATAAACCCACGGATCACACCGATATTTATTTTGAAGCCGCTGGAAGCAAAAATGATTTAAACCTTTTTTCTGATTTGGATGATGGCAACAATGATGGTTTTGCAGGAAAATTTCGTGTGAAGCAAAACATTGTAAAAACAGATAGCCTTTGGAATCTATCTGCCATTGTCGATGCCGATATCATTCAGAAAAGCTTCAAAACAATTCAGCGACTTTATTATGCTGAATTTAATCGCGATTGGAATTTGGACACGCCACTTGGTAATCAAAATTTATTGACTGCTGGCCTAGAACTTGTCCATCCAACAAATGGTTTTGCATCTTACAGATTCGAACACCTTAATTTTTCCGAAAACTTTAATGGCAACAGGCATAGTGCATTAGCCAATCTGCGATTTAAGCGGTTGCAATTGTTTACCAATACGAGTATTTTAAACAGTGAAAGTGACGTATCTGGATCCACTTTTTTCAGAACATTCAACAGATTGATATACAGTCTCGACAAACAATGGATTGGCACCAAACTGGCAGCTGAAGACAATGAACAACGCGAAAGATTAAGTGATAGTTTAACGCCTTTGAGCCAACGGTTCAAATCAATGGAAGTGTTTTATGGTGTGGGCGACAGTACCAAAGTTTTTGCTGAAGTTGGATATAAATACCGTGTCAACGACAGTTTGAGATTCAATAACATCGAAAGGGTAAATAGCTCAAACACGTATTATATCAAATCAAAAATAATTCAAAACACAAAAACAGATTTGGGTGTATTTGTTAATTATCGAAATTTAAAATATGTTGATAATGCCATTGAGGACGAGCAATCTTTTAATTCACGTTTAAATTTTAATCAGCAATTGTTTGATCAAATTGTACAATGGAATACAATTTTTGAAACCAATTCTGGAAGTTTGCCTCAACAGGATTTCACCTATGTACAAGTCGATCCTGGTCAAGGTGCTTACACATGGATTGATTATAACGGTAATGGTATTCAGGAATTAAATGAATTTGAGTTAGCGCAGTTTCAGGATCAGGGAGAATATTTAAGAGTTCTTTTGCCTAATCAAATATTTGTAAAAACCCATCAAAACCGATTAAGCCAGACCTTAACGATCAACCCGCAAAAATGGTCTGTTAGTGATAACGCCTCTCGAAAATTCTGGTCGCATTTTTATAATCAAAGCTCCTATTTGGTCGATCGAAAAATAAGAAAGGAAAGCAGTACCTTTGATTTGAATCCCTTTGCTGATGGTGACGATAACCAATTGGCACTCAATAAAAGCATTCGAAATGTTTTGTTTTTCAATCGCGGAAAACAAAACTATACCACCTCATATACCTTTCTTACAAACACCAGCCGAACACTGCTGTCCATAGGATTTCAGGAAAGTAAATTGAAAAGCCATCAGCTCAATTTTAACCATAAGTTTGCCAAAAGTTGGTTGATCAATTTAAAATCGAGTCTGGATAAAAATGAAAGTTTGAGCGAAAATTTTACCAACCGAAATTTCATTATCGACGAATCGCGATTGCAACCAAAATTATCTTATCTGTTCAATGAGAATGCGCGTTTTGATGTTTTTTATCAGTACACTCTAAAGGACAACACCATCGGAAATATGGAAAGCTTATTGCAAAATAATTACGGAGTATCGTTTACATATAACAATACCCAAAAGATTGGGTTGATTGGTGAGATTAACTTTTTTGACAATAGTTTTGAGGGTAATGCCAATACACCAGTTTCCTACCAAATGCTCGAAGGATTGCAACCCGGGAAAAACTACACATGGAGTTTGTTGGCACAAAAGAAATTGACAACTTACTTGGATTTGAATCTCAATTACTTCGGACGAAAAACAGAAACATCCAAAACCATTCACACCGGAACGGTGCAGTTAAAGGCTTATTTTTAGCAAAATAAGTTTTTTCTGACGCAACCATTTTAGTAGTATTGCATCTTTAAACTGCAAACCTAAACTAATTTAACAGCTTATTTATGAAAAGAAATATTTTCACATTTTTGATGCTTTTGTTTATGATTGGCGCCTTTTCGCAGAACGACACTATTTCGCGAAACAATTATGGAAAGAACGAAATCAAATTGAACTCTGTTTTCCTTCTGATTGGTGCATTTGAGCCTAGTTATGAACGCAATTTATCTCAAGAATCTTCTGTTGGAATGTCGGTTTTTATTCCGTTTGATGAAGAAAATTTTGATTCTGATATCAATTATTATGTGTCTCCTTACTATCGTATCTTTTTTGGAAAAAAATATGCGGCGGGCTTTTTTCTTGAAGGTTTCGGTATGTTGAACTCTACAAAAGGGAGGGAAAGCGAATTTGTCAATGGATTTGATCCAGCTATAATAATTCGAGAGGAGGACGTTACCGATTTTGCTTTAGGCTTTGGACTTGGAGGAAAGTGGATGACATCTGGTGGTTTTGTTTTTGAAGTGAATGGTGGATTTGGTAGAAACATATTTAATACTGACAAAAATGAATATGATTTTGTTGGCAAATTTGGCTTCAATCTAGGATATCGTTTTTAAATAAAAATTCCAAAATCCACCTTTAAGCGGTTGGATTTTGGAATTTAACATTTTGATTTTTTAATTGCTTTTACATCTTCATCAACCAAGTCTTAACATCCACTTCCTGTTTGATGATATCGCGTAGGTCTTCAATTTTCACCCGCCTTTGTTCCATGGTGTCTCTTTCACGGATAGTCACTGTCTGGTTTTCTATTGTTTCATGATCTACGGTAATACAAAATGGTGTTCCATTGGCATCTTGGCGTCTGTAACGTCTTCCAACGGCATCCTTTTCGTCATAATCTATATTAAAATCCCATTTGAGGTCTTCTACAATTTGACGTGCAATTTCTGGTAAACCATCTTTTTTTACCAAAGGTAAAATAGCGGCTTTTATCGGTGCTAAAACAGCAGGCAACTTTAAAACGGTTCGGGTGGTGTCATTATCCAAAGTTTCCTCAACTAAAGAATTTGAAAACACCGCCAAAAACATACGATCCAATCCAATTGACGTTTCCAAAACATAAGGCACATAACTTTCATTCGTTTCGTGATCGAAATATTGTAACTTTTTGCCTGAAAATATTTCATGTTGCTTTAAATCAAAATCAGTTCTGGAATGAATTCCTTCGAGTTCCTTAAATCCAAAAGGAAATTTGAATTCGATATCTGTCGCTGCATCTGCGTAATGTGCCAATTTTTCATGGTCATGAAAGCGATAATTGTCTGCACCCAATCCCAATGATATATGCCATTTCATACGGGTTTCTTTCCAATGCTCAAACCATTCTTTTTGGGTTCCTGGTTTAATGAAAAATTGCATTTCCATTTGTTCAAACTCACGCATCCTAAAAATAAATTGTCTGGCGACGATCTCATTTCGAAATGCCTTTCCTGTTTGAGCAATTCCAAAAGGGATTTTTAAACGACCTGATTTTTGAACATTCAGAAAATTGACAAATATGCCTTGGGCGGTTTCTGGCCGAAGGTATAAATCCATTGAGTTTTCTGCGGAAGCACCAATTTTGGTCCCAAACATCAGGTTGAATTGTTTCACTTCTGTCCAATTTCTGCTTCCAGTTAAAGGATCGGCAATTTCCAATTCTTCAATAAGTGCTTTGACATCGGCTAAATCTTCTTTTTCTAGGGATTTTGCCATGCGCGACAGGGTGGTGTTTATTTTTTCTTGATAATCAGCAACTCTTGTGTTTGTGGCCAAAAATTGGGCTTTGTCAAAAGCATCTCCAAATCGTTTTGAAGCTTTGTCAACTTCTTTATCGATTTTACCCTCAATTTTAGCACAGTAATCTTCAATCAGCACATCGGCTCTGTAGCGTTTTTTGGAATCTTTATTGTCGATCAAAGGATCATTGAACGCATCCACGTGGCCAGAAGCCTTCCAAGTGGTTGGATGCATAAAAATGGCCGCATCAATACCGACAATATTATCATTCATCTGTACCATGGCTTTCCACCAATAGTCGCGTATGTTTTTCTTTAATTCTGCTCCATTTTGTGCATAATCATATACCGCGCTCAAGCCATCATATATTTCACTGCTCTGAAACACATAGCCATATTCCTTGGCGTGTGAGATTACTTTTTTGAATTGATCTTCATTATTTACCATGGTGCAAAAATAAAAAACCGCCCCAATTAATGGAACGGTTTTTAAAAATATATTTAGAGTTTAATCCAGTATGATTTTGGTGCTGCCTAATTGCTTGTCTTTATGAAAGACAGAAATAAAATATGTTCCTTTTGTTAAGGGCTTATCACCAGGGTCAGCAGTAATATTGGTGCAGATATCTAAAACTTGGTTGTTGTAATTTACTAGTGTCTTGGTACTGTAAATCAATAAAGAATCACCAAATTCTACAGATCCTCTATTTGCAATAACATTATTTTTTGGATTTACGATTTGTATGTACAACTCTTTTTCACCTTTTTCAGCCAGTGCATTTTCAGCTAATGTAAAACACACCTCTATGCTTTCAGCCTTATTAGCTTTTTTGGTTAAAGAAAGCGTACCATTCAAATTGCGATAGGCTTGGGCCTTAAATGAATTTGCTGTCAAAACAGATCCTTTCTCAATGATTTTGTTTAAGGATTGATTTTTCTTGACAAGAGAAGAATTGACGTCTTTTTCTATTTTCAAAAGGTTATGAGCCAAAAGGTTCTCCCTTTCCAGATCTTTATTGACATCATTTATGGAATCAAAGATTTCCAAAAGTTCCTTGTTTTTGTTTTTAAAATCATTGAGCTGCGATTTAAATCGTGTAATCACAAAAATATCAGATTTTAATAGGCGAAGAGAGTCTAAAGCTCTTTGGGTAGTAAGTTTTGACTGGTTGACTATTGACGCCATGTAGTCATTGGTACTCGCAATATCGTCATAGCGTTCAATCAACTGCGACAATTCATTTTCTACCAATTTTTTCTCTAGTTCTAAAGATTGTTCATGTAATTGAAGCGATTCATAGTTTAAGAAACTAAAAGTTGCCAAAACTGACATCGTAACTATTAAAGAACCTATAATTAGTCTGTAGTTAAATACTTGAGGGTTAACTATCATTTGTAATTCTTGAGGGAGGTTAGAATTAATTTAATTAAAGCGAAAATATATATTATGTTTGTGTTATCATGTTTTTATCGATAAAATGATAATAAATTTGTTAAACTTGTTTTTTCCTAAAGTTTGTTTGGCCTGTGAAAGCCATTTAAGCGATAATGAACTATATGTTTGCACGTTTTGTCGTAATGAATTGCCTGTTACAAATTTTCATTTAGACGGAGATAATGCGGTTGCAAAAAGATTGTACGGTAGAGTTAACTATGTCCATGCAACTAGTTTATTATGGTTTAACAAAAAAGGGATTGTGCAACGTTTGCTTCACAATCTCAAATATAAAGGTCATGAGGATGTTGGTACTTTCCTGGGAAAGTGGCTTGGTGAAGAATTATCACTAACCGAATTATATAAAGACATCGATGTTGTCGTCCCAGTGCCTTTGCACAAGACAAAATTAAGAAAAAGAGGCTATAACCAAGTAGATAAATTCGGAAAAGAAATTGCCCAAGCCTTAAATATTGAATACAATGCAGATGTTTTGATAAAAATTAAGGCGACTTCTACTCAAGTTTTTAAAGATCGACTAAAACGTATCCTTACTCACGAATCTGATTTCTCAATTTCAGACGTCCATACCTTGAAAGGCAAACACATTCTTCTGGTCGATGACATTATTACCACGGGAGCAACACTTGAAGCCTGTGCCAACGAATTGATAACCATAGAGGGCGTAACAATTAGTGTTGCAACCATGGCAATTGCAGAATAATTTTCGCGTTAGTATCCTAAATATATTGTTACTTTGCTTAAACTTTGAGAATACACATGCGTCAAAATATTTTTAAAATGGCTTTCATGACTTTTGTGGTCGCTTTAATTATTTCCTGTGCTAACAGAGGCACACCTAGTGGCGGAGAGAAAGATATAGTGCCACCAAAAATTATTAGATCTATTCCAGAAAATTTTTCTACCGACTTTACAGCAAAGGAAATACGTATTTACTTTGATGAATATATCAAAATCAAAGATGTACAAAAGCAATTAATTATTTCACCTCCTATGGATCCCGAGCCTGACATTACACCGATGGGCTCCGCCAGTAAATACATTAAGATCGTTATCAATGACACCTTAGATGCCAACACAACTTATGCCTTTAATTTTGGGCAAAGTATTGTGGACAATAACGAAGATAATCCGTATCCTTATTATAAATATGTGTTTTCAACAGGAAGTTATATTGATTCGCTTTCGGTAAAAGGATCTATTATGGATGCAGAAAACCGAAAGCCAGATACCTTCGTGTCTGTGATGTTGTATGAAGTTGATTCTACTTTTAATGATTCTATTGTTTACAAGAAAAAACCAAAATACGTCACCAATACACTCGATAGCCTAACCACTTTTAGTATCGAAAACATCAAGGCTGGCAACTATTTATTGTTGGCTTTAAAAGATGGAAATAGAAATTTTACCTTTCAACAAAAAACAGATAAAATAGGTTTCTACGAAAGAATCATTTCCGTACCGACAGATTCTAATTATAAAATTAAGCTCTTTAAAGAAATATCCGATTTTAAGGCAGAGCGGCCAAAACAAGTCGCTGGCCAAAAGATAGCCTTTGGATATCAGGGCGATTATAAAGACATGACAATTGAAATGCTCGAAAGTAAACCTGACGATTTTGAAGAGCGCATTACCAAAGATAAAGCCACTGATACATTATACTATTGGTACAAACCGAAATTGGCGTTGGATTCAACCAATTTTGTAGTTCGCAACAAAATGTATATAGATACGTTAAAGCATCGCTTTCGGGATATGGAAAAAGATTCATTGATCGTTCGTTCTGTGCAGACGGGAGGCGGTAATTTTGATGATGATTTTACGGTTGAAGGTACTGTACCATTCACTAAAATTGACCTAGATAAGATCAAAATTATGGACAAAGATTCTGTGGATGTGCCTTTCCAAATAAAAATGGATAGCTTAAAAAACACGTATTCCTTTCAATTTGAAAAGAAGGAGGCCAATTCTTATAATATCAGCGCATTACCAGAAGCATTTACCGATTTTTTTGGAAATGTGAATGACACGCTTAAATTTTCTTTAAGAACTAAACCATTTTCAGACTATTCTAATGTAAGAATAATTTTAAAAAATGCAAAGTACCCTCTAATCGTTCAACTTACTGATGATAAAGGTAAAATGAAGTATGAGAAATTTGCTTCGGAACCCAAAATATTTGATTTTCGATTTATTAATCCAGGGGATTACTATTTAAGAGTAATTTATGACACCAATGGAAACGGTTTGTGGGATTCTGGTAATTATCTAAAAAAGCTTCAACCTGAAAACATAATTTACGATAGCATAGTGATTGAGGCGCGAGCCAATTGGGATCCAATCGTAGAATTTACATTATTGGATTAGGTTTGTATTTAGCGAATAAAAATTTTAATGCAACTGTTTTTGAAATAGTAAATCAGACCAAAAATTAAAAAAGAGATGATTTTTGTGTTGACACCTCTTATCCGATCTAATTTTAAAAATAAGATTATGCACAGTGCTTGGTAGAGCAAGCTGGGGTTTGGTACAAGAATTTATTTTATAGAAAATTGATCCCGATCCTTCAAAAAATTGAGTTTCATTCTATAAACTTCCAAGTCGTTTTTGCTTAATGTTACTATTTCAATACCTTCTTTATCAACAGCAAGGCTGTCCAGCCTATTTCCCAATACATCATAAGCGGCTGAATTCCCTGAATATTCATGATTGTTTCCATCTGTGCCAATTCTGTTTACACCGATGCAATAACACATATTTTCTATAGCTCTTGCTTGTAACAAAGCATCCCAAGCTGTAACTCGAGGCTTTGGCCAATTGGCAACATAGATCAATACCTCGTAATTTTCAACATTTCTCGACCAAACAGGAAAACGCAAGTCGTAGCATATCAATGGGCATATTTTCCAACCTTTGTAGTTGACAATCAGTTTTTTTGATCCTGCGGTGTATACTTTATTTTCACCTGCCAAGGTAAAGGTGTGTCTCTTGTCGTAAGTTTCAAGGTTACCATTTGGATGAACAAACAGTAAGCGGTTGTAATAATGATTTTGTTCCTTGATTACCAAGCTTCCAGTAATGGCAATTTGTTTTTTGATGGCGATATCCTTCATCCATTTCACGGTTTTACCTTCCATGGTTTCGGCAACAGCGGTTGCATTCATGGTAAACCCTGAAGAGAACATTTCAGGGAGTACAACGATATCAACAGGTTCAGAAAGGCTCTCAATTTTCTTTAGAAAGTATGACCTATTTTCTTCAGGATTTTCCCAAACCAATTCGGACTGAATCAGTGCAATATGTAAGTCGGAATTCTTCAAATTGTAATTAGTTTAATTTCTTTTTGGCTCTTTCTAAATTTTCACGATATTTTTCCAATCGATCCAACCATTGTTGTTCAGCAACTGGAGATAACTTACCTTTTCTTTTTAGTTTTTCGTATTTGGATTGGTTTTGTTGGAGTTTTTTGGAAGCTCTTTGGAAATCATCATGGGCATTTTGTTTTGCCTTTAATTCCTTTTCTGCTCTTTTTTGAGCCTTTTCAGCCTTTTTTTGGTCTTTTTCTGCTCTTTTTTGCGCTTTTTCGGCCTTTTTCAATTCTTTTTCTGCTTGCTCTTGATTTTTTTGTGCTTCATTGGCTGTTTTCACCAGCATCATTCGTTGTTCTAAAGCAGATCTTATCTGATTTTGTTTTTCTATAGTTAAGGTTTGGGTAACATCTTTGCCATCTTGGAAAATGGCATCCCCCTTTACTTCATACTTAACACCTTCGTGTTCAACTTCTTGAGCTTGAGTGTATAATCCCAAAGCTAAAAATAATACTACAATCCAGATTTTCATTTTTTTATGATATTAAATTGTTTTTTATGCATTGTTTCAAAAATGATGCAAAAGTTGAGGTTTATTAATATTTGCTACCATTTCTGTACTAAATGTAAGCGTTTTATATTTAATTTTGGAGCTTATGCATACGAATTTAATTTATAAAAAAGTGGGCATCAAACAGCT